>NZ_JANFQH010000032.1:0-143731 GCF_024436295.1 Megasphaera sp. SC8-1 | reverse complement strand
TGGCGCAGAGAACGGTGAAGACGATGAAGGCCTGCTGGATGTGCTGGGCCAGCCAGGTTGATGTCGTAGCAGCCCCGCTTTGTGACAGGATCAAGGTGATGATGGCCACGCTGAGGACCTGGCCGATGAGGCGGACCGTACTGACGACCGATGAAGCAGCCCCATAATATTTGGGTGCCACGGATCCCATAATCGCGTTATTATTCGGCGCCGTGAACAGGGCAAAACCGATGCCGATGATGACCAGGGCCAGGGCAATGAGCCAGAAGGAAGAAAGAGAGACATTGATTGCCAGACAGGAGAGACCGAAGGTAATCAAAATCATACCGGAAGAAGCCAGGACGGCGGGATTGATACGGTCCGACAGCGCTCCGGTGACAGGGGACAAGAGCGCCATCAGTACCGGTTGGAGCAATAGGACGAGTCCCGTGTCACGGGCATTGAGGCCGGTAATGCGCTGCAAATAAATGGACAAGAGGAAACTGATGCCAAAAGTTGCACAGTAGTTGAGCATAGCTGCCAAACTGGAACAGGAAAACACGCGATTGTCGGCAAAAATACGGACGGGCAGGACTGGGCTTTTCCGGTGCCATTCACCATACAAGAACACCAGGAACAGGATGAAGCCGGCGGCCAAGAGATATTTAGCATAGAAAAGGCTCGTTACTTCCGATAAGCCAACCATAATGGCAATCATAGCCAGGGCATATAAGAGGCTACCAAACAAATCCAGACTGCCATGGGCATTGACAATCCATTCTTCCTTTTTCATGCTATACAGGGCAATCAGCCAGGCCACGGCACAGATAATGGCGATAAAATAAAAAATCGTCTTCCAGCCCAGGTAATAAGAAAAGAAACCGCCCAGAACCGGACCAAAAGACAGCCCGCAATACACAGCGGCAATGGTAAAGCCCATAGCCCGGCCGCGACGTTCCGGCGGGGTGACCAGGGAGACGATGGCCATGCTGGTGGCAAAAATACTGGCACTGCCCAGGCCTTGCAAGATGCGCAGTAAAAATAAGCCATAGAGGGAAGTCACAAAATACACAGCCAGTGACGAGACACAGAATAAGGATACACCAAACAAGAAGACATGACGCTTGCCAATCCGGTCGGCAATCTTGCTGATTGGCATAATCGTCACCGTCGAAGAAATCAAGAACAACTCAATGACCCAACTGAGCTTGGCATCCGTCGCACCATAAGCCGTACCAATCCCAGGCAAAGCCGTCGTCAAAGCGCTGCTGGTAAAAGGATTGATAAAGGACACCATCATCACAACGGCTAAAATTGTATTTTCATAAGATAAAAATCGCTGCATGGCGAATAACCTCCGTAAAAAACAGTAATAAGCAACCCTAATTATACTGCCAAAGAAAGGCCTTCGCAATGAATGTTTTTTTGAACTACTTTTAGAGAAGAAGCCTAATTTCTCTAAAAGTAGTTGATTAGCTCAACTATCAAGATGATACCTGTATAGAAAAAAGAATCATATCCATAGATAACAGATTAGCTCGTAGTAAGGATTCTACACCAAGAACCTGGCAAACTATCATGATAGATTAACATCATTCATCTTGACCTAAGTTAAATATGCTTAAAGACGCATGGCGCCTATATTCAATTCCGCCAGCCTATATGAATCATACAATCTCAAGTATCAGCAAATACAGATACAGGTTTACAAGTCCGGTTATGAAGCAAAAAAATTCCGTCAGTATAATAATTTGGCCATATTAGCAGGGAGAGAATCAAAAATGAGCCAAATAAAAATAAGTAGATATCATTAATGATAGTGAATTACTAGAAATATAGTGATTTTACAGTCATTAGCAGTACGGGGTGGAGTTAGAAGTATTATTACTACCGATAACGTTAAATTATCGTAAGTAATTTTAAGCCACTTAAAAATTCACAAAAAGCTCTCGAAAAAGCAATTTTCCATATGTCTTCATCTTTTCCTGTACCTTCATGATGGACTCCTCCTCGAATGTGTTCCTGTTGTCCAAGCTGATCCTGGGATGTCCATCCAAAAACCGGTACGAACGTCAGCCGTCAAGTGAGTAGTCCCATCGGGAAGCTCTTTGACGGCAGATGGTTATGGCGGTTATCCTTGTCATGCGAAGGCCATAGCATTGGCGCTTCTTATTAAGGCTTTTTCGGTCTTAATAAGCCCGAATAGGTCTTATTAGGGCTAAATAGGGTCAAAAAAAAGACCCGCATGATGACGGGTCCTTCCTAAAACCTTTTTTCAAATGATATTCTCGCAGTAATTTTTCCTGGTACTCATTATCTCGCAAGACACGGTCAAATTCTTCTTTCCGGCCTTCCTCCAATAGCTTTTGAAGCAAAGTACTGAGTGCCTGGCGTCCTGTCTTATCACCAATCTTTTCGCCGCGTTCCTGGCCTGCTTTTTCCCGGCTGTAAAGGGCCGAAGCGATGTCGCGCATGGTACGTTCGTGTTCCCAATAGGCTGATTTCAGCTTGTTATTCGTGGCAAACTGTTTTTCGTAATCCATAGCTTCCTTGATAGCCGTGTCACTCATAGCTAAAGCCCTCCTTTCCTGGTCACTGAAATTAGAAAAGACAAGGACATTCCATACATCATCGCATTTGGAATGTCCCTGTTTTTATTTTATTTCGGCGTAATGGCTACGACGCGGGCCGGAAGTCCGGTTGCGCCTTCGATATTGGGCCAGGATGCCAGGAGGATGGCACCGGCAGGGGCTACTTTGTCGAGGCTATCCAAGAGTTCGATCTGGACGTGGCCCTGGCTGAGGACGTAGCGTTCACAGATGAGGTCTCCTGCTTCAGCTGCGACGGCAGATGCGTCGGTATCAAAGGTTTCATGGCCGTTAGCAGCGGCATGACGGACTTCGTAGATGTATTTCAAGGCATCTAACGACCAGCCCGGGGCATTTTCATTACCTTCTTCATCAAAGCCGCAGAGCTTATCGTTATCCGGCCAGTTCTTCGACCAGTCCGTCCGCAGTGCGACAAATGCGCCTTCCGGAATGGCTCCATAAGCCGCTTCATAGGCTTTGATGTCGTCAACGGTAACGGCGTAATGGACGTCACGGGCTACTTTTTCACTGACATCGATGACGACCAAGGGATATGCCATGTACTGTACGCCGAAGCTTTCAGACAGTGCGGTCCCTTTGGCAAAATGGCCGGGGAAATCAATATGCGTGCCGAATTGGCCGGGAAATTTGAAGGTCTGGATCAAACATTCCAGCATGGGATTTCCCCAATCAAAGACGACTTTCCCGATTTCTACGGAGCCTTCAGGCATGCCAGACCAATACGGACTGTCATTGTTCAGGCGATGGCTAAGTTCTACCCATTCGTAATCAGATTTCAGTTGCTGCAAGAGATTCCACAATACATGTGTTACCATAAGGTCATTTCCTTTCTGAGCTAGTTTTAGCTATTTATAATTTCCATGTTTCTAATACGGACATCATTGCCCGTTTTTCAGCTGTTGCTTCTTCAAAATGAAAAACGGCGAAATGATTGCCACTTTCGGGCGTGTAAATTTTCTTCATGACTGGATAGCCAGGCTGTGCCAGCGCTTCTTGGGACAGTTCATCACCTTTTTCAAAAACAGCTTTCCCATAATAACGGAAAAAGAGTTTCCCCCTTTCCCATGAGTCCGCAAATCTCTACATATGGGTTTTCCTGCATCTGGCGATAAACTTCCTTCATGGCACCGACACCAAAATAATTGACCCCGTCCTTCAGCATGTGGAAACTGATGGGACGCGATTTTGGCCGGCCAGCTTCTACGGTATTCAAAAAGAAGGCGCCGCTTTCAGTTACACAATCGTTTAACCAATCGTTGATTTTTAAGGCAATGCTTTGTTTGTCCGTCATCTACCATTCCCCCATTGGTTAGGTTATTTTTCCGAAACAGTTGCCGGCAATTCGCTGGTGCAATGCGGGCAGCGCGTAGCGTCATCAGCAATGGGCTGACGGCAGAACGGGCAAAGCCGCGGTTCCGGAGCCGGTTCTGGTTTCGGAAAGAAACGGTTCAGCTGTTTGATGACGATAAAGATAGCAAAAGCGATGATCAGGAATTCTAATACCGTATTGAGGAAAGCCCCGTAAGCGATAACAGGAATCCCGGCTGTTTTCGCTTCGGCTAACGATTCAACATGTTCCGTACTCAAAGGGATAAAGAAGTCAGAAAAGTCGATGCCCCCGAGAAGAACGCCGAAAGGCGGCATAATGATGTTATTGACCAAAGACGTGACGATTTTCCCAAAGGCACCGCCGACAACAACGCCGACTGCCATGTCCAGTACATTGCCTCGCATGGCAAATTCTTTAAATTCCTTAATAAAGCCCATCCCATTTCCTCCTGTTGTAAATAAATACTAAGGTAAAAATTACATATATGTATTTATTATAACGAAAAAGCGGAGAAATTGCAATATCTTTTCCTGTCTACCCTTGTATACGGTACCAGAGCTGCATTTCAAAATCGTTAGGAATCTCCGATTCTGACATAAGTTGGCCAAAGCCTACGACGATACGCGTCATGGTTTGGCGAAAGGCTTTTTCTAAGGGCATATGCTTTACCTTATGCAAATACCATGATTCATGGATGGAAAGACACATTCCCGATTTCAGCAGCAACAGACGGGCATCGTGAGCCGCTTGGCGTTTCTCGGGGTCTCCTTGCGTATCTGCCTTAGCCGTTTCCAGCAGCTCCCGTTGTTCGTCTGGCGAAAGGTGGCTGCGGAACATATGCTGTGCCAGACGTCGGAACCAGGCAAGTTTTCCCCGGCATCAGCCAATAAACGCGTCATGAGCCGTTCAGAAGCCCTATCTTCTAAAAAAGCTTGCACACAAGCTAATTCCTGATTTTCCAGAGACATGCTATCACCTCTTCGTTATGCAGTGTCGTTATATGGAATAATTCTGCATAGTAAAGAGAAATTCCTGCTCCTATCGGCTTCTTTTTCAATAGAAGTCAGCGCGAGGACTGTATTTGGCTTACGATGTCGCGATAGGCTTGGATGAGGATATCGAAGTCTAGTTCATGAGCTACGCCGGCATAGCCTTCTTTTAAGCAGGCTGCGGCTTCTTTGGGTTTGGTCGTAAAGAGATAGCAAGGTTTGTTTTCTTTTTTGCAGGCCTTTAAGATACGCGCTTTCGCTGCCAAGAAATCAGGATGTGTGAATCGTCCCGGAAGGCCCATGGATGTCGACAAATCGAAAGGGCCGATAAAGATGCCATCGATGCCTTCCATGGCGGCGATTTCTTCGATTTGTTCCAAGGCTTCTTTTGTTTCGCATTGCGGAATGACCATGAGTCGTTCATTGCTATTGGCATAATATTCTTCCAGCGTATCGGTCGCCGCCCAGGGCAATTGCCCGAAGCCAGTCCCCCGCCCTTTGATAAAGCCGCGCTGGCCGATAGGTGCATATTTTGCCAAAGCTACGGTTTTCTGGAAATCTTTTATGTCGCGCAGGCACGGCACAATCAGTCCCTGAGCCCCACAGTCTGCCGCCCGTTGGATTTCTTTATGGTTGACGTTAGCAATGCGGACAACGGGCACTAGGCCGACGCGTTCTGCCGCTCGTATGAGCTGCATCATCGTTTCTGTATCGAAAGGGCCGTGTTCTGTATCGATAATGACAAAATCCAATCCCGTATAACCGAGACATTCGACGACGGATTCATTGCCCATACTGACAAAGGTGCCGACAGCTCCCTTCCCAGACTGGAATAGTTCGCGCAATCGATTCAAAGACATAGAAACTCCTCCTTTATGCTCTTTATATCAAGACTTATTCGAATAATCATTCGCTGAAATATTGACAAATGCCTATTTAATACATAATTTTTCTTAACATTTGAATTTTTAAATTTTATATCATTTCATGAGGGGTCATGAGGGGGAATGAACATGAATAAGAAATGGATACTCGCAGGAACGGCTGCCTTGACGGTAATGAGTGTCTTAGCAGGATGCGGTACACAATCGGATAAAACTCCGGCAAAAACAAACAAACCGCTTATTGTCGGGACGGAACCGTCATTCCCGCCTTTTGAAATGGCAGAAAATGATACGTATACTGGCTTTGATATAGACTTAGCCAACGCCATCGGGGAAAAATTGGGTCGCAAAGTCGAAATCAAGGCCATGGGCTTCGATGCCTTGATTCCAGCCTTGAAAAGCGGCCAAATCGATATGATTGCCTCAGCTATGTCGGCAACGGAAGAACGGAAAAAACAAGTCGACTTCACGGCACCTTACTATATCGGCGGCTCGGTCATCGTCGTGCAGAAAGACAATACGACCATTCATGGTTGGGACGACATCACTGGCAAGACCGTAGCCGTCCAAGCCGGCTCTAAACCGGCAGACTTTGCGGAAAAACAAGGGGCTGTCCTCAAGCAATTCGATGGCAATTACCAATGCCTGCAAGAACTGCAGAATGGAGGCAGTGATGCCGTCGCTATCGACAAAGCCGTTGCCTTGTACTACGTTTCCAAAGGCGGCATGAATAACCTGAAAGTCGTCGGTGAACCGAAAAAAATGGCTGGTTCAGCGATGGCCATCGACAAAGGTCATGATGATGAATTGAAGGCCATCAACCAAGCCCTGGCAAAGCTGAAAGCTGACGGGACATATACTAAGCTCTATCAAAAATGGTTCGGCGTCGACCCGACAGCGGAAGAATTGAAATAGAATTTTCGCCCTCTTTACGGGCTCTATATATTCAGCTGGTATGCTGAAGAAAATAGCGTAAAGGTGGGATTTTCTATGGCAAAGACTTATGTACTCGATACGAATGTGCTCATTCAGGCGCCGTATGCCATGCAGTGTTTTGAAGACAATCACGTCGTCATTCCTTTGGTTGTCGTCGAAGAGCTGGATGGATTGAAAAAAGCGGATGATGAAAAGCAGCCCTTTATGCTACCAGCTGACCATGATGGCCGATGAATGTGAACGGTCGCCGCTGGCCCTCGACGCAATCCAGCGCCTGTGATTTACTGCGTCAGATATTGGCTGCTTTCCTTGCATTCCTTTACAATTTGTGATACATTGAGAAAAGATTTATCTTAAAGTGTACTTGAAGGAATGATTTTTCATGGAGCGAAAGCACTATTTTCTAATTCTCGGGACTGTCTGTCTTGGACTTCTGGTCGGCAGCGGTGTCTTTGCCCTCTCAGGCGGACAGGCCGAAAAGTTCCTGGTGTCGAAGGAAGCTGCACCGGTTTCTTTGACGCCGCTGGAAGAAGCCCAGAAGGATTACGCTGGCGTGGCCATCACTTATCAGTTCGGCGATCAGAGCGAGACCCTCGACGGCGGCCGCATCGTCTCCTGGCTCAGAACCGATGCTAACGGCCAGGTCACCTTTGACCCGCAGCAGGTTCGGGCCTTCGTCAAAGAACTGGCCGACAAATACGATACGGCCTATACGCCGCGGACTTTCCACACTTCCGGCGGTCAGGACATCACGATCAGCGAAGGCGATTACGGCTGGCGCATCGACCAGGAAAAGGAAACGGCCCACCTGCTAGACCTCCTGGCCCAGAAGCAGAGCACGGTCTGCGAACCAGTTTACGCCCAGACGGCTGCGGTCCACGGCCATCAAGACTGGGGTACGACGTACATCGAAGTTAGTCTGAAGGACCAGCAGCTATGGCTCTATAAAGACGGCCAGTGCCTTCTACAAAGCTATCTCGTCTCGGGCAATCCGACACGTAAGCACGGTACGCCCAAGGGCATTTACGGCCTGACTTATAAGACACGAAATGCCACCCTGAGCGGTCAAGGCTACGACTCGAAAGTCAAATACTGGATGCCTTTCAACTGCAATGTCGGCCTTCATGACGCACCGTGGCGTTCCTCGTTTGGTGGCCAGATTTACAAATCGAACGGCTCTCACGGTTGTTTGAACCTGCCGCCGGCCAATGCCGCGAAAATCTATAAAAACGTCGACAAAAATACACCGGTCATCATCTATTAACATTCACTTTTTCAGATATTGGCTGGAAATAGCCGGATTCCAAGAACAAAGGCCCGCCGTTTTTTCAAAGCGCCATTTTTGTGGGACGTCGGGATACTTCTCATGATCCACTTCGCTGAGGAACATGTCCAGAGGGCGGATGAAATCGCGGTATTCGCCATACAAGGTCTTATAGACGACGTAGGTCTCACCCGTTTCGGCGTCATCCGCTAAATCGAGGATGCGGTACATATGGTTCTTGAAATGGCGCCACGTTTCGCCCGGTTTTGGCAAATCGCGGCCGAGGACAAAGGCTGTGAGCTCCGCAAAGGATGATACGAAAGGCACGGCATCAGCCCAGGCCTTATCGACGAATCCTTCGGCGCTCATCTGCTGGATCAAGGCTTTCATGGGCTGATAATAGCCATTGAAGTCGAGAAAGGCAAAGCGCCCTTCCAACTGGTGCAGTTTTACCTGGCTCATGACCTGGCTGATTTCTTCCAGCGTCCCGATGCCGCCGGGAAAGGCTAGAAAAATATCGCCTAAGTCCATCATCTGTTGCTTGCGCGACGTCATATCTGGCGTCACAATCAGTTTTGTCAAGCCTTCATGCTGTAATTCCTCATCCATAAAGAACTGCGGTTCCACGCCGATGACCTGCCCCCCGGCCTGCAAAGCCCCGTCAGCTAGTTTTCCCATGAGCCCGGTCCGGCTGCCGCCGTAAACGAGCGTATGACCATGGTGGGCAATCCAGGCCCCTAACGCATAGGCATAATCAGCATAACAAGGTTGGTTCCCACAACGGGAACCGAGATAAACAGTAATATTCATAGATATGGTCCTTTCTTTCCCTTAATATATGGTATAATACAAATTATATCATATATTAGGGGGAATTTTTTATTATGATTTTCGTGCCTATGTCGGAGCAAAATTCACGCACTTAGCGCCGAAACCCTTGCTTAAAGAGGCTAAGGTCGCCATGCCGACCTTAGGCGGCATCATCATGGTCCTCTTCGGCCGCTAAGCCTGCTGATGGCGGTGCCAGAAGTAACAGATCAGGACCGTCAGGACGACCCAGAAAGCCAGGCGGCCGCTGTGCTGGCTGATATGGATGAGGTCATGGCCCAAGAGGACTTCGATGACGACCCGCGGTACCTTGCCGGCAGCTGTTGCCAGAAAATGGTCTTTCTGGCTGAGATGGCTGACGGCAGCGATAGCTGTAAACGGTACGTTGGGGATATATGGGATGGACCGGGCTGCGGCCAGCGTCCGGAAGCGGCTGTACCGGTCGAGCTGGTTCCTAAGGTGATGGCGGGAAATGACGTGGATGGCCTGGCGGCGTAAGACGGTCCGCAAGATAACGAAGCTCAGTTCCGTCCCCAGGACTTCGCCAACCCAGGAAATGATAAGGCCCGGCACGAGTCCGAAAATGGCCCCATTGACCGTCAGGAAGGGAATCGACGGCAGGCCGGTCATATCCGTGACGGTGATCATGAAGATACTGATGAGGGCCGCATAGATGCCAAAGGATGAAATATAATCGATAAGGCCGTCCACGTCGCCAGCCAGGCTGAGCCGGAACAGTTCCTGATAGAAATCGGGGATGACCCACTGGACACCCCAAAAAGCCAGGAACAGGCCCAGACAGACTGCGATTTTCAGCACTTTGTCCCATAAAGGACCATTGCGGATTGCCATAACAACTCCCCTTCTTTCCCTATTTGATTCTATTGTATACCAAAAAAAGGCGTATCTACAAGTTGTTCTTGTAAAGCGCCTGAAAAGGAGGTTTTCTGTTGTCTAACTTGACAGATGCGCCGAATTTTTTCATCGGCCGCAGTGAAGCCATTGCTCAAAATGATAAGTTATCCAATAAAGCCCGCCAGAGCCTGTACACGGCACGGGCCGCCAATACCGTCGACGCCTACCGCTCGGACTGGAACGATTTCTGTGACTGGTGCAGCTATCACCAGCTGTCGTCGTTCCCGGCTGAACCAGAGACCATCGTCAATTACATCAACGACCTGGCCGACAATGCCAAGGCCAATACCATTGCCCGGCGCATCAGCGCGCTGACGGAAAATTTCGACGCTGCCGGTCTTAAAGAAAATCCCTGCCGCTACCCCATCGTCAAGAACGCCCTGCGGGGCATCAAGCGCATGAAAGGGACCATCCAGCACGGCAAGGCACCGATTCTCTTCGACGACATCAAGGAAATGCTGACTTATCTCGAAGGCGACGAAATCCAGCAGGTCCGCGACAAGGCCATTCTCCTGGTCGGCTTCTACGGGGCCCTGCGCCGGTCGGAACTGGCCGGTATCGACGTGGAAGACTTGAAGTTCACCCGCCTGGGCCTGCTCATTACGCTGCGCAAATCGAAGACAGACCAGTTCGACCAGGGCCAGATGATTGCTATTCCCATGGTCAAGGATAAAGAATACTGTGCCGTCACGGCCTTGCAGAAATGGCTTGATATCAGTGGGATTACGACGGGGCCGGTTTTTCGGGGATTGACGAAGGGGCATCATGTTCGGAAAACTCGGATTTCCGATAAATCAATCGCCCTCATCGTCAAACACTACGCCGGGCTGATGGGTATGAATCCGGATGATTACGGCGCCCACAGCCTGCGCCATGGCTTTGCCACGTCGGCGGCCCAGCATCACGTCGAAGAACGGCAGATCATGCGCCAGACCCGTCATAAGTCGCAGGCCATTGTCCGCCGCTACATCGACGAAGCGGACCGCCTCATCGACAACCCGATCTTAAAGATTACCGAAGATTCTCATTGATCCACCAGCTGCCGTGCTAACGCCGTCCGCACCTGTTCGGCCCGGCCCGGTGCGATGGGCAGGCGCAGTATTTGGCCCGGACGGATGTCACTGGTCCCGGTCAGGCCGTTGTCTTCTAAAATCTCATTGACGACCTGGCGCACGTCCATATCATCACCGGCTGCGACCGAGGCCAGCTGCCAGACCGTCTGCCCCGGTTCGACGGCAACAGAAAGGTATTCCTGCGAAGGCTGGTAACTCCAGCCAATCTGTGTACACATAAAGAGGGCCAGCACGGCCAATACGACATATTTCATGGCAATCACTCCTGACTTTAAAACGAACGTTCTTAGAACGAAATTTCTTAGAACAACCGTTCGTCGACGGTTTTATTATACCGTCGAACGGTTGTTCTTGTCAAGATATTTTGAACAAACGTTTGATTTTTTTTATAAATTTCGCTATAATAAGGGTAGCTTATACTGGAATTGCTATAACTTTCCCAGACTGGAGTGATTATATATGATTAATAATGAAAAAATGCTGACGACCCGTCAAAAACAAATCCTGGAATATATCCGCACGTGTGTCCATAAATTCGGCTATCCCCCGTCGGTACGGGAAATCTGCAAAGAAGTCGGCCTGAGCTCGACGTCAACGGTCCACGGTTATCTCCACCGCCTGGAAGACCTGGGCTATATCCGCCGCGACCCGGCCAAGAACCGGACCATCGAACTCCTCGATGAAGGCTCGTGGCGTTCCAAGAAAGTCGTTCCCCTGCCCCTGGTCGGCCAGGTCCGGGCGGGTGCGCCGATTTTTGCTGAAGAGTGTGTCGAAGACGTCTATCCCTTCCCGGCGGACTTCATCGGCAATGACGACTGCTTCATGCTCGTCGTCCAAGGGGACAGCATGAAGAACGCCGGTATCCTCGAAGGGGACCAGCTCATCGTCCGCCGCCAGGAAACGGCAGAAAACGGCGAAATCATCGTCGCCCTCATCGGCGAGGAAGCAACGGTCAAACGCTATTTCCACGAAGCCGATACGATCCGCCTGCAGCCGGAAAATGACGAATATGAACCGATTTACACCCGAGATTGCCAAATCCTGGGCAAAGTCATCGGTCTCTATCGCCGTTACTAGGAGGTCTTTCGCATGACTGATTCTTTACCCATCCTGCCCGATGACCTCCCCTTCTTTACCGGCATCAGCCCCGACAAGCGCATGGCCATGCTCACCTGCCTGGGTGCGCGGGTCCGGACCGTCCGCAAAGGCGAATTTCTGGTCCTGGCTCAGGATGAAGTGCGCTACATCGGCATCGTCCTCAGCGGAGAAATCCACATGATCCACGAAGACCGCTGGGGCGACAAGGCCGTCCTGGCCGTCATCCGCAGCGGCGGTCTCTTTGGAGAAACCTTTGTCTGTGGTACGGTACTTCAATCCATCGTGACCTTCCAGGCAGTAAAGAACACGAAATTCCTGGTCCTGCCCTTCCACAAGGTCCTGCATGTCTGTACCAATGCCTGCCCCTTCCATTTTCAGCTCATTGAAAACATGCTCCGCCTCATGGCCGATAAGAATGCCCAGCTCCTGGAAAAGCTCGAAGTCATTTCCAAAAAAACGCTGCGCAAGAAATTGCTGACGTACTTCTCCTTCCAGTCCGAACAGGCTGGCAGCCCGACCTTCACCATCCCCATGACCCGGACCCAGCTGGCCGATTACCTCTGTGCCGACCGGACCGCCGTAGCCCGGGAACTGAGCCATATGAAGGCCGATGGCCTCATCGAAATAGACCAGCAGCGCGTGACGCTGTATTGAAAAAGGACCTGTCGCAAATGCGACAGGTCCTTTTTTCTGTAGGGGCTCGCACGTGGCGAGCCCGCTCCGGGATATGTCCTATCATTCCTGACGGGCGTCCCACGTGTGCCCCTACAACTCACGGACTACTATAAAGAAAGAGCAACCTCTCAGTCAGCTCCGCTGACAGCTCTCCTATAAGGATAGCCACGAGCGACTATCCACTATCCACTATCCACTAGCCACTAATCACCAATCTTCTTCGCTGCAATGCCGTAGGGAATGGACAAGAAGAGGATGGCACCGACGATGTTGCCCAAGGTGACAAAGGCCAGGTTGTAGAGATAACCGCCGACGCTGACGGCCGTGCCGGCGGGATTCAGCAGGCCCAGGGTCAGGACGGTCATGTTGGCTACGCTGTGTTCAAAGCCACAGGTAAAGAAGGCGTAGAGGCACCAGAAGACCATAATCAGTTTGCCGCTGTCCGATTTGCAGCGGAAGCCGCACCAGACGGCCAGGCAGACCAGGACGTTACAGAGGATGCCTTTGAGGAAGAGTACCAGCGGCGGCAGACTCATCTTCATGGCAGCGGCATTGGCCAGGGCCTGACCGGTGCCGCCAGCCGTGCCGGCAGCACCGTAGAAAATCAGGGACAAGACGATGGCGCCGAACCAGTTGCCCAGGTAGCAGACGACCCACAGGCGGACGACGTCCGTCAAAGTGACCGTCTTCGAACGCCAGCCGTTGTAGAGGACGAAGGCATTGCCCGTGAACAGTTCTGCCCCGGCGATGACGACCAGACTCAAGGCGATGCCAAAGGACAGGCCCATGGCGATCTTCGTCATAGGAATAGCACCGAGGGTACCGCTGACGGTAAAGGACAGAAGGATACCGAAGCCGATGTAGGCGCCGGCTAAAGCCGACATGAGGAAATAGCCTAAGGGGTTCTTCTTCAGCAGGCCGACCTTGGCGGCCGCACCGGCTGCAGAAGCTGCGTATTCGTCGTTGTACATAGGCACCTCCCTATTTCAGCGGCAACGGCTTCTGGAATACATCCAAATCGGCCGGGTTTACGTCTTTGCCGACGTAGAACGGTTCCGATTTCAAGCCGACGTAGCGGATACCGGACCAGTTGAGAGGACGATAGATTTCCGCCTTCTTCGGCAGGTGGACGTCTTGGAGGATGAATTTGATAAATTCTTCCGGACCCGTACGGTCTACCATATAGCCGATATGTTCCTTTCCGCCAGGAGCGGTCGGGTCAATATATTTCTTGGCAAAAGCATAGACGTTGGAGATAATCTTTACGACGCTGTCTTCATCGGCCCATTTAATGAAATCGACGCCCATACGCGGGTTCTTTTTGCCCGTACGGCCCAAGAGGGTGATGCGGAAATACTGTTCCTTGCTGCGCGTCCAGGCGCGGTTCGGGCAGGCCCAGACACAGACGCCGCAGCCGATGCATTTTTCGACGTTGCGGACCGGGCGGAAGTTCTTCATCTGCAAGGCTTCTACCGAAAGCTGTTTGCACTTGCGGACGCACATGCCGCAGCTGACGCAGCGGCTGGGGTCGAACTGGGGTTCCGTCATGCCCATGACGCCAAAGTCGTGCATGCGAATCTTGTCGCAGTCGTTAGGACAGCCGGTCAGGGCTACTTTAACGTGCAGGTCATTCGGGAAAATAGCCTTTTCAATCCGTTTAGCCAGGGCCGTCGTATCGTAGTTGCCGAAGGGGCAGACGCGGTTGCCGACGCAGGCCATGACATTTCGTGTGCCCGAAGCTTCAAAACCAGCGCCTTTTTCGCTCTGATTGATGTCGAGTTCATCAATGATCGGCTGCAGGGCCTTTTTTACTTCTTCTACTTTTTCAAAGGGAATCCCCATGATTTCAAAGCCCTGACGGATGGTCAGATGGATTTCGCCATTGCCATATGTTTCTGCAATATGCTGGACCTGGCCCAGGACCTTGGCATTCAGGGACCCACCGGGTACACGGACACGGGCGGAAGCCATATTGCGATTTTTCGTTACTCGGAAAGCGTATTTTTTTAACTTGCCGCAATTCATTTCCATAATGTATCAGCCTCCTAGTCGATTAAGGTACGAAGTTCGGTGTATTTGAATACCGGCCCGTCCTGGCAGACGTAGACTTTGCCAATACGGCAGTGACCACATTTGCCGAGGCCGCAGCACATTTTGCGCGATTCAGAGAGCCAGATCTTTTCTTCATCGAAACCGAGTTTGATCAATTCCTGGATGGAGAATTTGATCATCATCGGCGGACCGACGACGACGGCGATGGCGTTGTCGAAGTCTTTGAGGGGCAGTTCCGGGATGTACTGGGTGACTAAGCCGACATGGCCGTCATAATTCCCTTCTTCCGGAGCCTTGTCGACCGTGCAGATGAAGTTCATGCCATCGGCAATCCAGCGTTTGAGGTCTTCTTTGAAGAGGATGTCCGCCGGCGATTTGAAGCCGGAAATGACAGTCAGGCTCTTACATTCGTCCATGTGGTCGGCGAAGTAGTCGATGACGCCGTGGACCGGAGATAAGCCGGAACCACCGGTGACCAGGACGATTTCCTTGCCTTTGAACATGTTGACGTCGAAGCCATTGCCATAAGGCCCGCGCATGAAGAAGTGGTCGCCGACATAGTTTTCAAAGATTTCATCGGTCAGGCTGCCAACTTTACGGATGGTGAAATCCAGGGAATGGTCGGTAATGCCGCTGACAGAAATGGGAGCTTCGCCGTATTTCGGGATAGAGATTTCAAAGAACTGGCCCGGTTTGACCGGATGTTCTTTGCCACGGTCATAGGCCATCCGGAAAGTATATTCCACATCGGCATGTTTAATGACTTCTAAGATTTCCGAACGGAACGGTAAGTATTCGTTATTCATTCTCGGTGACCTCCTTCATGCCTTCCGGCAATTTGACATTGATGCAATGGCTGAGCGAAATGTATTCCGGACAGATGGCATCACAACGGCCGCAGCCCACGCACATCTGGAAACCAGAGCGCTGTTTAAATTCCAGCGTCTTATGGAGCACTTTGAAGCGCATCCGTTCGCCAGCCTTCTTGCGGAAGCAAAGGCCGCCGGCTACCAGGGTATAATCGTCGAACATACAGGATGTTTGCACACGGCGGCGTTCGCCGGCTTTATGGTCTTCCGTGAAGAATACGTCCTGCATGGACCAGCAGGTGCAGGTCGGACAAGCCAGGGTGCAGCGGCCGCATTTGATGCAGCGCTTGTCGTATTCATCCCAGACGTGGGATTTGGCGATGGCCGACGAGAGGTTTTCCGGAATATGTACCTGCAGTTTGTTTTCGGTCACATGGTCGGGGACGACGTCGGCTTCCGGAGCCTTGGCTTCTGTAATGGCTTTTCCCAGGACGTCATCTTTGACATCGAGGAAATACTGGCCGTCTTTGAAATTCAAGGCGACATCGTAGTTATCACTGGTATTGGTGCCCATGGAAACGCAGAAGCAGTTTTCAAATTCCTGGCTGCAGCCCATGAGGACGAATTTGACGCGGTCGCGGACGCGTTTGTAGTAATAGTCTTCGGGGCCATTCTGGAGATACATGTAATCGAAGCGCTTGATGGCGTGCAAATCGCAACTGCGCAGCAAGATGATAGCGCCTTTTTCCGGAGCTTCGGCTTCGGTGACGGTATTTTCATTGAAATAGAACAAGGTCTGGCAAACCGGCAACAAAACGTCTTTTGCCGAGTAGTCGGATCGTTTGTCCCAAACGATTTCTTCAGGCTTGGTGATCTTGCCATAGCGTACGATATCCTGCATCGAAGACCGCCCTGTACCTGCAAACAGTTTCGGAGCGTAAATATCATACGTATCCGACCATTTGGCAAAGACCGTGTTCAATGCATCTGCATTTAATTGATAGCCCATGCTGTTACCCTCTTTCTAAAGAAATAAATGACAAATATAATGGATGAACAAATTGTTTTTTTCACATACACCGTGACGACATCATAAGCCGCCTCGTTGACTTTATGATAACAGTCGGGAAAGAAAAAAACTGTTGCCGTAGCAACAGTTTTTTCTAAATTCTTCTAAATGCTATGCTTTTTATCATCTAAAATCGTTATCGTTGAGGAATCTAAATGTGTCATACTATTTGGAAGCTTGTTTTTCAAAAAGAATGACCATGCCGGAATATTCGGTCTTGACTACGCCTTTTTTGACTTTCGTAAAAGCCATTTCATCTTGGGAATCCTTGAGTTTAAAGCCGTTTTCCACTTCTTCCCAATCGCCGCTGCTCTTTTCGCCTTTGATAACCGCCTTGGCGTCGCCGTCGGCTTCTAATTCAAGGACAAAACTGCCAATGGCTTTATTGACATCGAGACTGACACCGCTCATAGAAGCTTTCGTCGCCTTCCACGTGCCGACATATTCACTATTGGCATACTTATCGGACATACAGCCTGTGAGCATGACACAAAGCATGAGAACGGCAACTATTAGAAGACTTAATCGCGGCCTTATTTTTTTCCAGGTCATATTGCCTCACCTCTCTCCACATATGATTCACAAATAGGAAGGCCTTTCTTTGTTTTTATTATATATAAAATGTTCTTTTATGACACTGTAGCTTATTACAGGTAATCCATGCTATTTTTGCATACAGAAAAGAGGCTGTCGTCTCACTGAAGACAGCCCCTTTTCTAAATAGCCATTATTCAAAATCGTTGTGGAATTTAATTTTGCGATACGTTTCAAAAGTCATCCACTTGTCGAAGAGGTCGGCATCGGAGTTTTCCCCAGCCTTGGCACAATCCGCTTTAAAGGCGGCAAATTCCTGCGTCGAATGGACGTTGATGGCAAAGCCGCGGCCATTGACCAGAGGCTGTTCCGTATAGGCATAGCCATCGAGGGCCAGGATGTTGGCCACTTTGGCGTCGCGGATTTCGACGGCAACCTTGTCGCGGAGGATGAGGATGTCGAAGTCATCCGGATATGTATAGGTTTCGCCTTTCGTCGGGATGGTATCGCCGATGTGGTACTGGTGGAAAGCCGGTTTGGCCTTGGTGATATTGAGGCTCTGCATGCCGTAGAAGAAATCTTCAAAGACATCGCCGCGAACCTTCAAGGAGCCATGGACGAAGGTGTGGTCGGCGTTGGTATCGTTGACGTCGATGACGACGCCGCAAGCCGAAGTCATGTTGGTGACGCGGTCGATGAGGATGAGTTCGCCCAGGACCTTGTGATGGCTGAAAGTGTCGACGACGATCGGTTCCTGCAGGAAGAGCGTGCAGACGGCGATTTCGTTCTTCGTAAGGCTCGAAGCGCGCTTCTTTTCCCCTGTATTGACGTCGATGGTGTAATCGATGTCGCTGAGGACGCCGACGATTTCTTTCGTCCCCAATTTGACGACATATTCCTTGCCGACAGTCAGGTCCTGGTCATCCATCCAGAGCATGGTCGCCGTAATGCGCTGGCTCAGGGCGACGTCCGTTCCCTTGGTGAAGACACAGCCCCGGGATACGTCGACTTCGCGGTCGAGCTGGACGTTGACCGGCTGGCCTTTGACGGCCGACTCGACGGTATCGAAGCCGATGAGGATGGATTTGACCTTGGCTTCTTCCTTGCTGGGCAAAGTCGTAATCGTATCGCCGACGGCTAAGGAACCGCTTTCAATCTGGCCCTGGAAGCCACGGAAGGTATGGTTCGGGCGGCAGACGCGCTGGATGGGCAGGTAGAAGCCTTCTTCTTTGTCTTCTTCGACGTTGACCGTTTCCAGGTAATCGAGGATGGTCGGACCCTGGTACCAGGGCATGTTGGCCGAAGTCTTGGTGACGTTGTCCCCTTCCGTTGCCGATACGGGGATGAGGACGACGTTGGCCAGTTCTAATTCATCGCGGAGCTTGGCAATCTGTCCCTTGATTTCTTCAAAGCGTTCCTGGCTGTAGCCGGCCAGGTCCATCTTATTGATGGCGAAGATGAAATAGCGGATCCCCATGAGGGCGCAGATGCGGGCATGGCGGCGGGTCTGGACCAGGACGCCCTTGGTGGCGTCGATGAGGATGATGGCCAAGTCGGCAAAGGAAGCGCCAACAGCCATGTTGCGAGTATATTCTTCATGGCCCGGTGTGTCGGCGACGATGAAGCTGCGGTTATCCGTGCTGAAATAGCGATAGGCGACGTCGATGGTGATGCCCTGTTCCCGTTCGGCCATGAGGCCGTCCAGGAGGAGCGAATAGTCGATGGCGCCGCCGCGGCTGCCGACTTTGCTTTCCAGTTCCAGTGCTTTCTTCTGGTCGGCATAAAGCAATTTGGCATCATAGAGCAGATGCCCGATGAGTGTCGATTTGCCGTCGTCGACGCTGCCGCAGGTAATAAATTTTAACAAGCCGTTTCCGTTTCTATCCATTTTAGAAATACCCCTCTCTCTTTCTGCGTTCCATGCTGCCAGCTGCTTCATTATCGATGACGCGGCTCGTCCGTTCCGACGAGACGGCGCTCAGTGTTTCATCGATGATGGCATCCAGCGTATCGGCATCGGATTCGATGCCCCCTGTCAAAGGATAGCATCCCAAAGTACGGAAGCGGATCTTCTTGTGCATGATTTCTTCTCCCGGCTTGAAGCGCATGCGGTCGTCGTCGACCATGATGATGTTGCCATCGCGATAGACGCAGGGCCGTTCTTTGGCGAAATACAAGGACACGATGTCGATGTTTTCCCGTTTGATATACTGCCAGATATCTTTTTCCGTCCAGTTGGAAATCGGGAATACGCGCATGCTTTCGCCTTTATGGATGTGCGTATTGTAGAGCTTCCACATTTCCGGACGCTGGTTCTTCGGGTCCCAGGCCTGGGCTTCATTGCGGAAGGAAAAGATACGTTCTTTGGCGCGGGATTTTTCTTCGTCCCGGCGGCCACCGCCAAAAGCAGCGGTGAAGCCGTATTTGTTGAGCGCCTGCTTGAGGGCCTGGGTCTTCATGATATCCGTATAGGCTGCGCCATAGTCAAAGGGATTGACGCCCTGTTTGACCCCTTCCTGATTGATGTATTCGATGAGCTGCAAGCCGTACTTCTTCATGGTTTCATCGCGGAAGCGGATCATTTCCTTGAACTTCCACGTCGTATTGACATGGAGGAACGGGAAAGGCGGCTTTTCCGGATAAAAGGCCTTGAGGGCCAGGTGAAGCATGACAGAACTGTCCTTGCCGATAGAATAGAGCATGACCGGCTTTTCACATTCCGCGGCAACTTCGCGGATGATGTAAATCGCTTCGGCCTCTAACTTGTCGAGATGCGATAATGCACACATAATATGAAATCCCCCTATGTTTTGATGTGTGATGTTTGATGTATGATGTTTGATGTGCGTCTATGCGTCAAACTTCAAACGTCAAACGACAGATAAGAAATATACTGAATACTGGCGTTTTCCCTATCAGACTCAATACGAATTTGCCTGTTTTCGGTCGACAGTGATGGTCTTTTCCGTCCCGTCGGCCTGATGGATATGCCAATGCAGGTAATGGCCGTCCGCCGTGACGTTCATCGTGCTGCCTCGGCCGCCCATGTCGGCGCCGAGGTAGAAGTCGATGGCCTGGACCGGACATTCCTTGACGCAGGACACACAGCCCCAACAGTCCTTGGGATAATGCATCCACGCCTTGCCCTGGTCGTTGCGGTCGATGAGGCTGCCCGGGCAGACGTCGATGCACTGGCCACAGCCGATGCATCGTTCCTGATTAATGCGTATGCTCATAAACGTCCCCTCCTGGTACTAAATCGCGGTAAATCATGTGGACCTGGCCGTCTTCGCCCAAGCGGGAGTTGACGTATTTCAGCCAGTCATCGCTTTGTTCCGGGTAATCGAGGTTTTCTGCAAAGGAATGCCACCGCGTTTCCTTGCGGGCCCGGAGATGGGCGATGAGGACCTTGCAGACCGTCAGACGTTCGCGCAGTTCGTAGACGAAGAGCAGTTCATGGTAGTCGCTGGCGCCGACGTGGGCGGCCAGTTCGATGAGCTGGTCGATCTTTTCATCGGCCAGGTCGAGCTGCTTCTCGTTGTACTGGTAATGACTGCCGATGCCGCCGGCATAGGTGTCCATGACCTTCTGCATGGCTTCTTCCAGCTGTTCGACCGTGAAGAAACTGTCCCTTTCGCCGAGGGCGGCGTTGTATTCAGCCACTTTTTCGGCGAGGATGGCCTTTTCCTGGGCTTCATCGAGGCCCGTTGCATCGGTCAGGCCCTGACGGACCATGTCTTTGGCGGCAATCTCCCCTTCGACCAGGGCACCGGTGACGTATTTCTGCGGGCAGCCGCCGGCAACGTCACCTGCTGCATAGAGGTGGCGGATCGTCGTCTGGCGGTTCGTGTCGACCCAGTAGCCGCTGGCCGTATGGCCGCCGACGACATAGGGCTCAGTCCCTTCGATTTCGACGTTCTGCTGGCTCGGCAGCTTGCCCGATTCAATCCATTTCAAGGTCTGGCTCGGTGCCATGTTGAGATAGGCCTTGAGGAGCGATTCATCCTGGGCTGGCGTAATGCCTTCTGTGCCGAGATAACACGGACCGTTGCCGTCCAGCGTTTCCCGGACCGTGCCATAGAGCCGCTGAGAGGTGGTCAGGCCATATTTCTGTTCGTACACTTCGCCGCGGGCATTGATCTGCTTGGCACCGACGCCCTGGGCAATGGTCCCGGTCGGTGCAATGGTATCCTTGCAGCGCAGGGCGATGAAGCGCATTTCAAAAGTCGTCATTTCGGCGCCGGCCCGGATGCCCATAGCGTAACCGGCACCGGTATTGAAAGGACAGTACCACATCTTGTGCCGGGAAAAGCCGGGATTGTTGGGCCGATACAGGCCGGCAGCGCCGCCAGTCGCACAGAGGACAGCTTTGGCCCGGATTTCATAGGCTGTCCCCGTGCGGATATCGAAGCCAAGAGCGCCGGCAATGGTGTTATCGCGGACGATGTAGTCGGTGATGTTCAAGTGATTGATGACCTGGACGTCGTCGAGTTTCTTGACGGCGTCGGCCAGGATAGTCTTGATGTTCTCGCCGTTGATCTTGATATTGCGCGTCCCGCGGGCGACGTATTCGCCCTGTTCATCCTTCAAGATGACCAGCCCCAGATCTTCCAGCTTCTTCGTGACTTCGTTGAGGCCTTCGGACATGGTCAGAAGCAAGTCTTCCCGGACGATGCCGGCTGCGTCTTTCTTGGCGTAGTCGACGTAGAACTGCGGCGTATGGCCCTTGGTGATATAGGCATTCAAGGCGTTGACGCCGGCTGCCAGACAGCCGCTGCGGCGGATATCGGCCTTTTCGGCGATGACCACCGAGGCGTCAGACAGGCTGCGGAGGGTCAAAGCGGCATAACAGCCGGCCGTCCCGCCGCCGATGATGAGGACATCCGTATGGATGAGCTTCTCACTGGTAATCTGCATAGCATAAACTCCTTCATTAAATATAGAAAACGTCGGCCGAAATCATGGCGCTGTTTTCTTTCAAATACGTCTTGTCGCCGTCGAGGACATACAAGCGGTAAATCAGGACCTGGACGGTCTCTCCGACATTCAAAGGCGGGTCGTCGAAAGAATATTCTCCATGGACGGCCAGTCCCTTGATGCGGACGGTCACGTCGAGATGGCTGCCCCGGAAGACGACGGCTTCGACGGTCCCTTCTTCGGCGGCACTGATGTACTGCTTCATTGTACCGTATTTATAGATCTTGAGAAATTCCGGCCGGACAATGGCTTGTTTTCCTTGTCCGATGCTGAGGAACCCTGTGAGGATGTTGCAGTTATTGATGACAACCGGAGTTCCGATAAATTGAGCTACAAAAGGCGTCTGCGGCTGGCGGTATATGTCCAGCGGTGTGCCAACCTGTTCGATACGGCCGTGGTTGGTGATGATAATTTCATCGGCCACTTCGACGGCTTCATCCTGGTCGTGGGTGACGAAGATGCTGGTAATGCCGACGCGGTGGATCGTATCCTTCAGCCAGTTGCGCAGTTCCTGGCGGACCTTGGCGTCGATGGCGGCAAAGGGCTCATCCAGGAGCAGGACCTGGGGATTCGGTGCCAGAGCCCGGGCAAAAGCCACGCGCTGGCGCTGACCGCCGGAGAGCTGGTTGGGATAACGCTTTTCCATGCCCGACAAGCCGACGAGGTCGATCATTTCCAGGACCCGCTTCCGTATCTCCTCTTTCGGCCGCTTCTGGATTTCCAGGCCGAAGGCGACGTTATCGAAAACGGTCATATAGCGGAACAAGGCGTAGTTCTGGAAGACGAAGCCGATGCCCCGCTTGGCAGCGGGAATGTCGTTGACCCGGCGGCCGTCGATGAAGATGTCGCCGCTGTTGGGATTCTCCAGGCCGGCCAGCATGCGCAGAATCGTCGTCTTGCCGCTGCCGCTGGGACCGAGGAGGGCGACGAGCTTGCCCTTGTCGATGCCAAAGGAAACGTCGCGCGACGCGTGGAAGGAGCCGTAATTCTTTTCGATGTGTTTCATTTCGACATACATAAGCTTCACCTCCTTTACGATGACTTATCGGCCTTGGCTTCGAGGAAGGTCCGAAGGAGCAGGACGATAATGGCTAAGAGTACTAACAGAGATGATACGGCGAAGGCCGCCGTAATGGCATCGGCTGACCCTGACTGATAGAGGGCGTCGATTTCCAGGGGCAGCGTAAAGGTCTCGCCGCGCAGTTTGGACAAGGCGCTGACGGCCCCAAATTCGCCGAGGGCCCGGGCTGTACAGAGGACGATGCCGTAGAGCAGGGCCCATTTGATCTGCGGCAGGGTGATGCGGAAGAAAATCGTCCAGCCGCTGGCGCCCATGAGGGCTGCCGCTTCCTCTTCATCGCGCCCATTGGTGCTGAGGACGGGGATGATTTCCCGGAAGACGAAGGGAAAGGTGACGAAAATCGTCGCCAAGATGACGCCGGGAATGGCGAAGACAATCTGGATATCCGTCCCCCAATAGTCGTTGAGGACTTCGATCCACTGGCCGATCCAGCCCATGCGGCCGAAAGTCATGATGAAGGCCAGGCCGGCGATGACCGGCGAAATGGAAAAAGGGATATCGATGAGTGTCGTCAAGAAGTGCTTGCCCCGGAAGTCGAATTTGGAAATAGCCCAGGCCGCGCCGAGGCCAAAGATTGTATTGACGATGACGGCGACGACCGTAGCCAGCAAGGTCAGGCGCAGGGCCGACAGGACGTACGGCGTCGTCAGGGCCTGGATGTAGAACTCCCAACCTTCGGCCAGCGAATTGACCAGGACCGACACCAGGGGGACGATGAGCATGACCACGACGAAGACGACGCTGATTGTGAGCAAGGCGATTTCCAGCTTGCTGTGTTTCATAATGGCTCCCCTCCTCTACTGGACGCGCCGGGCCTGATGGACCTGGATCATATTGATAGAAAACAAGGTGACAAAGGCGATGACCAGCATGGCCAAGGCAATGGCCGTAGCGCTGGCGTAATCGACGTAATTGAGCTTCTGCATGATGACGTAGGAAACGACCTGGGTGTGATGCTTGGCACTGTTGCCGGAAATATAGATGACGCTGCCGTATTCGCCGAGACCCCGGGCAAAGGCCAGGCCGAAGCCTGTCAGCAAAGCCGGCCGCAGTTCCGGGAAAATGATGCGCCGGAAAATGGTGAACGGCGATGCGCCGAGCATGCTGCCCGCTTCTTCGTACGTCGGGTCGAGCTTTTCCAGGACCGGCTGGATGGACCGGACGACGAAGGGAATCCCGACGAAGACCATGGCGATGGTCAGGCCAATCTTGGTATAGGCAATCTGTATGCCGTAGCTGGCAAAGAAACTGCCGAAGAAGCCCGTATCGGAATAGAGCTTGGACAAGGTGATGCCGGCGACGGCCGTCGGCAAGGCGAAGGGCAGTTCGATGACGCCGTTCAGGAGGCGCTTGCCCATGAACTCATAGCGTACCAGGACCCAGGTCAGGATAAAGCCGAAGACGCAGTTCACCAGCGCCGCCAGGACGGAACAGGAAATGCTGGTGATGAAGGCGTTGCGGATACCGCTGTTGGTGATGAGCTTGGCATAGTCATTGGCCGTCAGTTGCAGCGAATGGGCCAGGACTGACGCCAGCGGGATGAGGATGAGCAGGGACAGCATGGTGATGCTCATGCCCATGGTCAGGCCGAAGCCGGGAATAATCTGATTGCGCCCGCCAGAACGGGCAAAAAAGTGTTTCATCCGGCTCCCCTCCTATTCATTGCCGTTGACGTCGGCCATGATCTTGTCGAACAAGGCATCGTCGTTGAAGAATTTGACATACGCAGCCTCCCAGCCGCCGAAATCGCTGATCTTGGTCAATTTGACATGCAAGTCGAAGCGGTCGGCATAGCGCTGAAGGATGTCCGGATTGGACGGCCGGAACCCGTTCTTAGCCGCCAATTCCTGGGCTTCATCGGAATAAAGGTACTGCAAGTATTGGCAGGCCGCTTCTTCGTGGCCCTTGCGCCGGGCCAGGCGGTCGACGACAGCCACGCTCGGCTGGGCCATGATGCTGATGCTGGGCACGACGAGTTCGAACTTGTCGGGATATTCGCGCATCGAATAAAGCGCTTCGTTTTCCCAGGCGATAAGGACGTCGCCTTGTCCGTTTTCGACGAAGGTCGTCGTCGAGCCGCGGGCGCCGGAATCCATGACCGTGACATTGCGGTACAAGTCGGTCATGAAGGCACGGGTCTTGATCTCATTCCCCCCGAAATGGTCAAGGCCCCAGCTCCAGGCGGCCAGGAAGTTCCAGCAGGCACCGCCGCTGCTCTTCGGGTCCGGCATAATGACGCTGATCCCGGGCTTTACCAGGTCATCCCAGTCGCGTATCCCTTTCGGGTTTCCCTTGCGGACCAGGAAGACGATGGTCGACGTGTACGGCGCCGAATCGTTGGCGAAATCGCTTTGCCAGCCTTCATGGATGAGACCGGCTCTTTCGATGAGCGATATATCGTGGGCCAGGGCCAGGGTCACGACATCAGCCCGGCTCCCTTCGATGACCGACCGAGCCTGACTGCCCGATCCGCCGTGGGACTGGATGATGCGGATGTCCTTGCCGGTGGTCTCCCGATAGTGTTTCTGGAACAATTCATTATATTCTTTATATAACTCACGAGTCGGATCATACGAGACATTGGTCAAGGTCATCGTGCCGCCGCCATCGGCTGTATCGCTGCGCCCGCAGCCAGCCAATGCCCCCGCGGCGGCTAATACCGCTGTGAAAGCCAGTATAGCTATGATATGTTTTTTCTTCATGTTCTTTCCCCCTCTATACCGGCTGTATCTTTATTTCTTTACCCCTCGAATAAAGCCGTCGATAAGTAGCGTTCGCCGCCGTCCGGCAGGAGGACGACGATGGTCTTGCCTTCATTTTCCGGCCGGCTGGCCAGTTCCAGTGCCGCCTGCAGCGACGCGCCGGAAGAAATACCGACCAGGAGGCCGTCCGTCTTGGCCACTTCCCTGGCCCGGCCGTAAGCATCTTCATTGGATACGTCGATCACATCATCTACGAGAGACATATCCAATACTTTCGGGATGAACCCGGCGCCAATCCCCTGAATGGCGTGCGGTCCCGGCCGGCCGCCGTGCAGGACAGCCGAATCTTTCGGTTCGACAGCGACAATCTGGACGTCCGGCTTATGGCCTTTCAGGCCCTGGGCCGTACCGGTGATGGTGCCGCCCGTGCCGACGGAAGAAATGAAGATGTCTACCTTTCCGTCCGTATCGCGCCAGATTTCTTCAGCCGTCGTCTGCCGATGGATGGCCGGATTGGCCGGATTGTCGAACTGCTGGGGAATGAAGGCATTGCCGTAAGAATCCCTCAATTCTTCGGCTTTGCCGATGCTGCCGCGCATCCCCTCGATGCCCGGTGTCAACACGATTTCTGCCCCCAGGGCCGACACAATCTTGCGCCGTTCCAGGCTCATCGTGTCAGGCATGGTCAAGATCAGGTGCAGCCCCTTCACGGCGGCGACCAATGCCAGGCCGATGCCCGTATTGCCGCTGGTCGGTTCGATGATGACCGTATCCTGATCGATTTTCCCCTGACGGATTCCCTCTTCGATCATCGCCGCTGCGACGCGGTCTTTGACGCTGCCCAAGGGATTCATGTACTCCAGCTTGGCCAGGACCCGGGCCTTGAGGCCGTGCCGGGCCTGCCAATGAGTCAGTTCCAAAAGCGGCGTGTTGCCGATTAGTTCAGTCAAATACTTTGCCACATGCTCCATATACTCAGCTCCTTCTTGGCAAAAGAAAAGCGCCACCTGATACATGCAGATGGCGCTATAAATAGACGTATGCCCATGACTTCATCTGCCAGGTTGTTCCTGCTGGAATTGGCACCTTACCTACGTAGGTTGCCGCAGCGTCATCGGGCCAGTCCCTCGGCTGCTCTGGATGAATAGGTTTCGTATTGTATTGTCCTTATGAATGGTTGTACAATACGATCATATCGTACAACACATGATGGTCAAATTTTTTAAGTACCCCATGATAACATACCTCTTGATGACTAAGAATAAATGGCTTCCTATCGGAAACGTTACTGAGATTGTACACTTTACTCAGTACATTGTCAAGGGATTTTAAGCGAAAACTTTCACAATTTATAATTAAAACGTTATACTTTTGACTCTAAATAAGTATTTAACTTTATAAATTATATTTTTTATAAGTAAAAAGGGTCCGTTGCATATGCAACAGGCCCTTTTTAGGGGTTAGCTAATGCGTAGCCGTCGGCTGGGCGTCTTGGTGTGCCGTCTTATCGTCGGCGTGGATGAGTTCTTTGCCGCAGTGGTAGACGATGGAGACAGCCAGGACCATGAGGGCGATGGCCAGGACGAACTGCAGGCCTTCGATGAGGAGCGACCAGTTGCCCGAAGCAATCTTAATGATCAGGGCGTAAGCCGATTCGACGAGAGCCGTCATGGTGACGCAGAACATGACGACCATCGGGACGTAGAGCATGAAACTCTTGCGGCCTGTCGTCTTGAGGAAGACCGTCAGGCAGATGAGGACCATGGCCGACAACAGCTGGTTGGCTGACCCGAAGAGCGGCCAGATGTTCATGTAGCCGCCTAAGCAGAGCAGGAAGCCGAAGAACAAGGTGATGACCGTGGCGAAATATTTATTGACGCAGATTTTCTGGATCGTCGTCATTTTCTGCCCTTCATCGACGCTGAACAATTCCTGGAAGGACATACGGCCGATACGGCCGACGGCATCGAGGGTCGTCAGGGCCAGGGCAGAAACGCACATGGTCATGATGCAGGCAGCGGCGGTTTGGGACAGTCCGAACATGGTGAAGAAGCCGGCGACAGCGCCGGAGAAAATCTGGAACGGCGTACCCGAAGCGACGTGGCCGTTGGAAGCGGCGGCGCAGGCGATGACCAGGGATACGACGCCTAAGACCGATTCGACGCACATGGAACCATAGCCGACGAAGACGGCATCCTGTTCCTTATCCAGCGTCTTCGACGACGTACCGGACGAAACGAGGCTGTGGAACCCGGAAACAGCCCCGCAGGCGATGGTGATGAACAGGATCGGGAACAAATCCTTGCCGCCGACAGAGAAGGACGTGAAGGCCGGCATGTTCAGCGTCGGCTGAGCGATGAAGATGCCGATGACACCGCCGGCGATCATCATGAGCAACAGGAAGGCACTGATATAGTCACGCGGCTGTTTCAAGAGCCACATGGGCATGATGGACGCAAAGAAGATGTAAGCGAAGATGATGTACAGCCAGGTCATGCGGTCCAGATAAATCGGCAGGTCGATGCCGACGTAGAGCATGGCGATCAAGAGGACGATAGCAATGACGAAGCGGACTTTTTCGCTGGGGTTGAACTTCTTGATGAACAGGCCAAAAGCGATGGCGACGAAGATGAACAACATGGAAATGGAAGCGGCAGCGGCATTGGGCAGGACCATGGAACCATCCTTGGCGAAGCCGTTGAACGTCGTAGCGACGATATCGCCGAAAGCGGCGATGACCAGCAGGCTGAAGACCCAGCAGAAGAGCAGGAACAGGCGGCGGCCCGTCGTGCCGATATACTTTTCGATGAGGACGCCCATAGATTTGCCGTCATTCTTCATGGACGCATAGAGAGCGGCAAAGTCCTGGACAGCGCCGAAGAAGACGCCGCCGATCATAAGCCATAAGAAGGCCGGCAGCCAGCCGTACGCGGCGGCGATTATCGGACCCGTGACAGGGCCGGCACCGGTAATGGACGAGAACTGATTGGCAAAAACCGTGAATTTCGAAGACGGCGTATAATCCTGACCGTCTTCCAGGCGATGAGCCGGCGTCAGGGCGTTGGGATCGATGCCCCACGTCTTGGCCAGCCACTTGCCGTAGAACCGATAGGCTACCGCCAAGATGACGATAGCACAGGTGACTAAAACAACACCATTCATATGAATACCTCCTACAAAAAATATGCTGCAGAGGATGCGCGAAGATACGCAGGATACAATAAATGCAGTAAATGAATAGCAAAAAGCTCTGCTATGACTTTTTCGCTTGCCTCTGTACCTGTAGGTATATCACGATTAAAATGGCCTGTCAAATATACTATTAAGTCATCGTCGGCGTTTTACTTATATTTTTTAAGTATAAAAAAGAGATTAAACGTTATGATTCCGTTTAACCTCTTTAACATCTTATATGCCTTTATGACAATGATTTATATTTTATGGATTTTAATTTTTTTACTCATCAATGGCCGGATACACTGGCCTGGCTCGTCGGACCGGCCTGGCTGTGCTGGGCCGCGCGCGGACGGCGTCCCCGTTTCTTCCGGGCAGCGGCTTTTTTGGCATTGGCCTGAAAATTGGCGACAATCGTCCGGGCCAGCCAGCCCATGAGACAGCCTGTCAGCAAGATCTTGACAGCCAGCAAGTCCCACGTCGTCGATAATAACAAGGCCAATACGACAAAAATAGACGTAACGATCGTTTTATTCATGAACAAACACATCTCCCCTATCGATATACAAAAAATTCATTACATTAACTTTAATTATATACTTTTTTCATGAATAAGGCAAGATTAGGCCTGCCCCTTGAATTTATGGATGAGCCCCGTGCGGTGGGTCACGCCGAAGCAGTGATTTTGTAAACTATCCCGGTATACATGGGCCTTTGGGGCATGGTATACTTATAAAAAACGTATAGCGAAAGGATACACCCATGAAAAAGAACGCTTTTCAGCTATGGAAAACAGCAGCCTGCCTGACCGCGGCCGTACTCATCCCCCTCGGCCTGTCGGCGTTATCGCCAGCCGCCCCGGAAAGGCCTGTGGAAGAAACGGCGCCCTTGGAGGAGCAGGAAATCCCAGTTACGGAAAAAAGCACGTATCCCTATATCGAGATCCACGGCGACTACCGCTGGCTCTGGGGACGGGGCCAGTTCCGTGCCGATAGTTTGCCTGCGCCCAATAAGGTCCGCCGCCACGATGAACGGGTCTACCTGGAGACGCGCCGCCTGCGCCTCTTCCCCTTCGTCCACTTTGACGAACGGACGTCGCTGCGCACGCAGCTCGAAGACCTGCGCAACGATAAAGAGCCTGACGCCAACCATCACTTATATCTCGGCCGCCTCTACGTACAGCACGAACAAGACCGGCTCAAAGTCGAAGCGGGCCGGTTCAACTACTATCTCCTGGACGGCAACGTCATCGACAAAAAAGTCGACGGCTTGCGCCTGCGCCTGGGCCAGCGGAATGACAATCTGGGCAGCCTGACCTTCTTTGCCGGCCGCACGACGGGCGCTGACGACAGGCATCGCCAGCGGGGTTGGAGCCTGCTCCACAGCAGCCAGTACGGCCGGCTGAAAAGCGACGCAGCTTATCTCGATTTCCACCGCATCCAATCCCTGCCGCCGTCAGGGCCGAGATTTGTCGGCCAGAGCCGGGCCGGCACGGGCTTTGATTGGCAGCGCATCGCCGAATGGCGCCTGATGTATGAGCTGACGCCGAAGTTCACGGCCAGCCTGGACCTGCTCCACGCCTGGGGCCGCCACGATGCCGATGGCTATGATACGACCGATTCAGGCTTCGTCGCCGCCCTGACCTATGGCCATCTCGACGAGCAGCAAAAAGGCTCGTATGAAGCCTGGATACGCTATTACGACCAGCCGTCGGCATCTATTCTCTACCATACGATGGACGGCGATACGACCTTCTTCCGCCGCATGGGCTTTTGTGGTTGGGGCGCCCGCCTGGATTACATCGTCCAGCCAGGCCTATCCTGGGCCATCGAAGGCTTTTCCCTGAAGAACCACCACGACACGGCCTGGACAAGAGATTTCCGAGAAACGGTCATCGGCACGAGCCTGACGGCTTACTTCTGACGGGACGGGGCATAGCCCTTATCGGCGGCTTCAACGGCCAGGCCGATCAGTCTTTTGTGGCCCGTCTTGCTGAGCATATTGCTGATGTGGAAACTGACAGTCCGCTTGCTGATCTGCAATGCATCGGCGATTTCCTGATACGACAGGTTCTGACAGACCAGACGCAGGATATCCAGCTCCCGGTCCGTCAGGCTGATGTGGCAAGCCCCAAAGGTCACTTTTTCCCGCACATCCGGAAACAGGTGCTCCCCAGACAGGGTCCGCTCCAGGCAGTCCAGAAAATCACGGGCAGCACTCTCTTTATAAATGAAGCTGTCTGCCCCAGCGTCGCGGGCCATTTCGATAAAACTCACATCTTGGAACCCGGTCATGATGATAACCTTCTGGCCGGGATATTTCTTTTTCAAGCGCCGCGTCAAAGCGATGCCGCTGTTCTTCCCTTCCATGCAGATATCCAGGAGGACGGCGTCGGGCCGGAACCGGTTGCAAGCCGGTTCGACAAGTTCCGAAAAAGACAGAGTACTGACGACTTCAATATGCCGCTGTCCTTCAAATATTTTCTTCAATCCTTCAAGCAAGATTTTTTGGTCGTCTACGATGATCAGTCGGATCATGGTTCTCCCCCATTTCTACAGTAACGATAAAGTGCGGTGTCTTGGTCAGCGTCAGACGGCCGCCTAACGCCCGTACCCGCTGCTCCATAGCCTGCAGGCCCGTACCGGTCTGGATGGGGCCCGGACAGCCCTGGCCGTCGTCGGCAATGACTAAAGCAGGCTGCCGGCCGGTACCGAAGGTCACGGCAATCGACCGGGCCTGGCCGTGGAGCAAGGCGTTGGTCATGGCCTCGCGGATGATGCGCACGAACTCCCCGGCTCGCCGGGTATCGGCAGGCAACATCCCTTCTACCGTCACGGCGATGCCCAAGTTGCGGTACGCCGTCACCAAGGCATCCAACCGTTCTTGCGGATTGGCCACGGCATCACGCCGCAAATCGGACAGGACATCTTCGACGAGCGGCAGGATTTCGCCGTAATCGCTGACGGCCGGGTTATTCAGGAGCTGCTGCAAGATAGTGATGCGCTGACCCAGGAGGTCGTGTATCTTATAGCGCAGGCTCTCCGTCGTCTGCTTGATCTGGAGGGCTACGAGACCGTCGAGGACTTCTTTCATTTCTTCATTGCGCTGTTCCAGGACAGCATTCTTCTGGGCCAGTTCCCGGTTCAAGCGATAAAGGGTCGTCACATTGGCTGCCGTAATCTGCCAGCCCGACTGGCGGCGGAAGCGGATAGGGCGCCGCTGCAAGAGCCAGGCCTGGCCGGAATCCCAACGAAAGAGCAGATCCCGGCCTTGGCGTTCCATGGAAAGGCCGGGGCGATTGCCACAAAAGGGCAGGAGATGCCAGAAGATGTTGGCATTGCGGACAACCGTGCCGACGAGCTGTTCCATGACGGCATACATGGTAAAGTTGACCAGCACAGGCTCGCCCTTTTCCCAGCTGATGAGGATTCCTTCATCAAGGCAGTCTACGGCCGTCTGGATGGAGCGGGCCGTCAGATGCTGCTGATACTGATCGTAAGTCCGTGGAAAGAGGAAAATCAGGCGCCAGGCCAGACAAACCAGGGCCAGAACCAAAGAACCTGGCAGCCAGTCATCGAAGACGGGCAGCAACAGGATAGACGCTGCCAGAACCAAGAGGCTCCCTGCCTGGCGGTCATGGATCCAGTACACAGCACCTGCCGTCCCGGCCAGGGCGGTGCTGTAGCGCCAGAAATCCGTCGCTTCGTCGTAGACGATACCGCTCAGGCTGTCCGTGTAGACTTCATACAAAATAGCCGCCACCGCCATAAGCAGGAGCAGGCTGCTCCCTTCCAAACATTTGCGGCCGAGCTGGCGGAACTGGGCCTGCGGCATGAGGTAATAATAGAGGACGCTGTTAGCTAGGAAAAGACAGAGAATCACACCGATGAACAGGACGACGACATACGTCGGCAAGGTATAGAGATTAACCATGGTCCCCCTCCTTTCCCACACAGACAGTCAGACGCTGGCCATAGCCCGTATCGTCACAACGCACGGCGACATCATAAGCAGCCAGCCCTTGCCATGCCGGCAGCCAGTCTGGGCCTTCGCCTTTTTCCAAAACCAGAGAAAAAATCCAATGGTTCTCCGCTTCCCGGAACTGACAGAGCCAATACGATTCATGTTGAGCCAGGGCAGCCTCCCCCACCTCTTCAAAGACATCATATAAGGTCAAGGCTGCCGACGCCGGCAGCCGCCCTGACAGGTCGAAACCGACTCGCCCCTGAAGGCCGGCCTGGTCCAAGTAACGCTGCGATTCCTGCAGTGCCAGGAACAATTCCCGGGCATCGAGAGTCCCATCTTCTCGTCCCCGCAGCAAGAGAACACAGCGCTTTTTCAGATAACAGGCCAAGATATGGAGCCAACAGACGACGGCATCCGTATCGGGACCGGGCCGGGCCGTCTTGAGATAGGTCAGGCGTTCTTCGATAGCCGGGCGCTTCTGAGCAATGATTTCTTCCAACTCCCTATAGATGCGCTGACGGACCTGACGGTCCACGACTTGGCGGCGGATGGCACCCGCTCGGCAGCGCAGTTCATATGACCGGGTCAAGGCCCGGTTGACACGGCGCAGGGCGGCCTGTTTTTCCCGCAAAGGGCGGATATCCCGATACCAGCGGACCCAGCCGCCGCGGATTGGCATGGACTGGGCTTCCCAATCGGTCTGTACTTTGCGTTCTACATCATGCGAAGCATAGCAGACGCGGCCTGTATCATCGTAGAGCTGCATAGCTAGGTTGGACTGGCGGAAAAATTCGACATAGCCTTCATTGGCCGGAAGGAACCGCCCTTTAGTGACGATTTCCAGCCAGACCAAGGTACAGATGACCGTTGTCAGGATCAATTCGGAACGGAAGACATTCGGCAGGCCCCAGGCGTAGCCGATAACATAGCCGCCATACACAAGGGTACAGGCCAGGGGCAGGACCAGCCGCCAAGACGGGCCTACGCGCTGGTGCAGGGATGTATAACAGAGGGCACCGTTGACGGCTAAGAACTCGGCTCCATAAGAGAAAGCCAAGAGAAAATATAAGGGACCATAGCCATGGTCGCTGTCTGCCACAATGACATCCGCAGAAAAGGTAAAGGCCCACTGGTGGAAATCATTGGTCAAGATGCCGATGGCCAAGAGAAGGTTTCCGACGAAGAGCCCTTTTAGCCAGCCCGGGCAAGAACGGGTCAGGCCGATGTGAGAGGCGACATAGCCAATCCAGACCAACAGGGAAATGAGGATCCCGTAAAAGAGATAATAACTATACCAGCTCCAGCGAATCCCATCAGCCCAAAAAACGGGAAAGCTCAATTTGAAACAGCGGAGCAATATCCAGGCACAGAGAGTGATGATGACGCCGAGATATGCCTGGCGGACAGGCGGCTGTAAGACTTGGCGTCGCAAGCGGCATCCCCAGAGGATGACCAGGAACAACGCTGCCATATACCAGGTCAGGTGGTTGATACCTGTCAAGCTGGTAAGCCGGTAAACCTTGGAAAGGCGGTAATCGATTTGTCGGGAAATCTTGTCAGCTTCTTGGAAAAGCATTTCGTTTTCTGAAATATATTGGCTTGGAGATGGTGGGATTAGGGTGTAATCTTGAGATATTAACATTTCCGATAACTTATAGTCATCCAAAGCCAGTGGGCGTTTAGCTAGCAAGCCTTTCTGAAACGATAAGGTCCCTTCAACGGGGACGACAAGATGAATAGGTGCTCCCCGACGCTGCCACTGCCGGGCTTGGTAATCAAAGAGGACCCATACCTGGGCCGGCAAATGCTGCGGTCCTTCTGCCATCTGCAAACGCCCTTGTTCCTGGATGCGCTGTAGCAGGTCCATCCCGGCTTGGCCAGACAGATTCCCGTCCAAGCCATAGCTCATGGCTTGCATGAAAAAGAGCGACTCTGGTTCATCGGCCGTCAGCGCCAATGACACTGGTGCCGCTGCCAGGCTCTGCCAGCCTGTGATAGGAAAAGGACAGGTATCGGCTACGGCCAGGACGACCGTCGCCGTATAGTGAGGATACCAATAATAAGGAATACGGCGATTCTGCTGCAAGACCGCAGCCTGGACGTCGTAAGCTTCAATGGCCAAGACTTCATCCTCAGCCAGCCAGCGCAGCAACTGGGACGACGGCTGGCCCTGTACTTCGTCCCCTGTCAGTTCAGCCAGGATACGGCCATAGGCCTGACCATCATTATGATCATATAAAATGACGGCCCCAAAGGCTCCCGTAAATGCCAAGAGCCAAAAGAACCAGCAAAGGCACACCAGCCTGCCCCTTTTCCCCACCTCCGTCACCTGCCTCTCCGTACACATAACCGTTGCTTTTTATTAATTATAACATAAGACAGCTGAATAGACAAAAAGGCGCTGTCGCATGAAGACAGCGCCTTTTTGAGTATTAAGATTGCAGTTTGTAGTTTGTAGTGAATGGTTTTAAATTTAAAGCCATCTTCTACAAACTCCGTCCTTATTTCTTGACGCGGACACACTGTACCGTCGGCGTGCCGTCTTTATCTTGATGAATCGTATCGATGCGGATATAGGACAGTTCATTGCTAAATTCACGGGCCAGGCGGTTCATTTCCGGATCCGTATGGCCAAGTCCTTTTTCCATCAGGCGGTAGACGATGGCTGCAAATTCGTAGCGCGTCATCATCTGATTGCCCTTGAACAAGCCGTCGGGATAACCTTCGAGGATACCGTTGCCAGCCAGTTTGCTGACGTATTCGTAAGCCCAGTGGTTATCGGCTACATCCGGGAAGAGCAGGCTCTTATCGGGGTCGATAGCCAGATGATGCATCCCTTTGAGCTGAGCGATTTCAGCAGCCTGTTCAGCCAGGGCCTGCCGCAGGTCGCGGATTTCCTTGGCCATGGCGACACGGGAGTTGGAAACATGGTTGCCGCGGCCGATTTTCAGGCTGACGCCGGCATTGATCATGTTTTCACCGCCGCCGAAGCTGCCACCGACGCTGAACATGGTGTCTTCATTAGGCCGATAGATGACACATGACATAATTCAACAACGCAACTGTCATGACAGATAAAAAGGCAAAAAAAAGACTGCCCCATGATGGGCAGAAGCCTTCATGGGACAGTCCCTTACCGTTAGGGCAGATCCAGGCGATAGAGGTGCTGGACGTTCTGCTTACGATTGTAAATGGTGAAATAGACGTGGTTCGTTCCGTCCGTGGTGATGGCATCGGGCGTGTAGACCTGGTCGTCAATCTGATAGGTGATATCTCCGACAGCGGCACCGGTCTTTTTATTGAAAATGCGGAACAGGCCCCGTCCGGTAAACACGACATAGTCCTGAGTCACTACGATAGGTCCGCTGGCGGAAGCTTTCTGCATTCCTTCAGCCAGGCCTGTATTTACTTCAAAGGAACGCAGTTCCTTGCCATCCGGGTCAAAAGCATAAACCGGTTTCGTCCATCCCGTGCCATTGTTCGAACCATTACGGGCCGTCCACTGCATATAGAAGCCGTCTGTATCGGCTGCAATCAGCTTGGGAGCGACTTCGTCTTTAGCAGCCTTGCGCTGGTCTATATAACCAAAGGTAGCCAGCAGCAGTTTGGGATTCGAAAAGCCGTCTTTCGTGAGCGTGCCCCGCGTGATGCCGGCCGTCGCACTGGCCCCTTCGCGATCGAAATAGACCGTATCACTGCCGTAGACAGCCTGGAGGGAACCTTCCCGGTTGCTGCTCAAGGCCGCCTGGTGGACAGCCGAACCGTCATAGATGCCCTGGACATGATTGCCCTGGCAAAAATAGACGTTCTGGCCGTTCGTCGTCAGCCAGGACCGTTTCATCAGACCGATTTCCTGTCCAGCCGAGAGCTTGTCGCCTTTCATCGGGAATTTCCAGAGATGAGCATCGTCTTCCCCTTTCTCCTGAGTCGGAGCATAGACCGCATCCGCTGTTACGGCCAAGCGAGAATTGACGAAATGAGGCAGCTCAGTGCCCGTCAATTCATAGAGCGGTACGTCTTTGCCAGCCAGTTTAAGTGTCTGGATAGCTTCCATCTTAGGCGGCGCTTCTCCGCCCGTTTTACCCGGCTCCGTACTGCCGCAGCCGCTCAGGAAGGCCGTGCAGATAAGGCCTATTGCGGCCAGGGAAAAGAGCCGTTTCGTCATGATTTTCTTCATAGGACACCTCCTCTTAACCAAAGGCCTCTTTGCGGCCTGCGTAGATGTCATAACTGTCCTGGAGCATCATCTCGACGGTGTCCGTACGGCCAAGCCAGGGAGCTGCGGCCGTTTCAGGATGCATCGTGAACCAGGCGATGTGCTGCCGCAAGGCATGGCGATAATACCACTGCTTACTTTTTGGCTGCAGCCCATCGCGCGCCGGCGTGACCTCGTAGACGAGCGGTGCTCCCTTGTCCGCGGGCGTCCGCGACAGGATTTCCAGTAAGCCGTTGCCGTCGAGGTCCGTCACGGCAAATTCCTGCAGCGGCGCCCCATCCAGGGGATGAATGATCTGCCAATGCTTTGTAAAGACGTGGATCTGCTGGGCTTCATCAGAAAGAAGGCGCACGGCCTGGGGACGGCCTTCTTCACAGGCAAAGCCGCTGCTGCTGAGCAGGCAGGCTGCGATTAGGAGTAACAACTGTTTTTTCATAGAAAGTCCTCCTCGTATCATTGTTTGGAGGGGCGCTTTTTTACGGGCCGATGGCAATCCGTCCTTGTCCAGTGGGATTGCCATAGTCCGCAGCCAGCGTGTCCCCTTGATGGCGGAGATAGTCTGCCAGAGCCTCGACGTCGGACAGGCCCGTATCTTCCAGCAGGAGGCTGCCCTGCAGGCTGGTCTGGCCGTCGCCGCCGTTTTGCAGGACGTAGGCCGTACCGCCGACGCGGTAATCTTCATCGGCCTCGATGGCCTTGCCGTTGACTTGGACGTCTTTGACCCGCCGCGGGCCGGCCACTTTGACGAAACGGCCCTTATCGTCGAGGACGACGGAACTGGGAATCGCCGGATCGATGCGGTAAGTCAGGCCGGACACCTGCAAAAATCCGCCAAATTCCTGAGGATACCGCGAAGCCCCCATTTCCAGGGCATCGAGGAGCTGCTGGCCCGTTACGCTGCAGACGACGAGCTGATTGGAAAAGGGAAAGACCCGGTATAACGATTCATAGGTCACAATGCCGGCTGATAGCGGGGCCCGGAAGGAACCGCCGTTCAGGAGCGCCACATCCGTATGCAGCCGGTACCGGATGGCATCGACTGCTAAATCGGCCAAGTTCGTTTCCCCGTTCCGGACGCGCCGCTGACCCTCGATATCGGTCACGAAATCCACAGGCAGCGTGGCAACCGGCTGCTGGAGTTGTTCCCGAACGACAGCCATTTCGCGCTGTACGACGGCTTCTGTCGCCGCATCGGCCCCGTCCAGCTGGGTCACTAATTCGCCCCGCACGTGGCCGTAGTCATCGATGACCAATTTGCCGACAGACTGGAACTTCGTTCCCGTCTGTGCGATGAGGACGGGCTGACCTTTGCGGTTCTTGACCAAGCGTTCATATTGTTCATGGGAATGACCATCGATGATGGCCGCCACTTTCTGCGTATGTGCAGCCAAGGCCTCGCTGGTCCAGACCGGGAGCGACCCATTCTGACCTAGATGCGTGACCAGGATAATCGTCCGGGCCCCTTCGTCCCAAGCCTGGTCGATGGCCTTTTGGACTTGTTCATAGAGTTTCTGTCCTGTCGCATCTTCTGAAAATCCGTAGATGAACTGTCCCTTATCGTCCTGGAAGTAACGGGGCGTCGAAGAAATCAGGGTCTGCGGCGTCGTCACGCCGATGAAGGCCGCCTTTTTCCCGCCGTCATAGGCCACCATCTTATAGGGCGGAAAAACGGTCTTCCTCGTCCGCAGATCTACCAGGTTACAGCTGTAATAGCCGCCAGCAAGCTGCGGTGCCAGTTCCAGCAGGCGTGCTACGCCATAGTCAAATTCGTGATTGCCGGGAATGGCGAAATCATAGCCGGCGACATTCATGATGTCGATGACGGCCTGCCCCCGGGTCAGACTTCCCAGAGGTTCGCCCTGGATGGCATCGCCTGCATCGACGAGCTGCACCGTATCGTCAGGATTCTTCATCAGGTCCTTTTTATACTGGGCTAGCTGGGCATAGCCCAGCTGATTCTCCACGCCACAGTGGACATCGTTGGTGTGTAAGACGACGAGATCGGCGCTGACTTGGCCCGCCCCCTGCAGAGCCAGGCAAAGGGCCAGGCCCAGCCAGTATTTTCTGCCAAAAATCATCGGATTTCCTCCTTCGTATTTTGCTTAAAACTTCCCGCCGCCACCGCCGTGATTCTCGTCGGTACTGTCGTTGCGGCCCGATTTTTTCGCTTTGGCTACGCGGGATACATTCATAAACAGGAACGTATCTTCCTTTTCCGTAAGGTCAAAGCTGTTCTCATCGAGGTAGGCCGACGCCGCCAGGGCCGGTGCGACATTGCTCATGGTGCTGATGAGATAGCGCCGGATGAGGAAGCCGCCGCCGATGCCGAGGGCCAGGGCGATGAGCAGCGCCGTCCAACTGAAGGCGTCATGCGGATCATAGGCCTTGCCATTGGCTTCATAATAGGCCAGCAGTTCACCGGACTCCAAGGCATAGGCTTTGAAAGCCTCGGCATATTTCTTTTCTTTCAGCAAGGGCAGGAATTTCTCTTCCAAGACGGGAAGGCTGCCTTTATCGCTGATGCGCTGGCGCATGGCTTTATCGGTGGCTACGTAATAGTCCCGCGTATCCATCGCCAGGACCAGGACCATATTGCCGTTCTTCCCGTCTGTATAGGTGCTGTCCAGGAGCTGATTGGCATAGTCGCCGATTTTTACTTTATTCGTCGTCTTGACGGTGACGACGGCCAGGCGCACGCCGTATTTCCTTTCAATGTTGCCGAGTTCATTCAGCACGGCAATGCGTTCACTGCCCTTCAGGAGCTGGGCCCCGTCAGCCAGGCTGGACGGATTGGCGGCCAAGACATTCATCGCCAGGAAGAACAGACAGGCCAGGAACAGCAGACTCTTGGTTACATATCCTTTCATGGCTATCCCTCCTTACACGAACCACTTGGCAATGAAGTAGAAAATCGTCGTCAAGATTAAGGCACTGCCGGCCCAGTACAGGTTGGCCCTGGCCTTGTCATAAGGCAGGCTGCCGACCATCTTGCCGGTCTGGCCGTTCATCATGAACGTATACGGCTGGTCCTGGTAACGCGTCGTCAGGATCCACACGGGTGCCATGGCATAGGACACAGCCCCTTCATCTTTGCTGATGACATCTTCTTTGAGTTCTACCCGGTCATAGCCTTCGACGGTATCTTCGAGGACGCCGAGGGCGCTCTGGCGGACCCGTTCGTCCGCACGGGGCACGGCGGCTTCGGCATCGACGTCGTATTTATCGGCCAGATAACCCGTCAGATAGGCGCTGCTGAAGGGAACCAGGTCGTGATAATCGTAAGGCTCGATGCTTTCCATATAGGTATCGTCCATCTTCTGGCTGCCGTCGACGGGAATACGCTGGAAGCGCATGGTCCCCTGGCGGTCGCAGCGGTAGACGCTGGTTTCGGTCACGGTTTCATCATTCGTTTCATAGACCGTATCGGTCTCAGCCCGGAATTCGGCCGACGCTGTCACATCAGAATCGAAGAGCCAGAAAGGCACGTACATGGCCTGGATGGCTTCGACGCGGTTATTGGCCGTGAAGGCCTTGGGCAGAAGCCGTTTGCCCTTATAAAATTCTTTCAAAGCGGCTACGGCCTCGTCTTTCGTCTTTTTAAAAGGAATAACGAAATCCGGCTTGAGCATCCCCGAAAAACGGCTGGGGATCATGGTCGGGTTGCCGCAGTAGCAACATTCCGTCGCCATCGTATTGCCATCGCTGACCAGCTCAGCGCCACAGGAGGAACAAGTGAAGGTCTGCATCTGGGCTGCTTCGTCTTCGCCCCATTCACTGCCGGCATCGGCCGTATCCCACTTGGCTTCTTTCGCCGCCTGGGCTTCGGCAGCCAATTTTTCCTGTTTAGCAAAGAGTTCTTCGATCTTGGCGACTTCAAATTCCGTATCGCAGTACGGACAGGTCACTTTTTCCGACCCCGGCGCAAAGGCCAGGGGGCCGCCACAGTTCGGGCATTTATAGCCTACGGAAGTATTGGCCATAAGCTCACCTCATTTCTTACGCTATTGTTGATCGTGCTCGTCGAAAGGATCGCCGCACTGAGGGCAGAATTTCGGCGGATGATGCGGATCCGGCGGCTGCCAGCCGCACTTGTCGCACTTGAAGAGCGGTGCGTCAGCCGGCTTCTGAGTCCCACATTCCATGCAGAACTTGCCCTGATTGACAGCGCCGCACTTGGGACAGGTCCAACCCGCTTCCGGCGCTTTCCCTTCGGGCTTGGCCTTACCGCAGTTCATACAGAATTTCCCCGTATTGCCAGTCTGGCCGCAGTCGCAGTCCCACGTATCGGCCGGCTTGGGTTCCGGTTTCTTCGTGCCGCAGTTCAGGCAGAACTTGCCCAGGTTTGCCGTGCCGCATTGCGGGCAGGTCCAGCTGCCTGCCTGCGCAGCTACGCCCCGTTCTGCTTCGGCCTTCACTCGGGCCATTTCGGCTTCTAACTGCTGCTGGTCCATCAGTCTTTGCCGCCGTTCCATCAGCTCCTGCTGCTGAGCCATCTGCTGATACATGCCGGCACCGGCATTGCCGGCCATATTCATATTCATGAAGCCGAAAGCCGCGCCGCCACCGCCTTCATTCTGGGCCGCCATGCGCAGGGAATCGCTGGTGGCATCGGCCATGGCACCCATGGCCAGCGACGGATCCGACAGGGTCTTGCCCATCTGTACTTTCTGGATCTTCGCTTCATCTTCTTCATTGGCCTTGATGCTGTTGATGCCGAAGGATACGATTTCCAGGCCACGCAGTTCCCGCCAGCGCTTGGACAGGACCTCATTCAGGGCGTCGGCGATTTCAAAGGTCCGCCCCGGCAGTTCGACGTAGTCGATACGCTGGGCACTGAGCTTGGCGAAGGCCGGCTGCAGGGCGTTGAGCAGTTCCGATTTCAGCTGGCTGTCGATCTGGCTGCGTTCATACCGGTCGGAAACGTTGCTCGCTACGTTGGTATAGAACAGGACCGGGTCGACGATACGATAACTGTATTCGCCGAAACAGCGCAGGCGGATCAAGAGAATCTGACCCGTATCGGGGTCTTTCATCTTGAACGGGACTTCCTGCGGCGTGCCGTACTTATTGCCGATGAGCTCTTTCATGTTGAAGTAGTAGACCCGCTGGTCCTTGCCCGTATCGCCGCCAAAGGTGAAGCGTTCCTTCATCTGGCCCCACATATCCCGGAGCCCCTGTTCGAGGCCTCCCGTAAAGATGGACGGTTCTGTCGACATATCGTAGATATATTCGCCCGGTTCGTTGCAGACGTCGACGACCTTGCCCGATTCGACGATCATCATGCACTGGCCGTTGTTGACGGCAATCTTCGAGCCGTTGGAAATAATATTGTCTTCGCCGCTCGTATTGGAACTGCGGCCGCGCGAACTCGTCTGCTTCTGCCCTTTCATCATGAGGATGTCAGGGGGCATACTATCACAATAGAAAAATTCCTTCCACTGGTCAGCCAGGACACCGCCGGCTGCTCCCATTGCCGCTTTGATCAAACCCATAAGACTACCTCCTTTTCGTAACGATTCTTGTAAAATTCTTTTCTTGCTTATAGGATAGCTTATTTCAAAAAAAAATCACCTGTATTTTACTACAGGTGATAGATATAAAATATACATAGCACACGGCCATTTTGCCTTTAGTTATGCTGTTCAATCATTATTTGATTTTATTGAGCTGCGCTGCCAGTTCTTCTGCCGACGGGTCGCCGTTGACCGGCGTCATGATGTTCTGCGGCCCTAAGTAGAGCGTACCGCCAGATGCCGTAGCCGGCTGCTTGCTGTGGCCGTTCTGATACGCGGCAGCCAGGTTGCCCAGGACGAAATAGGACCGTTCGGCACTGCTCATGCTGTACGTGGCGGCAGGCTTGATGAATTTCTTGCCATTGACGTAGACTGTACCGTCTTTGACGCTGGCATGTTTGCCGCTCATTTCATAGAGCTTCTTGGCGTAACTGTCGCGCCGTTCCTGATGGGACGGATGATCCGACGGCGAGAAGATTTCCCCGACGAAGTCGCTCGTGTTGTCGCCGTATTTTTCCATGACCCGCTGCCAGATGGCGGCCGTCGCGCCGGGATTATAGCCGGCCCCGGTGATATAGCCGAAGGACAGGTTGTCCGCTTCCCATTCGGCAGCCCGGTCGATGTGGACCGTCTCGATCTGGTTGCTGATCGTATTGAGGATGAGGTTGTTCAGGCCGGAGCCACCAATCGTGTCGGCCAGGACCATCTTGCCGATTTCGACATTGACCTTCTTCTGCGTCGAATTGGCGACGTGGTGTTTCTGCCCATGGCCCATTTCGTGGCCCAAGACGACGGCGATTTCATCATCATTGCTGACCAGGTCGAACATGCCCTTGTTGACAATCATGACGTGGCCCATGGTGCAGGCCGCGTTGAACGTCTTGTCCGGGCTGACATACCAGCGGTAGGGCAAGGTCTTGATACTGGAGTCCGTCTGGGCGATGCTGTGGCTGAGGCGGTTCATGATGGACGCCAACCGTTCATTATAATACTCATTATCGAGGACGCCGGTCCGCTTGGTGACGGCCTGGTAAATCTCGTTCTGCCCTTCCTTGGTCGTATCGTAGTGCTTGATCTGCTTGCTCAGGGCCGACTTCACCTGGAGGCCGCCGATGACATCGGTAATGAGGTCTGCCTGGACCGGCTGGACCGGCACGATACCCATAGGCAGTGAAACTGCGGCCATGACTGCCACACAGGCAGCAGCTGCTTTTTTCTTCATGTTCATAAAAATCACCCTTCCCCTGTAACGGAAATCTATACTTTCATTATACAAGGAAAGGGTGGACTTGCAAAGCCTAATGAGCCATCAATTCTTCGTAGTCGACTTCTTCGCCCTTCTTTTCGCGGACGACGACTTTTTCTTCAGCCAAATGAGACAGATGAGGTTAGGAATTGTACTATTTTATATTTAATATGTAAAGTGTCAAACGTTTAATTGATTTAAATCTCGTAAATTTGGACTACCTTTCCCTCTGTCATATCCAGACTGTTGATCTTTCCCAGTACATTCTGGAAGGTGCAGTCGAGTAGTTCCAACCGGGAATGATTCACTTCAAAAAGTGAGAGATCCGTGCTGGTGTCTTTGAAAGTGGTCCGGACGATCTTTAGATTCTGGCACTCTGTGGCACTGACCAGACCATAGGTACAGCCGCGGATTACGCTGTCCCTAAGGAGGATGTTTTTGCATCTCCGGGCTTCGTACCCATAAGTCCCGCAACCGTACAGATCCAGGTGATCCAGACTGGCATCTTTCACCTGTTCCAGATTCAGCACAGCTCCGGTACAGTGGCCTTCTTGCTGGATATGCCCGAACCGGAGATGAGCCAGCCGGATTTGCTGGCAGTTCAGGAATTTAAACACCGAGGAATAGGGGTCCTCCGTGACGATTTCTGCCGTGATGGCCCCGGTATCCTGTCCCCGGATGGTCAAATCCTGGAATCCGGCCAGTTCCAGTTCATGATAGACCCGGTACAGCCCCGGAGGACTGATGGGATTCCAGGCGAAGTTGTGAATCACCGGGTCCGCAAAGGGTCCCCGCAGCCAGGCAGACAGGTTGTACTGGCCCGGTGCCAGGATGATTTCCGTATGGTCACCAAGAGCCTCCATCATTTCCCTTACATTGTGGACCAGGACAGTTCTCCGGGCCCCCAGCGCCGTTGGGGCCATCATCATGACCAGCAGCAGGGTCAGAAGGGCACATCGCAGCAGCCCCGTCCATTTCGTCTTGCCAAATTGTTTCATCATCTGTCACCTCCGAGAATACCATGCCTATGAATAGCTAACGCTTGACCTTCCCTGCGGCCGTGACCCGTGCCTTCCCATCTACATCCACACGACCTTTGCCGTAACGGTCCAAGGACTTCCAGGACAGTTTTTTCACCTTGTTCCTCAGCTTCTCTTGGAGTTTACCGAACTGATCCATCGTCATATCTTTTTTCTCCGACAAGGTGATGTCCGGGACTCCAAAGGTATTCCAGTACACTTCCATTTTCTCTACAGCCGGATCCCAATGGGTAAAATAATAGCTTTCACACACCAGGTTCCCATTCCCGTCCAGATGGTATTCTCCCAGTATGGAAAGGCTGGCACCCCCGGATCCCTGGTTCAGGAACCGTCCGTTTCCCAGATAGTACCAAGCGTTCCGGTAAAAGCCGCTGAACACCTGATGGAGCTGGCCGTCCCGGATGGTGAACAGGTTAGTGAGCCGGTTGTCCTGACCGATCAGCAGTTCCGGCTTCCCGTCTCCGTTGCAGTCCAGCAGCTGGTACTTCACCGCTTCCAGCCCCTGTTCCGGGGACAGATCCCGCACGCCTTCCCAGACGGCCAGCAGGTCGTCCCGTTCCTCCCCGAAGAGGATATAGCTGCTGCCACTTTGGACCATGGTATACAGGATATCCAGTTCCTCCCTATAGATATCATCTCTGCTGGAAGCGCCAGCCAGTCCGGACAGGCCGATGAGAAAAACCATCAGACACAGACAGGCCCTCTGCTTCCAACCCTTTTTCCCTTTCATGACGCTGGCCTCCTTATTTTCCATGTTCAAAAATCCATAAGCAGTTATCCTTACTATCATTTTACTAAACATAAAAAATAAATACACTGTAATTTATTACAGGTATGGGCAAAAAAAAGGCGCTGTCTTCATGCGACAGCACCTTTTTGAGTTTGAAGTTTGAAGTTGAAAGTTTGATGTGGATGGGACAAAATTTAAAAGCCATTGCCTCAAACATCATACATCAAACCTCAAACATTAAATCTGTGCAAAGAGTTTCTTCCGGGTCCGTTCGGCTTCGGCTTTGATCTTTTCGATGTCCAGTTTGGTAAATTCTTTATGGCGTAAGAGGACTTCCCCATTGACCAGGACTGTGTCAACGTCCATGCTATTGGCACTGTAGGCCATGAGGCTCAAGGTATCGTTCTTAGGATACCAGTGCAGGCCTTCGCGGTCGACGAGGGTGATGTCGGCTTTATAGCCTGTTTCCAGTTTGCCTACGTCTGTGTATCCTAGGCACTTGGCGCCGCCTTCGGTCAGCATGTTGAGGGCTGTTTCGGCCGGAATGACCAAGGGATCCAGGGTATGGGCCTTGTGGATGAGCGTAGCCAGACGCATTTCTTCGACGATGTCCAGGTTATTGTTGCTCGATGCCCCGTCGGTGCCGAGACCGACAGTGATGCCTTTAGCCAGCATCTTGGGCACCGGTGCGACGCCGCTGGCAAGCTTCAAGTTGCTGCCCGGATTGTGGGCGACGCGGACGTGTTTTTCTGCCATGATGTCCATATCGTCGTCATCGACCCAGACGCAGTGGGCGGCCAGGCAGCCGCAGTCCAGTACGCCGATTTCATCCATCAAGGCGATCGGCGATTTGCCGTATTGCTGCTTGATGTTTTCCACTTCCCCTTTGGTTTCGCTGAGATGGATGTGGATTTCTGCTCCCAATTCCCGGGCCTGGTCGACGAATTTATGGAGATAATCGGGCGGGCACGTATAGGGAGCGTGAGGCCCCATCATGACGGTAATGCGGCCATCGGCTTTGCCGTGCCAGTCGAGGAAGAGCTGGCGGTTTTCATCGAGGCCGGCCTGGGCATTCGGTCCGATGCCGATACTGCCGCGGCATAAGCAGGCGCGAATCCCCGATTCTTCGACGGCGCGGGCTTCCTGGTCCATGTGGTCGTACATGTCGGCATAAGCCGTCGTACCACAGCGGATCATTTCGGCAATGCCCAGCATGGACTGGGCGTAGATGACATCATCCGTCAGTTTGGCTTCAGCCGGCCAGATTTTCTTTTCCAGCCAGTCCATGAGCTGCATGTCGTCGGCATAACTGCGGAAGACCGTCATGGCTACATGGTTATGGGTGTTGACGAAGCCCGGCAGGGCCAGCATGCCCTTGCCGTCGATGACTTCATCGTATTCCGAGGCTTTCGGCGCTTCGGGAAAACCCGTGATGCGCGAACCGTCGATGGCGATATTCTGTCCTTCTAAGACGCGGTGGTCCTGGTAGAGGGCTACGTGCTGAATCAGTTTTTTCATCGTTTCCCCTCCTGGTCCTTAGTCGAGATTCAAGTATTTGCGCTGTTCTTCGCTGAGCGTATCGATGGCATAACCCATGGAAGCCAGTTTGATCTTGGCGATTTCCGTGTCGATTTCATGAGGCAGGACATAGACGTGGTTGCCAAGTTCCGCATGGTGTTCGAGGATGTATTTGGCAGCCAGGGCCTGGACGGCGAAGGACAGGTCCATGATTTCAGCCGGATGACCGTCGCCGGCAGCCAGGTTGACCAGACGGCCTTCAGCCAGGAGGTTGATGACATGGCCGTTCGGGAGTTCATAGCCTTCGATGTTGTGGCGGGCTTCAAAGTGGCGGACGGCCAGGGCTTCCAGTTCAGGTTTATTGATTTCTACGTCGAAATGACCGGCATTGGCCAGGACGACGCCGTCTTTCATGTTCTTCATGTGTTCGCCGCGGATGACATCCTTGTCGCCGGTGAGGGTGACGAAGATATCGCCGACCTTAGCCGCTTCGGCCATGGGCATGACTTCAAACCCGTCGAAAACGGCTTCGATGGCTTTGATCGGGTCGACTTCGGTGACGATGACATGGGCACCGAGGCCTTTGGCACGCATAGCGCAGCCCTTGCCGCACCAGCCATAGCCGGCGACGACGACTTTCTTGCCGACGACGGTCAGGTTCGTCGTGCGCATGATGCCGTCCCACGTGGACTGGCCTGTGCCATAACGGTTATCGAAGAGGTATTTGCAGTACGAATCGTTGGCTGCGACCATGGGGAACTTCAATTCGCCGGCTTTGTCGAGGCCGTGGAGACGATTGACACCGGTCGTCGTTTCTTCCGTGCCACCGAGGAGGTTTTCCATGGCATCGGCCCGCGTCGTGTGCAGGAGATGGACCTGGTCGCCGCCGTCATCGATGATGATGTCCGGATGATGGTCCAGGGATTTATTGAGGAAATCGAAGTATTCTTCATCGGTTGCGCCATACCAGGCATAGACGGTCAGACCATCTTCGACGAGAGCCGCTGCGACGTCGTCCTGTGTGGACAAAGGATTACTGCCGGTCACGATGACGTTGGCGCCGGCCCGGTGAAGGACTTCGGCCAAATAAGCCGTCTTGGCTTCGAGATGGACGCTGACGCAAATCGTTTTGCCTTTAAAAGTCTGGTCGGCTTTCAGTTTGTCGCCAATGGCATTGAGGGCCGGCATATGACGATCGACCCAGCTGATTTTTTCATGACCGCTTTTAGCTAACTTGATATCGCGAATAATAGATTCCATACGAATAAGACCTCTTTCTATAATGAATTAATGTTGGAAAAATGCCGGTACGGATACGGCATCCGGCCGGTGGATAATGCCCTTTTCCGTCACGATGGCGCGGATATTTTCATGAGGCGTCACATCGAAGGCGGGATTGAAGACGGGCGTTTCGGGGAGGGCTGCCGCCACACCCCGGAAAGAACGGACTTCGTCGTGATTCCGTTCTTCAATGGGTATCTGACTGCCGTCAGTTATCGACAAATCGAAAGTCGAAGCCGGTGCGGCAATATACAGGGGAACCGCCAGTTCCCGCGCCATCAGGGACAGGCCGTAGGTCCCGATCTTATTGGCCGTATCGCCGTTGGCAGCAATGCGGTCGGCGCCGACGATGATGGCATCGACACCTTTCGTCTTGAGGGTCCAGGCGGCCATATTGTCGGTAATGAGGGTCACGGGAATGTGGTCGGCCATGAGTTCGAAGGCTGTCAGGCGGGCGCCCTGCAAAAGGGGCCGCGTTTCATCGGCATAGACCATGGACACCAGGCCCCGGCGATGGAGCTCGCGGATGACGCCCAGGGCGGTGCCGACGCCAGCCGTAGCCAGGGCCCCGGCATTGCAGTGCGTGAGCAGTGTCAAAGGGCGGCCGAGCTTTTCCAGCTCATCGGCGCCGAACCGGGCCATGGCCGTATTGATGGCCACATCGGCTTCATGGATGGCAATGGCCTTTTCTTCCAAGACCGCCGCCACAGCTTCTGCTCCGTCTGCTTCATGCTGGCGGGCACAGACCATCATCTGGGTCAAGGCCCAGTGCAGGTTGACCGCCGTCGGGCGGGCCGCATCCAGGTCCTGGCAGATGGCTTCGAGAGCTGTCAAAAAGGGCGTATCCCCGCCCTTCTGGCACAAAGACCGCGCCGCCAGGACGACGGCATAAGCCGCAGCGACACCGATAGCCGGAGCCCCGCGGACGGCCAGGACAGAAATCGCCTGGCGCACGTCCTGCCAAGAATGGCAGGGCAGATAGATTTCTTCAAAAGGCAGCTTCGTCTGGTCCAGGAGGAACAGCGTACCTGCCTGCCAACGCAATGTATCCATTATACCGTGAACCCTCCGTAAGCCTGTAAGGTATGACGGCAGGCGCAGTCGCCATTGTCATATAATTCGATGCTCTTCAAGATGAGCTGCTGCAGGCGCTGGGAATTTTCCGCCATGGCTTCGACGACTTCTTCATGGGTCAGCGGCGCCGGAGAAATGCCGGCGGCAAAATTAGTGACCATGGAAATCGTGGCATAGCAGATTTCCGCTTCCCTGGCCAGGCAGACTTCGGGTACGTTGGTCATGCCGACCAGGTCGCCGCCGAGCTTTTCGTACATCCGGATTTCGGCGGGCGTCTCGAAACGGGGACCTTCCGTGCAGACATAGGTGCCCTTGTCGTGGAGCGTATAACCGCCGAGAGCCTGGGCCGCAGCTGCCACAGTCCGGCGCAGGTTCGGGCAGTACGGTTCGGTCATATCGACGTGGACGACGCCATTTTCACCGCCGTCGAAGAACGACGTATGGCGGCATTTGGTGAAATCCAGGAACTGGTCGGGCAGGACGAAATCGCCAGGCTTATCGTCGCGGTTCAGGGAGCCTACAGCCGTCGTCGACAAGATAGCCGTGACGCCCAGGCGCTTCAAGCCCAGGATATTGGCCCGGTAATTGATGAGATGCGGCGGAATGGAATGTGTCCGGCCGTGGCGGGGCAAGAAGACGAGTTCCCGGTCTTTATACGTCCCCTGCCAATAATGGATGGTCCCGTAAAAGGTATCCATATAGTCTTCATGGACATTGGATAAAATCTTCGGGTCACAGACACCGGTACCGCCGATGATGGCAATGAGTCCCATGGTAAAACCTCCTTCAAGGATCTAATTCTGCTTATGGCGCTGGGCAGCCGCTTCATACAGCGCTGCCAGTTCGTCGTGAGACAAGACGTATTTAGCCCCGCAATACTGGCAGGTCATTTCTACCTGCGGGTCCTTCAAAAGGGCTTCCTTATCTTCCTGGCGCAGGGACAACAGGGCATTTTCAAAGCGCTGGCGCGAGCACGTGCAGCGCCAGTACAAATTTTGACGGTAGAGTTCTTTGAAATGCATGCCGCTGAGGATGATATCGATGAGGCCTTCCCCATTCGGATGGTCCTGCAAATACGTCGTCAAGGCACCGACCTGGGTGATATTGGCTTCGACACGAGCCAGGTCTTCATCCTTCGCGCCCGGCAATGCCTGGACGAGGAAGCCGCCGGCTGCGGCAATGGTATAATCCTGACTGACCAGGACGCCCAGGCTGATCGTCGACGGCACCTGTTCCGATGTGAACAGATAATAAGCGATGTCTTCAGCGATTTCACCGGATACCAAATCGGCCTGGCTCGTATACGTCGTCTTTTCCGGCGTGAAACGCGTCACTGTCAGTTGGCCGTGCTGACCGACACCGGCAGCGACATCGAGCTTGCCATTGGCCTTCAGCGGCAGGTCGACCTGGGGATTATCTACATAGCCGCGGAGCTTATTCGTATCGAAGCAGTCGGCATGGACAGCGCCTAAAGGCCCGTCACCGGCGACCTTCAGGGAAACGCCTTCGTGGTTCTTGTAGTCCCCGGCCAGCAGGGCTGCGCCGGTCATCGTCCGACCCAGGGCCGCACTGGCCACAGGCGACAAATTATGGCGCTGCCGGGCCTTTTCAACGATGCCCGTCGTCAAGGCAATAGATACCCGGATGAGCTCATCCGATGTATAATGAATAATCTGGTTACGTGTAATCATGTATGTTCTATCCTTTCTTTACAAATCCAGTCTTTATTATACAACATCAGTGCGGACCTAGCCAGTACTGTACCGACAAAAAAGAGGCTGTCTTCCTGCAACAGCCTCGATTCACTATGCTTTTACGGCGATACCTTCCAGATGGAGGAGCGCTATTTTCTTGTCAATGCCGCCGGCATAGCCCGTCGCCCTGCCATTCGCCCCTAAAACGCGGTGACAAGGGATGATGATGGAAATGGGATTATGTCCCACAGCCCCGCCGATGGCCTGGGCCGACATGGCCTTCCCCGTCCGTTCTTCAATTTGTTTGGCCAAATCGCCATAAGTCGTCGTCTGGCCATAGGGAATCTGACAGAGCAGATACCAGACAAGGCGGCGAAAATCACTGCCCTGCGGCGCCAGAGGCAGCGTCATGATAGCCGGCATACGGCCGGCAAAATAATCATCCAGCCAGCGCGCAGCCTTACGCAGGATCGGCGTCTCTTCGTCCCGCATCACTTCGCCCTGCAAAGAACCATAACAATACTTCTGCCCGTCAAACCAGGCCCCGACCAGCGCCGTGTCACTGGCCGCCAGAATCATCGAGCCTAACGGCGACTCATACATCATTTTATAGTACATTTATATCTTCCCTACTCTTTCTTACTTCTTCAACAGCACTTCTTTGGGCTGCAACAGTTCCGGATGGCGCACCATGTAACCTGTCAGATTCTTCCAGGCTGTCCATTCGTCTTTATAAGGAATCGGCCCTTCACAGAGCTCACTTTCCGCATGGCCAACACCCAAAGGCTGATAGAAATCATTTTCAAAAGTCCCGTAGGCATCGGGCCGGAGCCAGTGGTACGGCGAGACAAGGTGATCAATAGGTTCTGTCAACGACGAGAAGAGCGAATAGTATTCAAATCCTCGCGGTGCAATCAATTCGAAGACAGTCGGCATGATATTCATGTGGCTGCCAATCGTATTGCCCGCAAAAATCGCTGAGTCCAAATCCTGATGATTAATCATGAAAACCGGGCAGTGCCGTTCGCGGACAGAGCAGTCGCGCTTCATAAGCGACGTCTGCTGAAGCGGCGTCATGGCAATGGCATGGTCCGCTGTAACGATGAAGAGACTGTCCGGATAGACCGCACGCATGCGCTGGATGAATTTGCCGATAGCCTGATCCGAAAACCAGAAAGTGCCGAGATTCTGCTGCAGGTCCTTATTGTGCTTGATATCATCCGGTGCATCGGGCATGACCGTTTCCGTATCATAGCCGTATTTCTTCAGATGAATCTTAAAGGGGCCGTGGTAGGATGTCGTATAGACAAAATGGAATTCTGGCTGACCGCTATCCGTTTTCTGAATCAATTCAGCGGCTTTGTCCAAAAAGACGTTATCGTAAACGCCGACCCAAGTCTTCGGTGCTTTGGGTCCACAAAAATCCGTCGCCGTCATGACACGGTCAAAACCACAGGCCGGCGCGAACTGATTGAAATTGCCATACGTCACATTACCGCCGTACCAATAAGTTGAGCGGTAACCCAATTTCTTCAGCTGCAGCGGGAAGGCCGTCGGCACGGTCCCTTGCCAGAACGATTCTTTTTCATTCAGTTCCAAGCCAGCATCAAAGATTCCCGACATCAGGCTGACAATGGATGGTCGAGAAATGATGCCGGCCGAAAGGGAGTTCTTCAGGCTCACCGTATGAGGATCATGCATCAGGTGTTTGCCGCCGGACGTCAGATTGAGGCAGTCATAAGCCGGGTCAAAGAGCTGCTGCAGGTAGCTTTCGCCAACAAGGAGGAATATATGCGACGGCTTGGCAATGCAGGGTCCCTTAGCTGCGTGCTTGAAGGCATAGACAGGATTCGGATACGACGTCACAGATGACACATCCTTTGGCAGGATTGCTTTCAAAGAACTTAAATCTTCTTCATCACTGTGCTTATAAGCCTCATTAAGTTTATGTTTTTTCACTTGTTCCAGAGCCACTAAATCATCTACTGTAGCTTTAGCAAAAAAAATATCCTTTTTAACAATACTGGGAATCGTATCCCATTCCGGCTTATCGTCATGGCTCAACGTACCGCCGTAGCGAAACCAGTAAAATCCTAAAATAATGCCAATTGAAACGAGAATGTTAAAGCCATACATGATAACAGGCGACGTGAAATGAGGATACGGCAGACTTGGTAGTGACAGCATGCCAATAATCGAATACTTGACGAACCACCAGTAAGGAATACCTGCAAGGATGCACAGAAGACCGTGGTCCTGATGGAAGAAGATATCAATTAAATTATGTTTTTCCGCCTTACCGCCAAGACGCATGATTTGATTGTACGTATCGTGGAAATGATTATAAAAAATCATCTTGCCGATAAAAGCTACATAGAGTACCATGGCATAGGCCATGCCGGCATAAAGGCGCACTTCATTGCCAACGGCATAATAACCGGCAAAAAAGAGGCCCGGCAAAGAGACGAAAACCAAAGGCAGTAAAAAAGCGTAAGCATTGAAGTCCATGCCCCACCAGAAACCATAGCGAAAACAATGCCAGACAACGTTCCAACGGCCCTTTAGGCTGTCATACGGAGAATACACCTTAATAAAAATGACACGAAAGACAGCACAAATAATTGGAAAAATCAAAAATAGTTTGATGTCCTGCTGCATCGATAAAAAGAACTGTGCAAACACTCACTTCACCTCATACTTCAAATGATAAAAACTATAATTCAAAAAATCATTTTATATTATAATATGTCCGGTACCATTCGGCAAATTTTCCCAATCCTTCTTCAATCGTCGTTTCCGGCGTAAAGTCGAAGTCGCGTTGCAGTTCGCTGACGTCAGCATAGGTCTGATAGACATCGCCGGGCTGCATGGGCAGGTATTCTTTTTCGGCCGTCTTACCGAGAGCTTTTTCCAGAACTTCAATGAAATGCATGAGCTGTTCCGGCTTGTGGTTGCCAATATTGTAGATCTTATAGCGGTCGCCTAGCTCATTTTCTTTCGGCGGATTACAGAGCATATTTTCAATGCCCGTGACGATGTCATCGACATAAGTGAAATCGCGATACATATCGCCGTGGTTGTAAATCTGAATAGGCTCTCCTTTACGGATTTTGTTGGCAAATTTGAAATAAGCCATATCTGGACGCCCATATGGTCCATAGACCGTAAAGAAACGCAACCCTGTCGCAGGAATCCCATAGAGATGGCTATAGGTATAGGCCATCAGTTCGTCTGATTTTTTTGTTGCCGCATACAGACTGATAGGATGATCCACATTATCTGTCGTCGAAAAAGGCGTCTTCTTCTGGTTTCCGTAGACAGACGAACTGGACGCAAAGAGCAAATGGTCTACTTTATGATGGCGGCAAGCTTCAAGCACGTTAAAAAAGCCAATGATATTAGACTCAATATAGGAACGAGGATGGTCGATACTATAACGTACCCCAGCTTGAGCCGCCAAATTCACAACAATATCCGGCCGAAAAGACTCAAATATGGCATTAACAGCTTTTTCGTCCGCCAAATCTCCTTTGATAAAGGTAAATTCCGGGAACTGTCGAAGAATATTCAGCCGGCTTTCTTTCAAAGAAACGTCATAGTAGTCATTGAGGTTGTCAAACCCAAAGATAGTAGCCCCCGTGGTCAGCAACCGCTTGGCTAAATGGAAACCAATGAAACCGGCGGCACCGGTAATCAAGACTTTATTTGTACTGTCAAAAGATTTAAAATCTGCCATTATCATCGAATCTCCCTTCAATCACGATCAAAAATATCTCGCGTATAGACTTTATCACGAACATCGCTGAGTTCTTCAGCCCAACGGTTAGAAATAACAACATCGCTCATTTCCTTGAATTCATGCAAATCACGGATAACACGGGAATGGAAAAATTCATTGTCTTTCAGAGTCGGTTCGTAGACGACGACTTCAATACCTTTCGCTTTGATGCGCTTCATAACGCCCTGGATGGCCGAAGCACGGAAATTATCTGAATGGCTCTTCATCGTCAGCCGATAGATGCCAACGATGTGGGGATTCTTGGCGATGATCATATCGGAAATATGATCCTTCCGCGTCCGGTTGGCAGCGACAATAGCTGAAATGAGGTTCTGCGGAACATCTTGATAATTGGCCAAAAGCTGCTTCGTATCCTTCGGTAGGCAATATCCGCCGTAGCCAAAGGAAGGATTGTTATAAAAATCACCAATACGCGGATCGAGGCAGACGCCTTCGATGATTTCCTTCGTACTCAGGCCACGCATTTCAGCGTACGAATCGAGTTCATTGAAATACGCTACGCGCAAGGCCAGATACGTATTGGCAAAAAGTTTGATCGCTTCGGCTTCCGTAGAACCGGTAAATAACATAGGGATATCCTTTTTTACCGCACCTTCTGCTAGCAGATTGGCAAAGACTTTAGCCCGTTTCGACCGTTCGCCGACGACGATGCGCGACGGATGGAGATTATCATAAAGTGCTTTTCCTTCTCGTAAAAATTCTGGCGAAAACATGATATTATCCGTATGATATCGTGCTTTTACCTGTTTCGTATAGCCAACGGGAACTGTCGACTTGATGACCATGACGGCTTTTGGATTGATATCTAACACCTCTTCGATGACCGTTTCCACTGACGATGTATCGAAGAAATTCTTCTGCGGATCATAGTTAGTCGGCGTCGAAACGATGACGAAATCTGCATCCGAAAAAGCTTCTACAGGATCTAATGTCGCCTTAAAATGTAAATCGTCCCGCTGCAAAAAAGCCGAAATATCAGCATCAATGATGGGAGAAATTCCCTTATTCAGCATCTCTACTTTTTTCGGCACGATATCCAAGGCAACGACATTGTTGTGCTGCGCCAGTAATATTCCATTCGAGAGACCTACATACCCGGTCCCAGCAATCGCAATCTTCATTCGGTACACCCTCCACTCGTAATGAATCTTATTTATTATACCACTTTTGTTCATTTTCGGATAATTTATCAAAATACAAAAAAGCTGCTGCATGAAGCATTTTGCCTCAAAACAGCACCCCCGATACGATAAATTTAAAAATGCAATTTATAGCGAATCCTTAGCCAGGAATACCAAAATAGTCCTTTTATATACCCAGCCATATTGCCATGGTCTTTCTGATAACGTCCCCATTGCTGGAAATCATGGTAATTTTCAGGTTTTTTAATCGGTAAAATATTCGTAATAGTCGGCCATGGAGATAATTCATTATATTTCCGCCACTGTGCGTCGAAATCAGTCAACACCATCTGCCACGGCTTGCGTCGTCCTGTCCAATGAATAAAGACACTATCCGAAGGAGCATGATATCCTCCACCATAAACGTTATATTCTTTCGGTAAGAAGTAATTTTGCCCATCAAACACTAAATTCAAAACATCCTGACTTTGGCCTAAAAATCGTTCTTTAGGTTCACACTGATACGAAAAACATTTTTCTGTTATATGCTGCTTTTCCCATTCATTAATATCAATAAGCATGATGCCGTCATTAAAATATTTCCCGTTTTTCAATTTTAAATACCCAGCCCGGTACTTAACTGCGTCCGAAGTTTCTGAAACAGCCCCCATCGCAGCCCCTTTCATATCCAAATGCCACAGTTTCTGCAATGAGTTGACACACATCGCGTCAGCATCTACATAAATAAAGCGCGAAGCAACTTTTTTCAATACTTTTGGCATATAGATGCGGCCATAAGTGATTCTGGAAAAACGAGCCACTTTAATATGAAAATCATGAAACGGATCCATATTTAAAACATAGATAGTGCAAGTACAATGAAACTTTTGAGCAAATCGTTGAATGTAATTCTCATTTTGTTCCGAAAATCCATCAGTGAAAATATGGAAAACAAATGCTATATCTGGGTTGTTTTCTACGATTGAAACCATGGAAGTTCCCATGATAGAGATGAAAGGCTCATTAACATTATAACATACGTGCCCCACTATACGCTGATCGTCCTCAGGATTAAAAGAAAAATCGACTTGTGATAATATAAAATGATTTAAATCAAAAAAATTGTTCTCAAACGTTTTCGTAAAAATTCCCCCTACTCATCGATTCTTTTATGTACCACTTTTTGAAGCAATTCTTCCCACTGCCCCCATACAACATCAGGTGAATATGTTTTCATCGCCTCACGAGCAGCTTTCCCCATCTGGACCCTCAAGGCTCTATTATCCATCAATAAAGTTAGCTTTCTTGCAAAATCATCCTCATCAGTCGCCAAAAAGCCTGTAACTTTATCTTCTATCAATTCATTTACAGCTGGAGCTGCTGCAAAACCGACAGCTGGAAGACCTACTGAATTGGCCTCTGCTAATGCTAATCCAAATCCTTCATAGGCTGAAGGAAAAGCAAATATATCTGCATCATGCAAAACATTTAAGGGCATATCTGTAATACCTTCATAAATAACTTGATGATGTAAATCATGAACTTTAATATACTCATCAATTTTTTGCTTATATTCTGAATCTGTGATAGGTCCGTAAAAATGTAATTGCCAGTTTGAAAAGCGTGACGCATTTTTAAGAAAAGCGCGAATAGCAATAAGGGGTCTTTTTTGATGACAATCAATACGACCTATCATAATAATTCTGTATATTTTTTTACAAAGCGATAAATCGGCAACGAAACTATCAGGAATAGTTTTCACAACATTGGGAATACAATAAATATCTGTATTTAAAAATTTTTTTGCTTTGTCGACAAAGCTCGGCATTAACACTTGATAAGCCGTCACTTTACTAGCTTCTTTTCGTTGTAATGTAGTCAAAGAAGCTATTTGATCTTCTACAGAATTATGGCACATGGCAACGACAGGTATTTTTTCTTGTGACAACTGATTAGCCACCATAATGCTGTTAAACTCATAACAAATCATGACATCAATCTTCGACAAATTAATTTGTTTTCTAATAGCTTGACAAAGCTTATCTGTTCTATATTGATCAACACGATTTTTAATATTTAAATGTAGGCCTTTTGATATTTCACGAAGAACTTTATATGATACAGGAGCTTTAATTTTCCCGAAGCCAAGATTGACTTGTTTCACTTGAGAGTTAAAGGGATAATAAGGGACAACGCCTGGACTATCATTCCATATTGTATAAACAGTAGCACCTCGCTCAGAAAAGCGATTAGCCATTTCAACAAAAACTTTCTCAGCTCCTGATACATTGGATATCGAGGCAATACCAAAAAACAAAAGGGCTATATTCATCTGGTTCACTTCTTTCAGGTAATTATTTTAAACTATCATCTCAACGATTTCTTGATATCGTTTTTAATCTTCTTCCATTTTAAACTAATATAGATAAATCTAAACCATCTTAATCTTAACAGCTTTAGGTATTTACGTCCACTACGGTCAATAACCGATAAGTTTTCATCCACTAAAAGTTTGTCTACCAAAGGATGATTTCGCATCTTATTCAACTCACTTTTGCAAGCTGGATAATCTTTTCCGCTTTCAAGGACTTCTCTTTTAATGCTATGCTCTATATTTTTAAGAAAAAACCAATCATTTGTTTTTAACATTATTTCGGATTTTCCTTTGTTCTCAATCAAAAAGCCAAAATCACGATATAGTCGGACAGAATTTTCAAAATAAAATGGCTCATAACGAACTGTCATGTTAGTACCATGTTTACGATAAAAATAGACATAATCATCAATAATATGTAATACCGACACATCCATCATGATTGCAGCAAATAATAGATGATCTTCTGAAAACCAGAGTTTTGAATCAACGTAGGGCAAATTATTATAAATTAAACTTCTCCGGAATAAAGCCTGCCATATGACCCCATCCATGCTCATGCCACCGTATCCATGTTCTGAATAAATAACTCTCTTTTTTATATCATACAATTTGTCTCCATGATAAATTCCCGGACGAGTTCTAGATATTGTTGGGACTACGTCTTCTCCTTGAAGAACGTAGTGTTGTCCTACACAAACATCAGCGCCCTGAATTCCCCGCCACAGAGAAGCCAATGCATGTTTAGCCAGCATGTCATCTCCATCAAGGAACATAATATACATGCCTTTAGCATATGCCAAGCCATTTTTTCTGCTCTGTGCAGCACCACAATTCTTTTTATTGCGAAATAATAATATACGTTTGTCTTTTTTTGTACTCTTTTCTACTATACTTGTACTGCCGTCATCTGACGCATCATCGACAAAAATGGCTTCCCAATTTGCAAAATCCTGTTGCAAAATAGATTTTATACATTGTTCTAAATAAATTTTATCGTTATAAAAAGGTATGACAATAGAAATCAAGGGTTGCATTCTTACTGCTGTCTCTCCTCTATGGATACAACACAACTGCAGGCTATTAAGATAAGCCAATACAGCTTACAAATCAAATATACATACAACGAATAATCTACAATATCATGAATTAATAAGACTATAAGACAAAAGATTCCAATAAAAGCATTTAAATTAAACCGCCGTTTAAAAAAGAAATAGCCGAACTGCCACTCCATAAATAAAAACCCTACAAAACCAACGATGCCCGTTGTTGAAAAAATCGCTAGAATAAAATTATGAGCATGTGGCAAATTCCTTTCAACCGCACCTTTGACCATATAGTGAGCAACATATTCTTTGTTAAAATTATCTAACCCAACTCCAACAATTGGATGTTCTTTTATCATATTCAAAGTTCCCTGGTAAAGATAAATTCTATTTTTTTCACTGTATGAATCAATCGTTGTCGACTCGAAACGAATCACCCCTTTTATATCAGCCAAATGATTACTCTGAGGTATAACCGTAAAAGCACCGACTATTATCAATAAAATTCCCATTGCACTAATAAAAATTTTTTTCTTACTGATATGCTGATGCACACAATAAATAAAGATAAAAAGTAATCCTAAAAGCACTAAAGACAAGACAGCTCCTCGTGACTCAGTACAATACAAAGTCAGACTTTCTAATACTAAAAACAGGCTCCATATTATCCTTTCTACTAAGTATTTTGCGAAATATGTTAAATAGAGAATCGTACAAGGAATCATGAGGATAAAAACATCTGCAATCATGTTGCGATGCAGATCATATTGGTAATACTGTTGATGATGAAAATACTGAAATATCATATTATCCGTTCCAAGACATATCCCTGCAGTCCCGATAGCTAACCCATAGAAAACAGCTCTTGGAAAAAAATATTGACCATTCATGAGCAACAGTATTTCAAACGAAGCCTTCATATATTTAAAATAATTATAAGCAACATGACTGCTCTGACGTACGGTTGGAGAAAATTGAGACACTGCAACAAGTATTATTACATAAACAAGCATGCCAATTACTGGCCACCATCCCTTAAATTGAAAAAAGTCGGGTCTCTTTTTCAGCTTAATACATCTTACTAATAAAGATGCTATGCCAATGAAAAAAGCAACATCTGTCACCTTGTCCGGCATAAAAGGGAATATCCCTATTGAAACAAGGAAAACCCCGAAATTTTGAATTCCATATGTTATTTTCTCTAATTTATCCATTGTTCCACCTGCACCAACGAGTTTTTATAGAAGTTTACCTACTTTCTTATTATAGCATAAATATGATAAAAAAAGAAAATAAGCCACTGCACAAATGCAGCAGCTCATTTTCAAGCATGCCATCCTGGTTTATAGGTTTCATGCATTCCTAGCTTTTCATATTTTGCATCTAACAAAGCCGCTAAACGAACCCGATATTTATCAGTCTTTATATGAAAAAATAAATGTATTTTAGCTTTTATATAATCAAGATGCCAGTGAAAAAAATATTGTCTTTTAAAATGCCGTTTAAGCATTAAATATGAATTACGAGCAGAATAATAGTAATGCCAATCAATTGTTTCTTTTTCATCTTTTATTTTTTGTATAACTGGTTTTTTATGCAGAACTTCCATGTCTGTATAACAAAGGATTTCACCACAAGTTGCTACCCGCAATGAATGTTCAGCATCATCATTATAAATAAAAAATTCTTTTTCGCATAGCCCTACTTTTCGCAGAACCTCTGCTTTAATAATTACCCCTACATAGCTAAATAGCTGTAACGAAAAAACAGATTTTTTATACTCATTTATAGGTACTGACATGGCTTTCATATTATCCCAAGTTAATTCGTAACGACGACGATGATCAGCCTGTATACGACCTTGCTCTAAAACTACAGTACAAATAGCCGCCGCATTTCTCGCTCTTGTATCATTTTGTACATGGGCCTGAAAACGTTCTATGACATTAAGTGCTGGGCAAGCATCATCATCCGCCAACCATACATAATCAGCATTTAATTCTAAAGCTTTTTGACAACCCGTATAAAAGCCGCCACTTCCACCTATATTTTCAGATAAATGAATAATACTGCATTGAAATGGATGCCTTTGCTTTTTCCATTCATCAAGATAATCCAAAGTGCCATCACTACTGTTATTATCTACAACAATAAGGTAATCCGGTGCCTTACTTTGTTGTTCATAACAAGATAACGACCTTTTTAGCAGTTCTAAACGATTAAATGTAACGACTACACAAGCAATACTAGGTTTCATTCAATGGTTCCTTTCGCTCATAAAATTATTAAGCCAATTTTCAAAGCTATACTCACAAACAAATCTTTTCTGCCAGTGACTTTGACCATCTAAGATAAACTGACTCATAGGACGGTGATCTTTTCCAATCAGATAAATATTTGAAGAATCATAGAAATCCATGCTAAGAACTTCATCATTATTGGTAATAAGTTTCTTGTTGAAAAACATAGCTTCTACGATGCGCCAAGTCATTCCTTTTTGCCTTGTCTGCACCATATCAAAAACACATTTTGTATGCTTCACATATTCAATGCACTCAGCATAACTAATGTGTTCACTTAAATAGTCTTTTTGCTTTTTTGTATATTTCTGTTTGCGATCACCAACAACGATAAATCTTGTATCTATGCCTTCTTGCCTAAGCTTTTTATCGATATTCATCAAGCTCTGAAGTCTTCCTTTATCCTTGCCAACAAAAAATACATCTGACGCATAGTCAAAGTTGCGCAACGTGTCATTACTAAAATTAAGTTGCTTAAAATAAAATTGTGGATTGTATTTCAGCCCATATTTACGGGCATCGTTTTTATCAAACGACCAAATTTCACAATTTAACTGTTGAATTTGGTGCAATAATTCAATCCGTTTAATCAGATTATAATAGTAAATAATTAATCGTGCTTTAGGGGCTTTATCGTTAATATATTTAACTACACTGCTATCCTCAAAAGCATCAAATAAAATAATAGTGTCATAGTTAACCACATGCTCTGTCCATTCCGAATTATACCAACGACTTTTATTATTTTCCCCTAAATGATACTGTAACTTATAAATCATTTTAGATAGGCCCTGCACTTTACGATATACAGGGCACACATCAACTAGTTGAGTATTTGCCATAGACTGAGACAACCAGTTTTTTTCTCCTATTAAGATTAAAATATGCTTATGTCTCATGACTTATTCACCTATCAATTGTTAAAATATCAACAATATACTTAATGAGCTTATCTTGCCCATATTTTTCATTCGCCTTAATCAAGCCTTGACGATAGCGTTCTTGCTTTTCTGGAAATTCATTGACAAACTTTTCTAGTTGCTTGGAAAACACATCTACAGAATCTAATTTGACAGCTTCACCAATATCAAATTCTTGTAAGATTTCCGGATTCATTTCAGGCGATTGCATCACGGGTTTATAGTAGCCAATGGCCGTAAAGAGCATGGCGCTTGGCTGATAACGGTAGCGTTCGGCACCATAAGGCAGGAGCATGACGTCGATATCCATGATTTCTTTCTGCCATTCTATGCCTAAGAGATTTTTATGCAGGAAGTGGATATTCTCATAGCCTGCATATTCTTTTTTCAGCCGTTCAAAATCATCACTGTCGACCTGGGTTGCTGTCGCCCCCTGTACGGTCAGCGTAACGGGAACTGTGAATTTTGCCTTAACGAAAGCCTGCAGGAAAAAATCCAAATTCTTTTCCCGCCGGTATTGGCCAAAAAAGCCGAGCCGTAACGGATCATGAACATGAAATTCCGGCGTTACAGGCAAATCAAAAGGAATGTAGACGGGAGCCATAATGGTGTGAAAATTCGGGCAGTCCGCTAACTCAGGGAATTCGGTCTGCAATCCCAACGCGCCTAAATGGACCATTGGATAGTCCTTCAAACTTTTCACACCGTCGCAGAAACGCTGACGATCTTTGGGCATGATACCATGAAACATGAACAAGAAAGGAACTTTGCTGTCTTTCAAAATACTGTGCCGTATGGAGCGCATGACACGCCAGCTATTCGTCGGTACAATGACTGCATCGCATTTGCCAGCAGCGCCTTTTTTGCAGGCGCTGTTCAACCAGGCAATCCGGCGGCGTTCCCGCTGCATCGAGAGCCAAAGCCGCTTCAAACGGCTCACGCCTGCATAAGAAATGGCTTCTCCCCCGTCCAAATAGTCGACATCGCAGTGATAATCGAGTTTGAAAGGGAAGTGTTCCGGCACAAAGAAAACCGGTTCATGACCTTGTTTTTTCAGTTCTTCGACTAGTATCCGGTCAAATTCAACTTCATGCCCCGCCGGCATGACAATCGATTCCAAAATAGCCACACGCATTATTTACTACTCTCCCTTCCGTTGCAACTCATGCAATTTCAAATATTTCAACATGGTGTAGAAAAAGTGGGTGCAGCATAGATAGGAACCGATGCCGCCGTCCAGGAAGCCTTTGCGAAGGACGAACATCTTGAAGAAGCCGCCGATACTGTGCATGAGGATACCCGGCATGGAAGTGCGTTTGCCGCGCTTATAGGCGTCTTCGGCCCAGATGGACGTATACAGGCAGAGTTTTTCTTCCCATTCATGCCAATCACGATAGGTATGATGTTCGATGTAACCTTTCAAGCGTTTATCCGGCAAGTCACATTCCGGGTGTTCATGGACTTTATTGACCCACTTTACGGTCGTCCGCGGGAACATGCGCCGCACGTGATCCGGGTCGAGGACGCCGTGGTTAAACGTAACGCCAAACGCGACGGATTTACGCGTAATTGCATATTGTGTATCCATTTTTCCGTCGGCGATGATGCGCTGGATATCGCCAATCAATTCATCGTTCAGGCGTTCATCAGCATCAAGGTAGAGCACCCAGTCGGCTGTTGTCTGTTCTAAGGCGAAATTGCGCTGGGCCGCAAAATCATCGGTCCAGGCGCGGAAGCAGACCTTGGCTCCATGGGCCTTGGCCAGTTCTACAGTCTTATCGGTACTCCCAGAGTCGATGATCAGTACTTCATCGGTACATTTCTTGGCATTCTCGACAACATCGACGACGTTGTCTTCTTCGTTTTTTGTCAAAATCAAAATGGCGAGTGAACTCACGAGCAGCGTCCCTTTCCTTTATAAAATTTCACGTCTGTTAGCCTACATAATCTTGTAACATTTTACCACATCCAGCCAACAAAGTACAGGAAGGAGATTGTCACACACAGGCTTCTGCCATTATGCACAATCTCTTTTGTTTCATTGTTTGATGTTGCGTGTTTGATGTTTGAAGTGGTCCAGTCTTATCGACGTAAATTTCAGAATTCACGGCTTCCAGAAACGCTTCTGCTCATGGATTTAAGTAAAGTCCCATCGCGCACCTCCTAATGAATAATGGTTCGAGCATACATGTTTATTTTCAATATAACATAGCAGCTCGTGCTTCGCAAGGCGACACAAATACGTTCTAGGCTAATGACATAATTCACGTGGGCGCCCCTACCCAGCTTAGTGACCGCACAAAAAAAGGGACTGCCGCACACTGCGGCGAGCCCCTTTTCGTGGTTCGTTTGGCGTTCGTTGAAATTCCGCACAAATACAATTCGGGATATCCCCAGGATTCGCGCGGGCGTCCCGCACGGACGCCCCTACGAAATCGCATACAGGCGATATTTAATAATTCACAGCCGCAGGCTCGTGCGTAGGGGCTCGCGTGCAGCGAGCCCGCCGTGACTGATGGCATCTATCACGGAATTTATGACGGACAGCAAATGGTCGTAATACAATCCTGAGTCTGTCGTGACGGTACGTCGCATCTGAGTCCGAGCGAACCGCGGACTGCGGACTGCAAACGGCGTGCTTTTCGACAAACGATGAACGTCAGTCTCTTATAATTCTTTGATAAGGTTGACCATTTCGATGGCGCTGGTGGCGACGTCGAAGCCTTTGTTGCCGGCTTTTGTGCCAGCCCGTTCGATAGCCTGTTCGATGTTTTCGGTCGTGATGACGCCGAACATGATGGGGATGCCCGTTTTGAGGGATGCCTGGGCGATGCCTTTAGCCGATTCGCCGCAGACCAGGTCATAGTGGCTGGTAGCGCCGCGGATGACGGCACCGAGGCAGATGACGGCGTCGTATTTGCCCGATTCGGCCATTTTCTGGGCGATCAGGGGGATTTCAAAAGCACCCGGGACCCAGGCTGTCGTAATATCTGCGTCATCGACGCCATGGCGATGGAGAGCGTCATAAGCGCCGCCGAGGAGCTTGCTGCAGATGAATTCGTTGAAACGTGCGACGACGATGCCGAATTTCGCACCAGAACCGATTAATTTACCTTCTTTGACTTGTACCATTGTAAAACACTCCTATTCTGAAATAATTATGTTAAAATCCATTTTCCAGCAGTTTTTCCATCGTCAGGCCCGAAGAAGCCTGCGACGGATGACCGACGGTAAAGCTATGGACGTATTTCCCGATGACATCGGTTTCCAAATTGACGATAGCCCCTGGATGCTTATCCATGAGGGTCGTATTGGCCATGGTATGGGGGATGATGGAAACGGAAAATTGGCTGTTGCCGACGGATACGACGGTCAAGCTGATGCCGTCGATGGTGATGGACCCTTTTTCGACGATGAACGGTTCCATATCCTTCGGGATGGAAATGGTGATGACCCGGGCAATGCCGTCCGTCGCGATGCGGGCGACATGGCCGACGCCGTCGATGTGGCCGCTGACGATGTGACCACCCAGGCGGCCGCCGACCTGCATGGCCCGTTCGAGGTTGACTTTAGAGCCGCTCTTGATGGTGCTGAACGACGAACGGCGCATGGTTTCATGCATGACATCGGCCGAAAAGGTCGAATCCGTCATATCCGTAACGGTCAGGCAGACGCCGTTGACGGCAATGCTGTCGCCAAGCTGCGTGCCTTCTAATACTTTGTGCGCCTGAATGGTCAGGCGGATGGAATCGGGGCGGCGGTCCATATGGGTAATCGTCCCCAATTCCTCAATGATGCCAGTGAACATAGGCACCCTCCCTGTTGGCATTATATGCCGTAATCAATATGTTATTTTCATGGAGCTCTACCGAATCGTAGGACAGCGGCATACATTCGTCGAGTTCGTCGACGCCGCAGCCGCCGACAGACGGCAATGCGCCGGTCCCGCCGATGACCTTGTCGCCTACGAAGGCGTAAATCTTATCGACCAGGCGGGCATCGAAGAAGCTGCCCTGAACGGTGCTGCCGCCTTCGACGAGGATGCTGGTCAGTCCTTCATCATGCAGGAGTTGCAAGGCGTCAGGCAAGTAGATGGTCTTGCCGTCCTGGAGCGGAGCCAGGATGACGCGGACGCCGGCGTTTTTCAAAGCCTTCATCTTCTCTACGGGGCACAAAGACGTCGTGACGATAAGGGTCTGCGTCGTCTTATCGGTGACGACGAGTGAATTCAAAGGTGTCCGTCCTTTGGTATCCAGTACGACGCGTACAGGCTGATGCGGTGCGTCCTGGCCGGGCCGGTCGATGCGGCTGGTCAGGAGCGGATTATCGGTCAGGACCGTATTGATACCGACCAGGATGCCGTCGTAGATAGAGCGCAGGTAGTGCCCGTAACTACGGGCCCAGTCATTGGTGATCCACTGGGATTTCCCCGTCCGCGAAGCCGTGCGGCCATCGAGGCTTTGGGCCAATTTGATGGCGATGAACGGTTTCTGGACCATCATGTTCTTGATGAAGACTTCGTTGAGCTGGGCTGCTTCCTTCGACAGGAGGCCGACTTCGACGGGGATGCCCGCCTGCCGCAGGATCGCGGCCCCCTTGCCGGCGACTAAAGGGTTCGGGTCGAGCATGGCCATGACGACTTTGCCGACGCCCTTTTCAACGAGGGTCCGGGCGCAGGGCGGCGTCCGTCCGTAATGGGCGCACGGTTCGAGAGTCACATAGACCGTCGCTCCTTTGGCCCGTTCGCCGGCTTCACGCAAAGCCCATACTTCCGCATGGGGCGTGCCGGCCTTATGGTGATAGCCCGTGCCGACGATTTCACCGTCTTTGACGATGACACAGCCGACAGCCGGGTTAGGTGTCGTATAGCCCAGGGCGGTCTTTGCCAAGTCCAGGGCTTTTTTCATATACTCTGCCGGTTCCAATGTATTCCTTCCCTTCTTTTCAGATTGGCAAGTGAAACAAAAAAAGGCTATGGACGTAAGATTCCCATAGCCTTTTGAGCGCAACAAAAACACAATCTGTCGTCTTTTCCCATCCAGACTGTACTGTCGGTACCGAAATTGCATCGGTTCAACCCTTGCGGGTTAGCGGACTGTCACCGCCGGTCAGGAATTGAAAGCGCCGCTTTCTCACCTTGCCTCAAAGACTATCCTTATTCACTTGAACTACATGTATGATTTTAGCACATGCAAGGAAGAAATACAAGTCCTTATCGTAAGGACGCAATGGCTGCGGCCCGGTCTTCAGCTCCGAAGACGGCACTGCCGGCGACGAGGAAGGTCGCACCGGCGTCTTTGACGGCCTGGACAGTCTTGGCATTGACGCCGCCGTCGACTTCGATGACGGCCGCCGTATTGCCGGCCTGTTCCAGGAGGGCTTTTGCCTGGCTGATCTTATCGACGGCATAGGGGATGAATTTCTGGCCGCCGAAGCCGGGATTGACGCTCATGATGAGGATCATATCCAACTGCCCGGCCACGCAGGACAAGGAAGATACGGGGGTCGCCGGATTGAGGGCGACGCCGCCTTTCATGCCTGCTTCGCGGATCTGCTGCAGGACCCGGTCGAGGTGGACACAGGCTTCCTGATGGACCGTGACGTACTGGACGCCGGCAGCCGCCAGGCCGTCGATATAGGTTTCCGGATGTTCGACCATGAGATGGGCATCGAAAGGCAGTTTCGTGCAGCTGCGCAGGGCTTTGATGACCGGTACGCCGAAGGTCAGGTTCGGTACGAAATGGCCGTCCATCAAGTCGAGATGGATGCAGTCGGCCCCCTTCCGTTCAACGTCCTGGATTTCTTCGGCCAGGCGGGAAAAATCAGCCGACAATATAGAGGGGCAAATGGTTACCATGACTATCGTTTCCTTTCTGCAATGGAAGTGAGTATCTTACAGTATGTATCGTAGCGTTCGGCCTGGATATGGCCGTCGGCTACGGCTTGTTTGACCGTACATTCCGGTTCGGACAGGTGCAGGCACGATGAGAACTTGCAGCCGCCGCTGTATGGCAGCATATCCGGGAACAAGCGCAGGACTTCCCGGGGGTCGAGGTGCTCGAAATCGAGGGCACTGAAGCCCGGCGTATCGACGACGTACGTGTCGCTGTCGAGGCGCATGATTTCCGAATGGCGCGTCGTATGGCGGCCGCGCTTGATCTTTTCGCTGACGGCGCCGACGGACAAGTCCTTCCGCCCCAGGAGCTGCGACAGCAGGCTGGACTTGCCGACGCCCGACGGGCCGGCAAAGGCCGTCATGCGGTGCGGCAGGAGAGCCCGCAGCGTATCCAGGCCTTCGCCGGTCTTGGCCGACACGAGATAGACGTCATAGCCGCAGCGTTCATAAAAGGCTTTATAGGCTTCGGCTGTGTCCCGGTCCAGGTCGCACTTATTGAAGCACAGCGTCGGATGGATGCCGCCGTATTCACAGGTCATGAGCATCTTGTCGACGAGGAAACGGTTCGGGTCCGGCGACTGGGCCGCCATGATGACCAGCAGCTGGTCTATATTGGCCACCGCCGGCCGGCGGATCTGGTTGCGCCGGGGCAGCAGGGCTTCGATGACGCCCTTATCCTGGCCCAGCTCGGTGATTTCCAGCTCGTCGCCGACGAGGATCTTGGCTTTCAGCAATTTGCCGCGGCGGCGACATTCGACGAGGTTCTCCCGGCCGACATCGACATAATAATACCCGTTATAGTTCTTGATGACGCGTCCTTTTGTCATGTTCCTCCCCTTAGATGTACTGATCCTGTACTAATGAATTGTTGATATAGACTTTGACTCTCGTCTTGCCCGTGCCGCTGACGCTCTTGGAGATGTTATCGCCACCGGCCTGGCTGCGGTCATAGACGACGCGCGAGCCGTTGTCGTCGGATACGACGATCTGGACATGCTGGCTGGAAGCGCCGGATGGTACGCTGATATTGACGGTCCCATAATGGGGCGTCCCGGCCGGTTCCTGGTTATTGGCACTGCCATCGGAGCCGCCGGAACTGCTCGACGGCGAACTCTGGCTGCTCTGGGACGACGGATATTCAACGGACAAGTTGACGACCTTGCCGTCTTCCGACGTTTGGCCCGTAACGACAGCCTGAGAGTTATCCTTCGACGAATCGAGGTTGGATACGCTGCCGACGGAGTAGCCCGCGCTTTCCAGGGCTTTCACAGCCGCATCGAGGCTCATGCCGCTCGTATTGGGCGCTTCGTTCTTAGCCGCTTCGGCTTCTTTTTCCGCTTCGCTCTTACGGCAGACGACGAGGTCGACTTTCGTCCCCTTTTCGACTTTCTTCGGCGATTCCGGATCTTGGTCTATGATGGTCCCATCCGCATACTGGGCGCTCTCTTTGTAGCGCACCTTGCCGACAGACAGACCGATTTCCTTCAGTTTCTTTTCGGCCTCGTCGAGGGTCAGGCTCCGCAGGTCCGGTATGAGGACTTCTTCGCCCTTATTGCCCTTGCTGACGGTCAGGTAGATGGTCCGGTTGGCCTTGACGACAGCCCCTCCGGACGGAGTCTGGGAAACGACTTCGCCTACTGGCACTTCGTCGCTTTCCACTTCCTTGACGGAGACGTCGAGCTTCTTATCCTTGAGGATCTTCTTGGCGATTTCTACCTGCTTACCCGTCACATCCGGTACGGTAATGTCTTCAGTACTCCAAAAATTCCCGAAGGAAAAGAAGGCCCATACAAAGGCAACGAGGAAGACGCCGAGCATACCGATGATGATGGTTTTCTGAGAATGATTGCTGATAGAATCCATGAACCGCGTAAAAGGGTTCTTCTTCTTTTCCGGAGGTTCGTCTTCGGGCAGGTCCTTTTCCTTGATAGGCTGCAGTTTCTGCGTACCGAAGTTATACGGGCCCTTGCTGATGATCGGCCGGGCGCCGTTGGTGTTGATGAAACCCTGGGACAGGCGCAGTTCCGACATCATCTCGCCGATGGACTGGAAACGGTCGTCCGGGTTCTTGGCCATGGCCTTGAGGATGACCTGTTCGACGAGCCGCGGGATGCGGCGGTTGTACTTGGTCGGCAAGGGGATGTCGTCCTGGACGTGCTTCAGGGCGATGCTGATGGCCGTATCGCCCTGGAAGGGAACGACACCGGTCATCATTTCATACATGACGACACCCAGGGAGTAGATATCCGTCCGTTCATCGATATGGCCGCCGCTGGCCTGTTCCGGTGAAAAATAATGGACAGAACCCAGGACCGTGCGGTCGCTGTTTTCGACGGAATTGACGGCCCGGGCGATACCGAAGTCGGCGACTTTGATGCGCCCTGTTTCGGTGACCAGAATATTATGGGGCTTGATATCGCAGTGGACGATGCCGTTGGCATGGGCATTTTCCAAAGCTTCGCCAATATCGAAGGCAATCTGTATCGACGTGTTGATCGGCAGATGGCCGTGCTTTTCGATATACTCTTTCAACGTTTCGCCGCGCACGAATTCCATGACGATGTAATGGACATTTTCATCGTAGCCGACGTCGTATATATTGACAATATTGGGGTGTGACAATTTGGCAGCCGCCTGGGCTTCCTGCCGGAAGCGGACGACAAAATCGTGGTCATTGCCGTATTTTGAATGAAGTATCTTTACGGCGACGATCCGGTCCAGGAGGATATCCTGTGCTTTGTACACGCTGGCCATGCCGCCTGTGCCTACTTTTTCCAATATCTTGTATCTGTTATCTAAGATATGACCAATCATTTTTAGCTATTCCACCACTTTCATAGTCGTTCGCGATTATATGGTCGTTAAAATTGCGGTAACATTATCGTTGGCCCCGTTCTCATAAACGCGGGCAAAGAGATCATTGATGATTTCCCGTTCCGTCCGGCGATAATCGCCGATGGCATCGCGGAGTTCCTGTTTCCGGATGAACGACGTCAGGCCGTCAGAACAAATCAGGATACGGTCCTTTGGCTGTACTTCAAAGGCTCCGCTGTCGACGACCAGGTTTTCATCGACGCCGACGGCTCTGGTCAGCACATGGCGCTGGGGATGGTCAATGGCCTCTTCTTCCGTGATCTTGCCCTTATCGAGCAGGACCTGGACGATGGTATGGTCGGCAGAAATCTGCGTGAACTCCCCATCGCGGTATAAGTAGATACGGCTGTCGCCGACGTGGCCCCAAAAAGCCATGTGCCGGGCCAGCGTCACTAAAGAAACAGTCGTCCCCATCCCTTTGAGCGAGGGGTCGATCAAGGTCTTGCTGAGGATACTGGAATTCGCATATTGAATGGCCTTCTCCAGTTGTACCGGTGCCGCATAACTGAAATTCTTGAAGTAATAGGCGATGGCTTCTACAGCCGTCTTGCTGGCGATTTCACCGCCTACATAGCCGCCCATACCGTCAGCTACGGCCAGTACGTTTTTCTCGTGGCTGATATAAAAGGAATCTTCATTCACTTTCCGAACCAAGCCGATTTTGGATTCACCGTATGTGCCCAAATTCTCACGTCCTCTCACGGTGTTTCGTTATAGGTACACTTTAATTCATATCATATTCGCCGTCACCTGTCAAATTTTTTCGCGTTTTATCCGCAATTGGCCACAGGCAGCCTGGATTTTGCTGCCCATTTCCCGCCGCAAGGTGACAGGGACGCCATGGCGCTGCAGATAGGTGACAAATTCATTCATCGTCTTTTCGTCAGGCCGGTAGAGACCGACGTCATAATTATCATTGATGGGGATGGCGTTGACCAGGATGTTCTGGCCGCCCAGGAGGCGGGCCAGTTCCTTAGCGCAGGCATTAGTGCAGGTCAGGCCCTTGATGAGGATATATTCAAAGGTGACTTTTCGGCCTGTGACGTCGAAATAGTGACGTGCCGCTTGGAGGACGGCTTCCAGGGGATATTTTTCGGCAATGGGCATGATCCGCCGCCGCAAGGCGTCGTTCGGCGCGTGGAGGGACACGGCCAGGGTGATGGGCATGCCCTCTTTGGCCAGGTCATACATCTTGGGGACGATGCCCGACGTGGACAGGGTCATGTTGCGATAGCCCAGATAGAGCGTATCCTTGTCGTGGATGAGCTTCATGAAACGGATGACGTTGTCATAATTGAGGAGCGGTTCCCCCGTCCCCATGATGACGATGGAGTGCAGTTCCGGCGTGACGTATTTACGGAAAGCCAGGAGCTGGGCGACCATTTCACCGGCCGACAGGTTGCGGACAAAGCCGTTCTTGGCCGACGCGCAGAAGGTGCAGTTGACGGCACAGCCGACCTGGGACGACACGCAGATGGAATTGCCGTAATCGTGCATCATGAGCACCGTTTCGACGGTTTCGCCGTCCGCGAGCTGCAAGAGCAGCTTGACTGTCTGGCCATCGGGCGCATCCAGGCGGGACACGATTTCCGGAAAGTGAATGGGCAGGACGTCTTTGAGAAGCTGCCGGTCTTTCTTGGGCAGCAGGACCATTTCATCCCAGGAAAAGATATTTTCTTTATAGACATAATGGAAAATCTGGTCGGCCCGGAATTTCTTCATTCCCTGGGCGACGAGGAACGTTTGCAGTTCCTTTTTCGTCATATCGAAGAGGTTATTCATGTCCACCCTCCTTTTTCATGCGGGCAATGAAGAAGCCGTCCAGATTGTCGCGCTGCGGCAGGAGCTGGATAAACGGGCCTTCATGACCAGGGACGGTCAGCCACTGCGTCGCATTTTCGACGTGAAATTCCGGATGGTTCTTCAAAAAGTCAGCCACAATGCGGCTGTTTTCATCATCATTCATGGTACAAGTGCTGTAGACCAGGACGCCGCCCGGGCGGACGCATTGCGAGGCGCTGTCCAGGATGCGCCGCTGCAGGGCCGGCAGGGTCCGCAGATCGCTGGGATTTTTGCGCCAGCGCAAGTCGATTTTGTGGCGCAGGACGCCGAGACCCGAACAAGGCGCATCGACCAGGACCCGGTCGGCTTTGCCGGCATATTTCTGGCCGATGGTGCAGCCGTTCTGGAGCAGGGTCCGCACATTCTTGAGACCCAGCTTCTGGGCATTGTATTCGATGAGCCGCAGCTTATGTTCGTGGATATCGCCGCCGTAGACGACGCACGACGGGCCGCCCAGGGTAGCCAGATGGGTCGTCTTGCCGCCGGGAGCAGCGCAGACGTCGAAGACGACTTCGTGCGGCTGGGGATCGACGATATGGGCGACCAGCTGGGACGGTTCATCCTGGATGATAGCCCGGCCATCGCGGAGGCAGGTCAGCTCGTGGATCCCCGGATTGCCATCGAGATAGATGCCATCCGGCGAAATGGCAGCCGGACGGGCCGGCTGGCCCTGCTTTTCCAGCTCAGCCAACAGGTCTTCGCGACTGGTGACGGCCGTATTGACGCGCAGGCACAGTGCCGGGATGGTATCGAAATACTGGCAGAGCCGTTCTGTATCGTCTGGGCCATATTCTTCCAGCCAGCGGCGGACGAGCCAGTCCTGCTGATGATACGTCAGGGCCAGATAGGCTGTCAGGTTTTTGTCCTTATCGGGAATGATGAATTGGTCCCGCCGGCGGATACTGTTGCGCAGCATGGCATTGACGAACTTGGCCATGCCTTTATTGCCGAATTTCGTCGCCATCTTGACAGCTTCGTTGCAGGCTGCCGATTCGGGGACTTTGGTCATGCCGAAAATCTGATACAAGCCCAGGCGGATAATGGCCAGGCAGACGGGATCGAGCTTTTTCAGCTTGCGCGTACTGATCTGGGAAATGATCCAGTCCAGGTAATTGAGGCAGCGCAAGGTCCCGTAAACGAGTTCTGTATAAAAACGCCGGTCCCTGTCGGCAAATTGATGCTTCTGTATCGCCTTAGAGACGACGATATTGCTATACCCTTCGTCCCGGCAGATAGTCAGCAGGCTCTGAAAGGCAATTTCACGTACGTTCATAGATTCCTCCCTATTTCAAAAAGCACGGGTGAACAGCACAAAAGCAGGGCAACCGTCTTCTTTGCGGCAGTTGTCCCGCTTCTCTGCATGGAGTCTTGTTTATAGCCGTTCCCCAGCCGTCAAGGTCACACCCTGGAGATATTGGGCAGCAGCCATCCGCTTCCGGCTTTCCGGCTGGACTTCGCGGATGCGCAGGGCGCCGCTTCCGGTCTGGATGGTGAACTGCTTCTTGGTCACATCCAAGATGGTTCCCGGTTCGGCCCCGGTACCTTCGACGACATCAGCCGACCAGATTTTCAGGCGCTTGCCATCGTGACAGATCGTATATGCGCCGGGATGAGGATCCAGCGTCCGGATGAGCCGTTCCAGTACGACAGCATCCTGGGTCCAGTCGATCTGGGCTTCTTCCTTGGTAATTTTTGCCGTATACGTCGCCTGGCTCTCATCCTGGGCGACAGCCCGGCTTTCATAGCCCTCCAGGTCCGTCAGGACGTCGAGCAGGGTCTGGGCCCCGAGGAGGGACAATTTATCGAACAAAGTGCCCGTCGTTTCCTTGGCATCCAGGGGAATGGCCGCTTTTTTCAGCATCTTCCCCGTATCCATGCCTTCATCGAGGAGCATGATGGTCACGCCGCTTTCAGCTTCGCCGTCTTTGACAGCGTACTGGATAGGAGCCGCGCCGCGGTATTTCGGCAGCAGCGAGCCGTGGACGTTGAGGCAGCCGTATTTGGGGATGTCGAGGACGGCTTTCGGCAAAATCTTGCCGTAGGCGATGACGATGATGACATCCGGTGCCAGGCTGCGCAGCTGTTCGATGACGTCGTCACGGCGCATGGAATCGGGCTGGAAAACGGGGATTCCCAGTTCCAGGGCCTTTTCTTTCACCGGCGAGAAAGTCACCTTTTTGCCCCGTCCCCGCTGCTTGTCGGGCTGGCTGTAGACGGCGGCGATATCATAACCGGCCTGGGCCAGGCTTTCCAGGGACGGGACGGAAAAATCCGGCGTCCCCATGAATACAATGCGTAACTTATCCATTAGTCCCCTACTTTCCGTAAATCCGCTGCTTTTTCGATGAACAGATGACCATAGAGATGGTCGATTTCATGCTGGAAAATGCGGGCCAGGAAGCCTTCCGGTTCATAAATGACCGTCTTGCCATGGCGCGTCAGGGAACGGACCTTGATTTTCGAAGCCCGTTCTACCTTGCCGTAATATCCGGGGATGCTCAGGCAGCCTTCGGTGTCGACGTTGGTTTCGTCCGACTTTTCCAGGATTTCCGGATTGATGAGCTCGATGAGACCATGGCCGTCGTCGAGGACGATGAGCTGCAGCGATTCATTGACCTGCGGTGCGGCTAAGCCGACGCCTTCAGCAGCATACATCGTTTCTGCCATGTCGTCGAGCAATTTCTTTATATGTTTATTCACTTTTGTAACGGGTTTCGCCGTCGCTTTCAAGACGGGGTCACCGGCTTTAATAATATTGAGTACTGCCATATAACTTTCACCTCATTGTAATAGTAAAAATGCTTATTCTGTTTTATTATATAACAAATCTGACATTTTTGCTATCATATCTTTTTAGGAAACGGCGGGACGCCCGTTTCTGCCCGATGGAGGAATGAGTTCATATGCCTGACGGGCTCGCCACGTGCGAGCCCCTACCATTATGTAATGCTAGGTCGCCATGATTACATGGGGTCGATGTCGATGATGACGCCGGTCTGCCAGCAGGCCGGAAGGTGCTGCATGGCTTTTTTGATGGCTGTCAGGTCTTTCCCGGTCAGGGAGAGGACGACGCGGTACTTATTGCGTATCTTCTTGATGACGTCTTCGTAGGGGCCAATGACTGCGACTTCATCACCGTGGTCCTGATTCCAGCTGTTCAAGGCCGCTGCGACGTCGTTGGCTTTGCGCCAGACCTGTTCTTCTGATTCGTCCTGGATTAGTATCTTGGCCATTTCCTGGAACGGCGGATAGCCCAATTCCTTCCGGAACTGGACTTCCTGGTCATAAAAAGCCCGGTAATCCTGACGGGCTGCGCACTGGATGACGTAGTGGTCCGGTGCATAGGTCTGCATGATGACGCGGCCCGGGATATCGCCGCGGCCGGCCCGGCCGGCTGCCTGGGTCAGGAGCTGGAAGGTCCGCTCGCCAGCCCAGTAAGCCGGGATGTTGAGCAGGCTGTCTGCCGACAAGATGCCGACGGCACTGACGCCGGGAAAATCATGACCTTTGGCAACCATCTGCGTTCCCAGGAGAATATCGTATTCGTGGCGGCGGAAGGCTTCGATGATGCGGTCACCGCTGTGCTTGCGGCTCGTCGTGTCCTGGTCGAGGCGGATGATGCGGGCCGTCGGCAGGAGTTCGTGGAGCTGGGCTTCCACTTTTTCCGTACCGCTGCCAAAGAACTTGATATACTTGCTGCCGCAGGAAGGACAGACGGTAGGAATCGGCTTTTCGGCATCGCAGTAATGGCAGCGCAGATGAGCTGCCTGGCGATGGTAGACCATGGCCACATCACACGTGTCGCACTTGACGACGTAGCCGCACTTGCGGCACATGACGAAGGTCGAGAAACCGCGGCGGTTGAGGAGGATGATGGCCTGCTGACGGGCTGCCAAAGTCTCTTCCAAGAGAGTGAGCAGGGCATCGGAGACGACGCGGTAATTGCCCCGGGCCAGCTCATCCCGCATGTCGACGACCTGGACAGCCGGCAGAGGGCGATGGCCGACTCGTTCTTTTAGTTCGACCAGGACGTATTCTCCCTGCAAGGCTCGATAATAGTCAGCCAGCGCCGGCGTCGCGCTGCCCAGGACGACGGGGCAGCCGTAATACGCGGCCCGCTGGCGGGCGACGGCGACGGCATGATAGCGCGGCGCCTCGTCCTGCTTGTACGAGCTGTCGTGGGCTTCGTCGACGATGAACAAACCGATGGACTGAGCCGCCGCGAAGACCGCCGACCGGGCACCGATGCAGATATGACTCGTCCCGTTCTGCATGCGCAGCCAGTTGTTGCGCTTCTCCCCCTGGGACAGCTGGCTGTGCATGACGACGACATCGTCGCCGAAACGGCGCAGGAAGCGGCGGACAATCTGGCCGGTCAAGGCGATCTCCGGCACTAAGACGACGACCTGTTTCCCTTTTTTCAGGGCCTGGCTGGCTAACTGCATGTAGATTTCTGTCTTGCCGCTGCCGGTGATACCGTGGAGGACGTAGGTTTTACCATGCTCATCGCTTCCGATAACCTGTAATGCCTGTTGCTGTTCCGCTGTCAAGGAAAAAGCTTCGTCCCGGGCAAGGCTCGGCAAGATATTCGTCGTCCTGGCCGGCCGCTGGCTCCAGCGGGCCAATCCCGTCGCACAGAGGCGGCGCATGAGATCGCGGCTGTAGCCTTGTCCCTGCCAATAAGAGACAGGGCCTTCGCCCTTGGCTTTCAAGGCCTGGAGCAGTTCCTGCTGGCGGCGACGGCCATGAAGAATAGCTTCCGTATCGTCGGCAGCAAAAGAAAGCCAGTCTTCCATCTTGTCGGCAATCTGGTTCTTATAACAAATCCGGCTGGTCAGGACCTGGCTGGCCAAAGCCTTCTCGACGAGGTCTTGGCCGAACCGGCGGCTCAGTGCGCCTTTTTCACAGCGCCCTTTTCCGGCCACATAGGTTTGTAGCCGCGCTTCGTCCGCTGTCTGCGGCTGGGCCGGTCCGGCCGATACGACATCGCGGCGGACCAGTCCTTTCTTATCGATCATGAACAGGCGCAGGGCATCGGACAAGTTGCAGACGTAGTAATCGCGGATCCAAAGGGCCGTGCGGATCATCTCTTCCTGGAAGCCGTTCTGCGTCGAGAGCAGGCCTTCAATGGGCTTCAGCGTGAAATCAGCCGGCTCCGCCAGGTGTTCCTGCAGGGCGACGACGATGCCTTCTTCCCGGCGATGACCGAAAGGCACGAGGACGCGGCTGCCGACGCGGACAGCCATCCCCTCGGGGACGATATAGGAAAAGGTCTGCTGCAGCCGCTTCGCCGTCGTATTGATGATGATTTCAGCAAACAAAGAAACACCTCCGTAGTTCGTGGTTTGTGGTTCGTAGGGGCCGTCCTGTCAAGGCGGCCCGCAAACAATGACACTTAAAAAGGGACCGCGCAGTGATGCGACAGTCCCCTTTTTTTGGATGTTCAGTTTATCGAACCGCCTCTTATAAGCCGGCTTCTTTGCGGAGCGTATCGGCTTTGTCTGTCTTTTCCCAAGGCAGGTCGAGGTCGTTGCGGCCGAAGTGGCCATAGGCAGCGGTCTGTTTGTAAATCGGGCGCTGCAAGTCGAGCATGGCGATGATGCCAGCCGGACGAAGGTCGAAGTTCTTTTCAATGAGTTCGACGATCTTTTCGTTCGGGACTTTGCCCGTGCCGAAGGTTTCGACGTGGATGGAAACCGGGCGGGCTACGCCGATGGCATAAGCCAGCTGGATTTCGCATTTGTCAGCCAAGCCGGCAGCGACGACGTTCTTGGCGACGTAACGAGCTGCATAGGCAGCCGAACGGTCGACTTTTGTGGGGTCCTTGCCGGAGAAAGCACCGCCGCCATGACGAGCCATGCCGCCATAGGTATCGACGATGATCTTGCGGCCCGTGAGGCCCGAGTCGCCCTGGGGACCGCCGATGACGAAGCGGCCTGTCGGGTTGATGAAGAGTTTCGTCTTGTCGTCGAACAAGCCTTCCGGAAGTTCCGGTTTGATGACGAATTCGAGGAGATCGCTTTCAATCTGTTCGCGGCTGACTTCCGGGCTGTGCTGTGCCGAAATGACGATGGTGTCGATGCGGACGGGTTTGCCGTCTTCATATTCGACAGTGACCTGAGTCTTGCCATCGGGACGGAGATACGGCAGGGTACCGTCTTTGCGGACCTTTGCCAGGCGGCGGGCCAAACGGTGTGCCAAAGAAATGGGCAGCGGCATGTAGTCGTCCGTTTCGTTGGAAGCATAGCCGAACATCATGCCCTGGTCGCCAGCGCCGATGGTATCGAACTTATCTGTATTGCCTTCCTTCTTTTCCAAGGCGTCATCGACGCCCATGGCGATATCCGGAGACTGTTCGTCCAAGGAGACGAGGACGCCGCAGGTATCGCAGTCAAAGCCGTATTTAGCGCGGGTATAACCGATATCGCGGATCGTTTCGCGGACGATGTGCGGAATATCGACGTAGCACGTCGTAGAGATTTCGCCGACGACGTGTACCATGCCGGTCGTTACCAAGGTTTCGCAGGCAACGCGGGCGTTTTTATCTTTTGCAAGAATGGCATCCAAAATGCTGTCCGAAATCTGGTCGGCCATTTTATCGGGATGGCCTTCGGTGACGGATTCGGATGTAAAGAATTCACGATTTTTAGCCATGAGTGATCCTCCTTAAAAAAAATTCCCCTCATCCATGACTTCATGAGAGGGGCTTCTAATCCCCATCTGCCAGTATATCACTGCTGGAATTAGCACCTTTCATAGCTGAAGGTTGCTGCGACATCACAGGGCCAGTCCCTCCGTCGTCTCTTGATGGTTCTTTATTTGGTTTGCTTATCCATTATAATTCAAGTCTGCCCTTTTTGCAAGCATTTTTTGTTGCAAAAAGCATTGTCTACTAGACGCTTCCCTACAGGCAGGGGTATAATGTCTACAGAAGATAGAAAGGATGATAGATATGACCAAATTGCGGCCTAGAGATATATTCTTCAACGACCCTTATTTTGATTATGCCACCTGCAGCAAACCCGGCGACCTGCGGCTGGCTAAGCGAGTCGAAATATTCGGCAAGTGGTATAAGACCCCAAACCTGGTGACGACCCTCCTGTCCCAGGAACGGCTGACCTTCAGCCGCTACACCGGCACGGACAAGGAAGACGCCCTGGTCCTGCGGATCTACGAACGGACGGCAGACCGGCTGCTCATTAATACGTATTATACGTCCCAACAAAACCCGGAAGAAATCTACGCCGGCACGATTCACCTCGAACGCTACGACATGGCGCAGACCATGGAGTCCTTTTCCTATATGGGCATCATCGACCTGCTCATGCTCCAGACGGACAGCCAGATTCTTGAGCTGACCAACGTCTTTGAAGATGTACAGATGGCCAAGCACGCTGTGGCCCACGCCCTGGGCATTTATCTCATGGCCATCTGCGACCAGCCCTGGTCTGACGAAGCCGTCACAGGCGGCCAGGAAACGCCGGCCATGATGATGGGCAAGGAAAAAGAAGAACTTCAGCAGCTGCGGGAGGAAAAGGCCCAGATGGACGCCGATAAGGAAGAGCTCCTGCGCCTGCGCCTGGAAGCCAAAAACCGTACGACGGTCCTGGCCGAACTGGAACGGCTGCGCCAGGAATTAGAAAGCGAACGGGCCGGCCGCGAACAGGAGCGCAAGCAATATGAAGACCGCATCCGCAAACAGGAACAGTATATCGAAAAGATCAAGGAAACGGCATCCGGCCAAATCGCCGAACTCCTGGCCCTGCGCAAGGAACTCAACAAGCGTCAGGTACGGCCGGACCTTTCCAGCGGACAGGCGCACCGGAAAGTGACGCCTCAGGAAGCGTCTCGGTCGGCCCGGGACCCGGAAGACCGCGGCCTGGACCTGCCTTCCTTCATGACCCAGCGCGACTATACGCGTCAGCTCGACCGCTTCCTCACGGGGCGTCAGCTTGCCCTGGCCGGCGGCGACCCAGACTGGCAGCGCCGCATTCAGCGCCGTTTCGGGGCCGTCGTCATCATCAGCGGCCAGCCGGGAGATGATCGGATGCTCAAAGAATCGGCTCTCTTAGTCATCAACATGGAAGACGGCAAGACGCCGCTCATCCGCTGGGCCATTACGGAAGCCAAAGAAAAAGGCTGTCCCATCCTCCCCATCGGCCCGACCAACCTCAACGGCTTCGCCAAAGCCATCGTAGGGCGGGTTAGTGGTTAGTGGTTCGTGGCTCGTGGCGGGCCGCCCTTTTGGACGGCCCCTACAACATTAAAACCATCTGCTAACCCCTAACTACTAGCCACTAGCCACTAAAAAGGACTGTCGCATGTGCAACAGTCCTTTTTCTGCAACCTATAAACTCTCATCAACCCTGTTTTTTCGCCATGATAGCCGCAGCGCGGGCTACGATGATGGCAGCGAGTTCGTCTTTATCCATTTTATCTAATTTTTCCATAGAGCCGTCCGGGAAAAGCAAGGTGGCGATGTTCGTCGTCCCTTTGAAGCCGGCCCCTTCGGCACTGACGTCGTTGGCGACGAGCATGTCGAGGTTCTTCTTCTTGAGCTTCTTCGTACCGTATTCGATGACGTTCGTCGTTTCAGCGGCAAAACCGACCAGGGTCTGATGGGTCTTGCGCTGGCCCAGGCCATAGAGGATATCGGGATTCTTGGCCATTTCGAGGGTCAAGGTATCGTCGTTCTTCTTAATCTTGTTTTCTGCCGGATGAGCCGAACGGTAATCGGCAACCGCTGCCGATTTGATGACCAGGTCACAGTCATCGTAATAGGAGTCGACGGCGGCTTTCATGTCGCGCGTACTGCCGACATCGACGCGGCGGGCCAGGCCGACCGGCGTCTTGAGGTTATCCGTCGTCCCGGCGACCAATGTGACTTCTGCGCCGGCCATGACGGCAGCCTTGGCGATGGCAAAACCCATGCGGCCGCTGGAATGATTGCCGATGAAGCGGACCGGATCGATGGGTTCCCGCGTACCACCAGCCGTGACGAGGACCTTCTTGCCTTTCAGGAGGTCGTTGCGGCAGGCCAGGAGTTCGATGTAATCGACAATGGTATCCGGTTCAGGCAGGCGGCCGACGCCGTCGATGCCACAGGCCAGATGGCCGCTGTCAGGTTCGATGAAATGGTAGCCGAATTTCTTCAGCTTGGCCATATTATCCTGGGTAATAGGATTCAGATACATATTCGTATTCATTGCCGGTGCGATGAGGACCGGTGCCGTCGTAGCCATGACCGTCGTCGACAGCATGTCATCGGCAATGCCGTTGGCGATCTTGCCGATGATATCAGCCGTCGCCGGGGCGATGACGAAGACGTCGGCCCAGCGGGCCAGGGCGATGTGTTCTACGTTAAATTCGGGTACATCGTCGAACATGGATACGGCAACGGGATTGCCCGAGATTTCCCGCATCGTCAGCGGCGTGATCAGTTTCGTCGCATGGTCGGTCATGATGCATTTGACTTCAGCACCTTGCTTGCGGAGCTGGCTGGCAATGGATGCGGCTTTAAAAGCAGCGATGCCGCCAGTGATACCTAAGACAATCTTTTTCTTTTCCAAGCTCATGGAAAACACCTCCGTGTTATTTAATGCCGTCACGCGGTGCTTCATACGTGATCTTGCCCTGGTCGATTTCTTCCATGGCAATGGAAACTACTTTCGTCGTATCGACGTCGACGAGGGGTTCGTCGCCATCGGTGAGCTGACGGGCCCGTTTGGCAGCCAGCGTAACCAGCGTGTACTTGCTGTCTACTTTAGTCATCAAGGATTCGAGGGTCGGTTTAATTAACATAGTTCATCTCTCCTATTATTTGTACAATTCTTTCGTATGGGCGATGCGATGGGCATTGCGCGTCACTTTACACTGTTCGGCTTTCAAGATGGACGCCGCTTCATCGACGGCTTTCTCTAGTTCGTCGTTGACGATGACGTAATCATAGCGGTCGATCCAGTCCAGTTCTGCCCGGGCCTTGGCCAGCCGGCCGGCGATGACGTCGTCCGAATCGGTCTGACGGCCGCGGAGGCGTTTTTCCAGGACGTCCCGGCTGGGCGGTACGATGTAGATGAAGACGCCTTGGGGATACCGTTTCTTGACCTGCATGGCCCCTTGGATGTCGATTTCCAGCATGACGTGTTTGCCTTCTTCCAGCATCTGATAAACGTACTTCTTCGGCGTGCCGTAGTAATGGTCGTAGACCTTGGCATGTTCCAGGAAGGCATCTTCTGCCAGGAGCTGCTCGAACCGCGCGTTATCGGCAAAATAATAATTGACGCCGTCCACTTCCCCAGGACGGGGTTTTCGGGTCGTCATGGAAATAGAATATTGGATATTCGGGAACTGTTCCCGCAGAGCGGAACAGATCGTCCCCTTGCCGGCTCCGGACGGGCCGGACACAACGATGAGCAATCCGGAATCATTCATGACACAACTACTCCTTTTCTTCTTCCCCTGTTTCCGTATCCTCTTCCAGGACGGCATCACTGCCGGCAGGGACGATGCGATGGGAAATCGTTTCCGGCTGCAAGGCCGATAAGATGATCCAGCCGTTATCCATGACCAGGACCGACCGGGTCTTGCGGCCAAAGGTCGCATCGATGAGGGTATTCCCATCACGGGCGTCCTGGACGAGGCGCTTGATGGGCGCCGATTCAGGACTGATGATGGCTACGACTTTGTCACCCATGACGACATTGCCGAAGCCGATATTTAATAAATTGAAGTTCATCATTCGATATTCTGCACCTGTTCGCGAATCTTTTCGATTTCATTCTTGAGCTGCAGGACTGCTTCGGTCACGGCCAGGTCGCCAGCTTTAGAGCCGATGGTATTGGTCTCGCGGTTCATTTCCTGGATGAGGAAATCGAGCTTGCGCCCTACTTCACCGGAACTCTGGAGCATCGTGTGCAGCTGGTTCAGATGGCTGCGGAAACGGACGACTTCTTCCGTGAAATCGACTTTATCCGAATAAATGGCCACTTCCTGCAACAGCCGGTCCTCGTCGGGAACGGCGGCCTGGACCTTGTCCATGAGGGCCAGGATTTTCTTTTCCAGCCGTTCTTCATAGGCCTGGACGATGAGGTCCTTGCGGCTGGCAATGGTTTCGACGAGGGACGCCATCTCATCAGCCCGGCTGAGGAGATCCCGGCCGATATTGGCTCCTTCCCGTTCGCGCATGGCGACCATGCTGTCCAGGGCTCCCTGCAGGGCCGCTTCAAAGGGCGGCCAGCTGGCCTCGGCGTCGATAGCCGGCGGCGTCTGGACGAACCAGTCCTTGGTCAGGGACGTCACATCGCCGAGGGTCACGGCCTTGCCGGCAAAAAAGCGGTCGTTCACGTCCTGCAGGGCCGTCTTGACGGCGCCTAAGGCAGCGTCATCGACGCGGACATCAGGCGCTGCCGGATCCAAATCCTGTACGGTGACGAAGACATCGACCTTGCCCCGCTTGAGGACGGCCTTGATGCCGCTGCGCAGCCGGTCTTCCAGGGCCAGGTAGGCGTGAGGCATACGGATATTCAATTCCAAAAAACGTTGGTTCACAGCGCGCATTTCAATGGTGACAGCCAGTTTCCCGTCATTGCCGGAACCGCTGCCAAACCCAGTCATACTTCGCATTTACGAACCCCCTTATTATTTATTCAATATCTCATTATACCCTAGATGGCTTGATTTTTGCAATATTTTACCACAAATTAAGCAAATAACCATCGCCTCAAACATCATACATCAAACCTCAAACGATAAAAGGCAACCTTTCAGTCAGCTTCGCTGACAGCTCTCCTATAAGGAGAGCCTACGACCTGCCCCTACGAGCCACGAATCATTATTTTTTCGGTTCTACCATATAGGTCGTCTGGTCGGTGAAGATGACGTAGCCTGGAACGGCGTGGGCCGGCTTTTTGACGTGGCGCACGAGGGTGCAGTCGACTTCGACTTTCGAGCTTTCCCGGGCCTTGCTGTAGTACGCTGCCAGCTGGGCCGCCCGTTCGATCTGGGCGTCGGTCGGCGTCACGTTGTGGCAGGCCAGGATGACGTGCGAGCCGGGCTGGTTCTTGACGTGGAACCAGAGGTCGTAGGGATGGGCCTTCTTCAAGGTCAGGAAATCGTTCTGGCGGTTGTTGCGGCCGACCCAGATGTCCAGGCCGTCGGCTTTGAGGGTCAAGATGTCCTGGGCCGATTCTTTCTTAAGCTTGTCCCGGTTGTGGCCGCTGATGAGGTTCATCTGTTTCATTTCCGCTTTGATGTCGGCAATTTCATCTTTGGTGCTCGTATTTTCCAAGGCGTATTCCAGAGAATAGAGGTAATCCAGGTGTTTCTGGTTCTCTTCGTGGAGCTGGGCCGACATCTGCTTGCGGTTGCGCATCTTTGTATAGCGCTTGTAATAGCGATTGGCATTGTCGGTCATGGAATAGGCCGGATTCAAGGGGATGGTCACCTTTTCCTGGGCTTCGGACAGGAGATTTTGGACGGTCACTTCTTTTTCATGGTCGTGCTTTTCATAGGCGTAGATCATGAGCAAGTCGCCATAGAGCTTGTACGTGTCCATCTTTTTCGTTTCTTTCATTTCGCTGGCAATGCGCTTGATCTTGCGCTTCTGCTTTTCGATGAGCTTGCCCACTTTCTTCTGGAGCTGTTCCTGTTCGCCGTTGAGGCTGCGGTGCGTAGCCTGGTATTCGCTGAGGTAGGTCTCGATGAGGCTGAAGTGGCGCCGCGGATATGGGGCCAGGCTGTGCAGTTCCAGCGGGAAAATGACTTCCTTGCCCTTGACCGTATAGACGTAGGCCCCGGACATGCCTTCCAGGCGCTTGCCAAAGGCTTCGACCGTGCGGCACCAGGCGAAACGGTCTGCCGGTGACAGTTCCCCAACGGGACGCGCCGCGTCGATGCCCGAATCATAAGACAGTTCGTTGAGGACAATCGTGCTCATGCCATTGAAGCGCTTGAGCATCCACGTCTTGAGCGGTTCGTCTGTCCCCGTTTCCATCATATCCGTCAGTTCCTGCGCTGAAAAAGCAAAGGGATCCATGCGCATGAAGTTCGGCGGGAAGGCATAAGGTTCCTTGGGCGCGATGGTCCGCAAGGCCTGTTTATTCTTGCCCGTCTTGATGAGGGCTTCGATGATGGTACCGTCTTCGGTGAAGATGACGTTGCTGTATTTCCCCATGAGTTCCACGTGGATTTTGCGCGTCACCAGGCGGCCCGACATGTCGAGGACGTCGACGGCGATTTCGATGAGCCGGTCCAGATGCAGCTGGGCAATGGAGGCGATGCGGCCATTTTCATAGTATTTGCGCAGGAACATGCAAAGCCCTGTCGGAATGTCCGGCGTCGGCGGCATCGTATCGGCAACATACAAGCGCGGCGAATCGTCCAGGGTGATGACCAGGTGGTGGATACCCGTATTGTTGAAGACGCGGAAGTAAAGAGACCGGGCATCGAGCTGATAAATCTTAGAAATCTGGCCGCCCTTGAGGATGTCAGCCAGTTCGTTGGTAATGCAATGTAATGTGATACCATCCAGATTCATGATGATACCTCCTTATCGTAATTCTCACTGAAACAAACAATCTTTTTAATGATACCATGTTTTGCCGCATCCTGTGAAGAGGGGCGTCTTTCAACTGCAAACTTAATACTCAAAAAGGGCTTGTCGTCATGCGACAAGCCCTTTTTCACTGCTTCAAATACCAGCTCAAGGGCTGGGCTTTGGCAGCGGGGTTATTGTTTTGCGAGTCCTTAGCGGCGGCGAAGATGAGAGAATCACGATACATCTTGGCTACGGTCTCTAAGGTTTCCAGGCGGTAAAAGGCCTGGGTCAGATTTTGGCCGACGGTGGCAGCGCCGTGACGTTCCATGAGGAAGACATCCGCCCCTTCTGCGGCTTCGGCACAGGCCAGGGCCAGGGCTTCCGATCCCGGCGACGCATAGGGTACGGTCGGCACCGGTCCCAGGACCAGGGTTCCTTCGGTGACGATGTCTGGCCGGAAGGGGATGCCGGCTACGGTCAGGGCCGTTGCCGTGATGGGATGGGCGTGGATGATGGCCTTTACGTCATCTCGCTTCCGATAAATTTCCAAATGGAGGGCCGATTCGGACGACGCCTTCCCCGTCCCTTCCAGGACATGGCCGTCGAGGTCGACGACGAGCAGGTGCTTGGGCTTCAGCTCTCCTTTCGGCACGCCTGACGGCGTAATGACGATGGCCCCGTCGCTGCGGCGGAAACTGATATTGCCATCGCAGGCCGTGACCAGGCCGGCTTCTTTCATCTGGGCGCCGATGCGGCACAGTGTTTTCTTGGTATCCACTCTCCCTGCCCCCTTTTAGCGCATGGACGGCATATTGCGGCCGTTATAGATTTCCAACATTTCCTGGTGTACTTGACGGCGTATCTGCTGCTGCTGGCGCGGCGTCAAGTCGTCCTTGGTGATGTTGAACAAATAATTATCCAAATCGAAATCGTGGAGGACCATCTTGGTATGGAAGATGTTTTCCTGGTAGACGTTGACATCGATCATATCGTAACGGTTGCGCGTCGCCGGGGCGATGTAATTCTGGATGGAATTGATGCGGTGATCGATGAACAGCTTCTTGCCGTTCATATCGCGCGTAAAGCCGCGGACGCGGTAATCGAGGGTGACGATGTCCGAATCGAAACTGTCCAGGAGGTAATTCAAAGCATTGAGCGGCGAAATGCGGCCGCACGTCGAGACGTCGATATCAGCCCGGAAAGTCATGATGCCCTTTTGGGGATGGCTTTCGGGATAGGTATGGACCGTCAAGTGGCTCTTGTCGAGATGACAGACGACGTCGGCATCGTTCACTTCTTCTTCGGAAATGAGGATGGTGACGCTGGCCCCTTGCGGGTCGTAATCCTGACTGGCCACATTGAGGATGTGCGCGCCGATGATATCCGACACGTTGCGCAGGATCTGGGTCAGCCGTTCGGCATTATACTGTTCATCGATGTATTCGATGTACTGGCGGCGTGACTCGTCACTGACAGCATAGCAAATGTCATACATGTTGAAGCTCAGGGTCTTGGTCAGGTTGTTGAACCCGTAGAGCTTGAGTTTATTATTTTTCATGAATTTCCCCCACCCATTCCTGCAAGAGTTACCGTTTGATTCGTTCGATCTCGCGAAAAGCGACATCTTTAATAGCCCCGTCTTCGATGGACACGATGGCATACGTCCCCTGCCGGTTGTCCCGGGGCAGGCCGATGCTGCCGGGATTGACGACCCATAAATCGCCTTCGGTCTTGATGAAGCGGCGGTGCGTATGGCCAAAAGCGACGAGATCCGCCTGATGCTGGCGGCCCAGCTCGACGAGCTTCTGCCAGCGCCGTTCGCCATACCACTGACAGCCGTGGATGGCGACGATGCGGATGCCGCCGACGGTAATGCAGCGACATTCGGGATCGTTCGTACGGGTCATATAGTCGTTATTGCCCAGGACGGCGTAGACCGGGACGCCCGTATAGATGGCCAGGTCTTCGCCGTCATCGCAGTAGTCGCCGCAATGGATCCAGGCAGCGACGTCCGGTGCCGTATCGGCCATGCGCGACAGACATTCAAAGCGGCCGTGGCTGTCACTGACCAGGCCGACGCGGACCGTACTCATGACAAGGCCTCGACGAGCTTTTTCAAGGCTTTGCCGCGATGGCTGATTTCATTCTTTTCGGCCATGGACAGCTCTGCCATGGTCTTGCCCTTGTCGGGTACGTAAAACAGCGGATCATAGCCGAAGCCGTTCTGGCCGGCATAGAAGTCGCGCAGGATGCCGTCACAGCTCCCTTCAGCCGTCACCGTCTGGCCGTCCGGCCAGATGAGGACGAGGGAACAGATGTAGTGGACCGTCCGCTGTTCCGGCGGAAAGGCGGCCAAGTCGGCGATGAGCTTCTGGTTATTGGCTTCATCGTCGCAGTCCGGGCCGGCATAGCGCGCCGAGTAGACACCGGGCCGGCCGCCGAGGGCGTCGGCGGCAATGCCCGAATCGTCCGCCAGGCAGGGCAGGCCGGTAGCCTTCATGTAATACGTCGCTTTGAGCAGGGCATTTTCGGCAAAGGTCGTCCCCGTCTCTTCCGGTTCGGTGATGTCGGCGATGACGTCGTGGACGGAGACGGCTTCGTAGCCCAAAGGTTCCAGGATGCTCTTGAACTCCCGGATTTTTCCGGCATTATGCGTTGCCAGTACGATTTTTTCTGCCACAGGCCTTTCTCCTTAGTCCTTATTCCGGTTCTTGACGAACTGGGCGTAATTCTTGATGACGACGATCGGCGTCTTCTGGGATGCATTGCCGAAGGGGTTGTCGATGAGGATCTTGGCGATTTCCTTCGGGTTCAGGCCTTTGCTGTGGCCGAGGACAGCCGAACGCTTGAGGTCGTTGACGTCAGCGACGACGGCGCCGTAGCAGCCCATGCGCTGTTTGATCTTTTCAGCCACTTTATCCGGTTCAGCCGGGCCGTAGACGATGCATTTATCAAAAGGCGGCATCGTGCCGGTGACATCATCTGTCAGCGAGGCCTGGCGGCATTTGGCATACCATACGCCATTCTTGCCGACGAGTTTGGCCAGGAAGCCGACGAAGAACCAGAACATCATCTTCCATTCGCCTTCCAGGTTCATGGCTGCCTGCATGCCATAGAGGCTGGCCATGCTGCCTTCGCCGGGGACGAAGCGGCGCATGAGGCGGGCCTGCCACGACGGCGTCAGTTCTTCCGGGCGGGTGTAGCGGCGCTGGGTAATGGCGACGACACTTTCGGCCGAGCAGACCAGATCATCCGGGCCGACGATGTCTTTCGCATATTCTTCAATGACATCGACAATATCATCTTTATCCGTAAGGATTCTCGTTTTTACAGGTACTAATTCTAATTCTGCCATCTCGTTAAAACCTCCTAGTTCTGTTCCAATGCGTGCTGTACTTCCGAAGCCTTCAAGGTGATGCGGGCTTTATGGATGTACCATTCGCTGCGGGAAACGACCTGATATACCAAATCGATGGGCATGTCAGGGAAGGTCTTCAAGTCTTCGCGGATATTGCCGTCTTTGCTGACCAGGGCGATGGTGACGCGGATCATGCCTTTGTCGCCAGGGTTGAAGATGACCGATTCCCAATAATTATCATCGCGTTCAGCGGCTTTATTGGCCAGCTGGGAATGGACGATGACTTTGTCATACTGTTCGCGGGGCAGCAGGGTCCGGGGATAGAAGTCCATGATGGTGCCGAGCTGACGGCCGGCATTGTGGATGGGCACTTCCGTTTCAAAGACAGCCGTATCCTGAGTCATCTGCTTCAGTTCGAACGGTTTACGGCGGCGGGCTTCAATGACGAAGCGGGCATCGCCCTGCCGCCAGGCAAAGAGGCGGAATAAAAGGTACAAGACAGCGACAATGCCGATGACGGCAATGACAACATTGAGTAAGACATAGAAAAACACGACGCAAGACTCCTTTTGTATAATATTTTAATAACCATTAAGTGAGGGAAATTTCTTCAGCCGTAAATTCATTGGCCGGGATGAGATGCTGGGCCAGGCGGGACCCGCGGCCACTCTCTGCCGTAAAGCACAGGCGGAGGTTCCCCGGTTCCGGCTGCTTATTGAGGAGGCCGTCCTTTTTCAGGACGTCCAGCGTTTCCAGGGCCATTTCGTGAGCGGGATCGACGAAGGCGATGGAATCACCGCAGAGCTCTTCGAACAAGGGCTGGACAAAGGGAAAATGGGTGCAGCCGAAGATGGCCGTATCGGCGCCGGAATGAAGGACCGGTTCCGTATAGCGCTTCAAGGGCTCGCGGATTTCCGGGCCGTCGAGGACGCCCCGTTCGATGAGATTGGCCAGGGCCGGGCAGGACTGTTCGACGATTTCGATGTCCGGATCCATGGCAGCCGCCACTTTGCGATGACTGTGATTGGCGATGGTGAGCGGCGTAGCAAAGACGGCTATCTTTTTGGTCGCACTGATTTCCCGGGCCGTCCGCAGTCCCCGGCTCATGCCGATGAGGGGATACGGCACTTCCCGGACGACCGTATCATAGGCGACGGCGGTCACGGTGTTGCAGCCGATGGCGACGAGCTTGACGCCCTGGGCCGTCATGAAACGGAGGATGTCCCGCGTATAGGCCAGGATTTCCTCCGGCGTCCGCGTCCCGTAAGGGTTGCGCTTGGTATCGCCGACATAGATGATATTTTCATGAGGCAGCAGCATCCGCAGCTTGGCGACGACCGTCAGGCCGCCGACGCCGGAATCAAAGACGCCAATAGGCTGTGCATTACGTTCCATGGACCCCTCCCCCGGCCTGGGCAGCCGCTTTGTCTTCGGCATACATGGCCTGTAACTTCTTATAATCGGCCTCATCGAGGCGGGCGACTTTGCCGCTGTCCTTGTGGGCAAAGACATTCTGCGTCGTCCCCGTCGCCAGCAGGCGGTGGTCATCGTGATGGACGATGCGGTACGAAAAGACCATCTGCGCCCGGCTCAGCTTGACCAGCCGCGTCTCGATATCGATGGTATCGGCATAGTTGATGGGGCTGATGTACTCGCAGGACACGCTCTTGATGGGATAGGAAATGCCCTGGTCCAGCAAGGCGAACAAATCGATGCCGGCAGCTGCCAGGTATTCACAGCGGCCGCACTCGAACCAGCGGATATGATTGGAATGATGGGCAATGCCCATCATGTCGGTCTCATAGAACCGCACTTTTTCAACAACAGTAATCATAAGTTCTTAACTCCTAACTTTATGCATCTTTCATTATGCACACGCATACTATTTTACGATGAGGAAGTATGTTTGTCAAAGGAAAAAGAGCTGTCCACGACAGCTCTTTTTTCCCAGCCTTCACACATGGACGCGGAAGAACGGGAACATATGACGTACTTTTTCACGGTGTTCCGGTTTGACATAAGTCCCGGCCAGGCGCAGGGCCGCGGCGACGACGGCCGCATCATCGAGCCAGCCGAGCCCGGCAAAGACATCGGGCACGAAATCAAAGGGCAGGATGACATACCCCAAGGCCCCCATCAGGGCCAGTTTGATGAACTTCGGCGTGTCTTCATCCTGCATGCAGTAAAAAATCGTCAGGAGCTTCGGCAAAAAGTGGACCTTTCTCCCTGTCTTGCGGATAAAAGTGACAAACTTGCCAGGCGTATAAAAACGTGCAAAAAAGCGCAGTATCTTCCACATGGGCCTTCACCTTACTTTTTATCTTCCAAAGGGATCTTGGCATCTTCTACGGCGGCTTTGACCTTGTCTTCGACGGACAGGCCTTCACTGTCGGCAGGAGCTGCCGTTTCAGCCTTGGCGTCCGTGCCGGCTGCCGTAGCTGCTTCTGCAGCTGCTGTTTCCGCTTTGCCGGCTTCTCCGTCTTTGGTTTCTTCTGCTTTTTCTTCGACGATTTCGTCGACCAGGTCATCGTGATGGCGGACGGTGTGATAGAGTTCTTCCCCTTTTTCCTTGACGTCCTGGAAGCGTTCTTTGGCGACGCCGCCCCATTTCTTCATGAAATCGATGGTTTCATCGCCGAGGGGGACGTTCTTCAAGGGATTTTCCTTGAGCTTATCGACCTGTTCCCGGGCTTTATCCTTCCATTCGCCCATCATGTCGATGTAGGGACCCATGTCGGTAGGCATGCCGTCTTTCAGCCAGCGCTGGGTAACGCGGCCCAGGCTGTACGTGATGCCGACGGCAACCGGGACCTGGATGGCGCTGAAAGGAATGATCGTCGTCAGCAGGCTGCCGGCGACACGGCTGCCGACGGCGCCAAGGAAGGCGATGAGGGCCCGTTCACTCAATTTGACGTCATAGACTCTGGCAATGCGGCTGACCAGATAGACTTCGTTGGCCATGAGGGCCACCGTCCCGACGAGGGGCGCGATGACGATGGCGCCGGCGCGGGCAGCAGCCCAGCGGCACAGCATTTCGACTTTCACGTCTTTGTCTTCCGTCGATTGTTCCATGGCCTTGACGACACTGGCAGCGGCTTCTTCCGTCGACTGGGACTGCGCCTTCACATCGGCCAGTTCCTGTTTCAGGGCTGCAATTTCAGCCTGCAGTTCTTCCACTGTCTTTGCTTCTTCTTTGTATACTTCTTCTGCCATAACAAACACCCCAATCTTTAACGTATTAAAATTTATACTTTATATTTTCCCATGTTTCTACCAGCTTGTCAAACCCCCATCGACAGGAAGTGCGGCCGCCGTAATGAATGACGCGTCCTCGCTGAGGAGGAAGGCAATGGCCTTGGCCACTTCGTCGGCCCGGGCCAGGCGGTACAAGGGGTACTGCTCTTTCATGGTATCTTTCGTCGTGTCGGGATGGTCCCGGAGCTGCTGTTCCAGCAGGGGCGTCTCGACATCGCCAGGACAGACGCAGTTGACCCGTATCTGGTGCGGTGCCGCTTCCAGGGCCAGGGATTTGGTAAAGGCCACGACGGCACCTTTCGTCGCCCCATAGAGGGAACAGGCCACGTTGCCCTGAAGGCCGGCATCACTGCTGACGGTGACGATGCTTCCGGGCTTGTGCCGCAAGTACGGCAGGGCATGGCGGCAGAGATACATCGTCCCGAAGACGTTGATGGAAAACAGGCGCTGCATATCGTCAGGCGTGACATTTTCCAAGAGATTCTCTTCATAGACGCCGGCCGACGTGACCAGGCCGTCGAGGCCGCCGAACTGGCGGACCGTCTCTTCGACCATCCGGCGGCAGTCGTCGTCGCTTACTACGTCGCCTTGAATATAAAAGGTCCGGCCGGGCCGAGCCAGGAAAGCCAGGGCAGCCTCCCCCTTTTCTTGATGACGGCCGCTGATGGCGACGTTCCAGCCCCGGTCCAATAACACAGCCGCCGTCGCCAGGCCGATGCCCGACGTGCCGCCGCTGATAAGTACCGTATCCATATCGTCCCTCCTACATGATCCCAAAATAAGATAAGCCCAATTTGCCGATGAGGACGATCGTCACGGCCAACATGACCAGGCGGACGAAACCCGTGCCACGGCGGATGGCCAGGCGGGAGCCGAAGAAAGCGCCCGTAAAGATGCATACGGCCATGGCGATGCCGTAGACGTAGAGAATCTGGCCCCACCAGATGAGGAGAACGAAAGAGGTCACATTGCTCATGAGGTTGAGGATCTTGGCATTGCCCGCAGCCGTGACGAAGTCGAAGCCCAAAGTGGCGAAGCCGACGATGAGGAAGGTCCCCGTCCCCGGCCCGATAAAGCCGTCATAGAAGCCAATAGCCAGGGCCATGACCAGGGCGGCCAGGACATTGCCCCGGGTGTTGCCGCTGTACGTACTGACGGCGCCGAGCTGGCGCTGGGTAAAGACGAAGGCCGCTGCGGCGATGAGGGCGACGATGATGATGGGCTGGAGCCATTCGCTGGGCAGATAGAGCATGACCAGGCAGCCCAGGACGGCGCCGACGAAGGTTCCCGGCAGGATCCGCTTCAACAGGCCCATATCGACCTTGCCAGCCCGCCAGAACTGCCAGGCGCTCATGACGGCGCCAAAGGTAGCGGAGAACTTATTGGTCCCGATGGCCAGATGCGGCGGCAGGCCAGCGGCTAAGAGGACCGGCAGGGAAATGAGACCGCCACCGCCGGCAATGGAATCGACGAAACCGGCCAAAAAGCCTCCGGCCATGATGAAGAGCAGCAGCGACGCCGATAAGGTCGTATGAAAAAGTTGAAATTCCATGAAAAAATACTCCTTTTTGGAAAAAAACTCCTCTTGCTTCGCAAAGCGAAACCGAGGAGACCCTTTTCTCAATGTTCATATATCAAATCCGTCGCCGCACCGGCTGTCTGCGGCCGCAGGAGGCGGACGATTTCTTTGCCGATGATCCGCGCACCGTCGCGATGACAGTCGAGACTGGCTTCCGCCATGGCTTCCAGTTCTTCCGGATGCGTCAGGAGGCCGGCTGCGACCGATACCAGGTCTTCCTGCTTCTTGACCCAGCGGGCACAACCCTTGGACTGCATATACGTCGCATTGGCTTCTTCCTGGCCCGGGATGGGACTGTACAGGACCATCGGCACCTGGACGGCTGCCGCTTCGGTACAGGTCAGGGCACCGGGCTTCGTGACCAGCAGCGACGCCCGGCACATGAGCTGGGGAATCTGGTTGGTATAGCCCAGGATATCGACGGGATGGCGCAATTCACTGCGCATCTTGCACAGTTCGTCGTACAAGTCGGCGTTGTAGCCGGTGACGACGGTGAAGCTGTCGACGGCATCGAGGCGGTCCAGCAGGGTCAGGGACTGCTTGATGGACCCCATGCCCAGGCCGCCGCCCATGATGAGGACGTTCTTGTCAGCTTCATGAGCCGCATCCCAATGCCAGCGTTCCTGTTCGAAGGCCTTGCGCACGGGGATGCCCGATACGACGACCTTATCGGCAGCGATGCCCTGTTCGACGAGCAGGTCCTTGAGCTGGGATGCAGCCACACAGTAGACGTCGATCTGGGGATAGACCCAGAGCTGGTGGATGGCGAAATCCGTAATGACCCCTACCAGGGGGATGTCGAGGCGGTGCTGGCGCTTCAAAAGGGCCGCCGCCCCTGCCGGGAAGGGATGCGTGAAGACGAGGACATCGGGCTTCTTTTCGGCCAATACCTTGAGCATCCGCCGCTTGAGCCCCCAGGCAAAGAGCGTCTTGACGACGAGTCCCTTCTTATATCCTTGTGACGAATAGTACATCAAATCGTACAGCATGGGAAAGACGTCGAGGATTTTGATATACGTTTCCTTGACGATGTTGTCGATAGACAGGACATCGTTGGACAGGAAATCCAGGTGTTCCACTTCACATTCTTCGGGAATGGTCTTGACGTATTCTTCTATCGCCCGTGCTGCCTGTGTATGCCCCGTGCCGATAGATGCGGACAGGATCAGGACTTTCTTCTTTGTCATGCATGATACCCTCTTTTATAAACAGCATTAGTCTAGTAGCTCATACTACTATGGTACGACAATTTGCAAGAAAAGAAAAGGGCCGTTTTTCATGCGGCCCTTCGAAATCGTACCTTATTTGTTGTTGACCAAATCTTTGAGCTGTTTGCCAGCTTTGAAAGCCGGGGTCTTGGAAGCTTCGATCTGAATCGGTTCGTTGTTGCGCGGGTTGCGGCCTTCGCGGGCTTTGCGCTGACGGACTTCAAAAGTACCAAAACCGATGATCTGGACTTTGTCGCCTTTCGTAAGGCTGTCGCTGATAACGCTGAATACGGCTTTTACGGCTTTTTCAGCATCTTTTTTGGTGATTTCTGCTTCATTGGCTACTGCAGCGATTAATTCTGTTTTGTTCATGTTACTAGGTCCTCCTTTAAATCGTTACATTGCGTAACGCTAACAGTCTGTATTTTCTTTCTGCCGTTCTATCTGTTTCGCTTCCTTCCAGAATGAGTCGAGCTCATCCAGGGAAAAAGCCTCCCACGGCCGGCCCGACTGGCGGACCCGGTCCTCTACGTGAGCAAAGCGGCGTCGGAATTTACTGTTAGCCCGATGTAACGCACATTCCGGCTCTATATGATAGTGTCGGCATAAATTTGCAAAGACGAACAGCACATCCCCAGCTTCTTCTTCGGAATGGACGGGATTCCCTTCGCCAAGGGCCTGGCGGAACTCTTCCCATTCTTCGTGGAACTTATCCCAGACGCCCTGGACATCGGGCCAGTCGAAACCGGTCTTGGCCGCTTTTTCCTGAAGCTTGTCCGCAGCCAGGAGCGACGGCAGGCCGTGAACGACACCATCCAGCAAGTGAGCATGCTGCTGGCGTTGTTCGCCTTGCTTTAATCTATCCCAGTTTAACATACTCGTACCTATGTTTTCAAGGCTTTTTTGGCTAAAAACGTGGGGATGGCGCCGAATCATCTTATCGGTGACGTCTTTTACGACATCTTGGGCCGAAAAAAGACCTTTTTCCTGGGCAATGCGGGCGTGGATGGCGACCTGGTAGAGGATATCCCCCAATTCCTCGCGGATACCGTCGATATCGTGGCTGTCGATGGCATCGAGCATTTCATAGACTTCCTCGATGAGGTAGCGGCGCAAGGACCGATGAGTCTGGGACCGGTCCCAGGGGCAGCCGTCTTCGCGGCGCAGGCGCGCCGTCACGTCGACGATGGGCGTCACGTCAAAGGGCATCGCCTCGTCCCCTTCACGGCGCCGGGCTTCTTCCAGGAGCTGGCACACGGCCCGGGCCATGGCCGGTCCGCCCGGGACGGTATGGACGACGGCGTGGAGGCGGCTTTCACGCAGCAGGAAGGCGATGACCGGCGCATAAGCTTCGGCAAAGGACTGGCCGTCCCGGCCATACGAATCCAGGGGCCGGTCGTCGCAGCCTAAAGGGATGATCTTGATTTCCATAGCAGTTCCTCATTTCTCGGCAAATATGCCTATGCCTGCCATTATAACACGGAGTCCGTCATTTGTCGCGTTTTTCCGGAAAAAGGACGTCCCATAAGACCTGACGGACATAGGGACCATAAGTTCCTTTTAAAGCAGCTCCAGGACCGTGCAGGGCCGCTGTAACGATGTCCGACAGGATACGGGCCCGGGCCGGCGAAAAAGCACTCTTCCTGCCGGCCAGGCCGTGCAGATCCCGGAGCTGGAAAGCCGCCCGGTCATAATCTTCCTTGACGATGAGCCAACGCACCTGGAACAGGGCCTGTACGTCGCGGTGGAAGCGGCGCAGGCCGCCGCAATGGTCCCACCAGGCATAAAACCGTTCTTCCTGCCGCCGGCGCAGGGACAGGCGCAGCAGGGCCAGCAGCGGGCGCAGGTACTGCTGTCGGCTATAAGAGCCAGGCGGCTGCCGCTGTAGGAGCTTCCGGGCCCGGTCATAGTACTGCTCGGCCTGGTCATAGGCCCGGCCGGGCTGATCCGTTAGGGCCAGCTGGCCCGCCCGTTCCAGGAGGACCCCTAAGAGGTAGGGATATTCCGGCTGGTCCGGCTGGCGCTGCCAGGCCGCCAGGAAGTCGCGGACCAGCCGGCGGCAGCGGCAGATCCGTCCAATCCGGTTCCCCGCCGCCAGGGGCCGGCCGTAGAGCAGGGAGATTTCTTCCAACAAAGACGATCGCAGGGACAGGTAATGAAAGTCCTGCCGGAGTTCATGAGGCAGATACATGAGCAAACCTTCTTTCTCTTCCATTTTCTCCAGTCTAACAGAGAAAAATGAAAAAAACCTGAAAAGCAAGGCTTTCCAGGTTAAGATTTGCTTAGAAAATCATGGCTGGCTCAGTTTCGTCAGCAGACGGATGAGTTCGGCTTGTTCGTCTTCGCTGAGGCGGTTCATGAGCGTCGAGATGCGCAGGTAATGACCGGGCAGGACCTGGTCCATGAACTGGCGTCCCCGGGCCGTGAGGCTGACCTTCTTGCCCCGCTTGTCTTCCTGGTCGATGACGACCGTCGCCAGGCCGTCACGGACCATACGCTTGACCATGGTCGTAATCGTCGCCCGGGTCACGCCGGTCTTGGCCGCCAGCTGCGACGGCGCAATCCCTTCCGGGTTCTGGTGCAGGACGATCATGACCCGCAGCTTCCCCTGGGACAGATGATACTGTTTCGTCAGGACGTCGTTGATGGACGACCGGATGATTTCTGCAGCCTGTGAAATGCGCAGCATCGCCAAGACCGCCGATGGTTCGATTTCCGGGACGAGCCGGGCGTGTTCTTCCAATTCTTCCCTCGTCGGGAACGCTTCAAATCTCATAGTCTTCCCCTCTTTTGTTAGCTTACTAACAAAAAGTATAAAATAAAACGAGGAAAAATACAAGCTTTTTCCTCGTTTTATGAAAGTTTCTTTATAATATATGCGTCAGGGTTACATATTCTTGCTGCGCAGGTCGGCTAAGATGGCCTGGACGCGGGCGACAGCCTGGTCGATGGGAACGACTTCCTGTTCGCCAGTCCGGCGGACCTTGATTTCGACAGTCCCTTCGGCAGCACTCTTCTTGCCGACGGTGATCCGGACAGGATAGCCGATGAGGTCGGCGTCGTTGAATTTGACGCCAGCCCGTTCGTTACGGTCGTCGAGGAGGACATCGGCTTTGGCAGCCTGCAGGGCCTGATAGAGGTCGCCGGCAATGCGGACCTGGTCCTGGTCCTTGCTGCTGACCGGGACGATGGCCACTTCAAAGGGCGCAATGGCGACAGGCCACATGATACCGTGTTCATCGTGGAACTGTTCGATAGCTGCCGCAATGGTACGGGTGACGCCGATGCCGTAGCAGCCCATGACGTACGGTTTCGCCTTGCCGTTCTGGTCGAGGAAGGTCGCATGGAGGGCTTCGGAGTACTTCGTGCCCAGTTCAAAGACCTGGCCGACTTCGATGCCGCGGACGATTTCGACAGGCGCGCCGCAGTGCGGGCATTTGTCGCCTTCGACCATGTTGCGGATCGTCGTGACCGTGACGTCCTTGAAATCGCGGGACGGATTGACGTTCTGGTAGTGATAGCCGGCCTTGTTGGCCCCGGTGACGCCATTGGGGACGTTCATAGCCGACGGGTCGACGAGGACGAAGAAGGTTTCATTATCCGGTTTGTCGGCACCCATGGGGCTCATGTAGCCCGGCTGGAGGCCGTGGGCCTTCAATTCATCTTCTGTGGCCGGTTCGATGACATTGCCGCCGACGAAGTTCTGGACAGCGACGTCATTGACTTCATGGTCGCCGCGGACCATGCAGAGGACCGTCTTTTCGCCATCAATAGTAAAGGCGACGGCTTTGATCGTCTTTTCTACGGGGATGTGCAGGAACTGGGCCAGGTCTTCAATGGTCGAGCAGTTCGGCGTTTCGATGAGTTCCACATCTTTTGCGTCTTCTGCCGGCATTTCCACGGCCTGGGGGACGGCCTTTTCGATATCGGCTGCATAGTCGCATTTCGAGCACGATACGATTTCGGCTTCGCCGGCCTGGGCCAGGGCCATAAATTCGTGTGTATGGTTGCCGCCGATCTGACCGCTGTCGGCTTCGACAGGCTTGAAGTTCAAGCCGCAGCGCGTGAAGATGCGCGTGTAAGCCTCGTATTCATCCTGATAGCTCTTGTGCAGGCCTTCTTCGTCGACGTCGAAGGAATAGGCGTCTTTCATGACAAATTCGCGGCTGCGCATGAGGCCGAAACGTGGACGGATTTCGTCGCGGTATTTATTCTGCATCTGCCACAGGGTGACAGGCATCTGCTTGTACGAACGCAGTTCATTGCGGACCAGGGTCGTAATCAGTTCTTCGTGAGTCGGACCGAGGCAGAAATGATTGCCATGGCGGTCTTCCAGTTTGAACATTTCCGGACCATAAGCATTCCAGCGGCCCGATTCATGCCAGATTTCAGCGGGCTGCATGATGGGCATCATGATTTCCTGGGCGCCGATGTTTTCCATTTCTTCGCGGACAATGGCTTCGATCTTGAGTTCGACCCGGCGGCCTAAGGGCAGGAAAGAATACAAGCCGCCGCCGTTCTTGCGGATCATCCCGGCTTTCAACATATACTGATGGCTGGCGATTTCGGCGTCTGCCGGGATTTCCCGCAGCGTCGGACTATACAATTTCGATGCTAACATGAGTTAAGACTCCTTTGCAATGGTTTTTTCGATTTCTTCCACCAGGCTGGACACGAGCTGGTCTTCCGGCACCGTGCGCAGGACCTGGCCGTGGGAAAAGACGATGCCCTTCCCCTGGCCGCCGGCAATGCCGAAGTCGGCTTCCCGCGCTTCGCCCGGGCCGTTGACGACACAGCCCATGACGGCGACCTTGATGGGGACGGTCAGATGAGAAATGGCCTGTTCGACTTCCTGGGCCAGGTCGATGAGGTGGACCTGGGTCCGGCCACAGGTCGGGCAGGAAATGAGGGTCGGCCCGAAATGGCGCAGGCCGAGGGAACTGAGGATGGTCTGGCCGGCCTTGATTTCTTCGACAGGGTCACCGGTCAGGGATACGCGGATCGTATCGCCGATGCCCTCGTGAAGCAGCGTGCCGATGCCGATGGCCGACTTGATGCTGCCTTCGCGGACCAGGCCGGCTTCGGTCACGCCCAGGTGCAGGGCATAGGGGACCTTGTCGGCCAATCTTTCATAAGCTTCGATCATCAAGGGGACGTCGGAAGCCTTGAGGGAAATGACCATGTTGCGGTAATCCATGCGTTCCAGGATGCGGATATGGCGCAATGCCCCTTCGACCATCCCTTCTGCTGTCGGATGGCCGCCGCTCTGGGCCAGGATATCCTCCGGCAGGGATCCCGTATTGATGCCGATGCGGATGGGGATGCCTTTGGGACGCACTTTTTCGACGACTTTGACGACGTTTTCGTCAGCGCCGATATTGCCCGGATTGATGCGCAGGGCCTGGACGCCGCTGTCGACGGCCGCCAGGGCCAGGCGGTAATCGAAGTGGATATCGGCTACGATGGGGATATCCACGGCCTGGACGACGGCTGCCAAGCCCTTGGCCGCTTCCATATCGGGAACGGCAAAGCGCAAGATTTCAGCCCCATACGAGGCCAGGCGGCGGGCATCGACGACGGCTTCGGCCATGTGGGCCGGGTTGACCGTCGACATGGTCTGGACCGATACGGGGGCATCGCCGCCGATGATCACCGAACCAGCCCGGACGGGAAGAGATTTTCTACGTTTCATGAAAAGCCTGCCTTTCTAAAAGCGGCTGAGATCCTGAAACATGGCGAACAGGAACAGGGAACCCAAGAGGACGGCCCCTGTGACCTGAATATAATACAACGCCCGTTTCGGCATCCGCCGGCGCGTAATTCCTTCGAGAATCAACAAGATAAAATAGCCTCCATCCAGCAAGGGGACGGGCAGGAGATTCAAGATGCCCAGGTTGATGCTGAGGAAAGCCGTGAACATGAGCAGATTGGAAAAACCCGAAGCGGCGACCTGGCCAGCCAGCTGGGCCACGCCGATTGGGCCGGCGACTTCCGCCTTTTCCCGGCCCGTCACCATATCATAGAGGCCGACGACCATGAGCTGGCAGAGCTTGCCCGTCCGCTGGACGGCCATGCCGGCCGATTCAAAGAAACCATGGGCTTCGCGGGTCGTCATGGGCATGACGCCGAGCATGGCCTTTTTCGAGGCACTGTCCACTTCGGGCACCAGTTCGACGCCCTGCACCTGGCCGTCCCGTTCGATTTCCACGGTGACGACGTCATGGCTGTACGGTGCAACGGCCTGGGAAATATCGGTCCACTTGGAAATATCCTGATTGCCGATACGGATGATGCGGTCGCCTGCCGTAAGGCCTGCCTGTTCCGCCGGCGAACCGGAAATGGTCGAGCCGACGACGGCTTCTGGCGATACCGTCACCGTACCGATGGCAAAGAACAGTCCCCACAGGAGGAAGATGGCCAGGATGAAGTTCATGATCCCGCCGGCAGCGATGACGATCATGCGCTTCCAGACGGGTTTGTTGAGGAAAGACTTTTCATTCAATACTTCATCTTCGGTCATGCCGGCAATGCGGTTGAACCCGCCGAGAGGGACGGCCCGCAGGGAATATTCTGTATCACCGCGGCGTACACTGTACACTTTGGGACCAAAACCGAGTGCGAACTCATCGACCTGCATCCCTGCCCACTTGGCCGTCGCGAAATGGCCCAGTTCATGGACGAAGATGATGACACTGAAGACGAAGATCGTCGCTAAAATAGTAAGACCCACGGGAAATCCCCTTTCTACAACAAGGAAGCAGCACAGCGGCGGGCCCAGGCGTCGGCCTGGCGGATAGACGCCAAGGTGACGTCGTGCGAGACCGTGTGCCGTTCCATGACAGTACGGACAATGTCAAAAATACGCGTAAAGGAAATTTCTTTACGCAAAAACGCATAGACAGCGACTTCATTGGCCCCGTTGAGGACACAGGGCATGGTCCCGCCGATGCGGCCCGCTTCATAGGCCAGGCCGATGGAAGGGAACTTCTCGTCATCAGGCGGGAAAAATTCCAGCGACCCCAGGGTCTTCCAGTCGATGGGCCGGGCGCCGCGGACGGTCATCCGGTCCGGATAAGTAAAGGCGTACTGGATGGGCAGGCGCATGTCGGGCAGGCCCAGCTGGGCCAGGATGGAGCCGTCGATGAACTCGATCATGGAGTGGATGATGCTCTGCGGCTGGATGACGACTTCGATCTTGTCGAAGGGCATGTGGAACAGCCAGTGCGCTTCGATGACTTCCAGGCCTTTATTGAACATCGTCGCCGAATCGATGGTAATCTTGCCGCCCATGTTCCACGTCGGATGCTTCAGGCACTGTTCGACCGTGATGGACGAAAATTCCGACACCGGCCGGCGGAAATGAGGGCCGCCGGAAGCCGTGATGAGCAGCTTGGCCACTTCCCTTTCCTGTCGTCCCTGGAGACACTGGAAAATAGCGCCGTGTTCACTGTCGACGGGCAGGATGCGGACACCGCGGGCAGCGGCCTCTTTCATGACCAGCTCGCCGGCAGCGACGAGGGTCTCTTTATTGGCCAAGGCAATGTCCATGCCCTTTTCGATGGCATGCAGTGTCGGTTCGATACCGGCGGCACCGACGAGGGACGTCAGGACGATGCGGGCGTCACATTCATCGATGAGCTTCAACAACCCTTCGCTGCCGGAAAAGACAGTACACGCCGGGCCGACGGCGCGGCGCAGTTCGTCAGCGGCCTTTTCGTCGACCATGCAGGCCCATTTCACCTGATGGTCCTGTACCTGCCGGGCCACGGCCTGCCAATGGGAATAGGCAGCGACGCCGGCCAGGCGGAAGGCATCCGGATGGGCTTCGATGACGTCGACAGCCTGGGTCCCGATGGAACCGGTGCTGCCTAAAATCAGAATATCCTTCATTCCCCTGCCCTCCTTAAATAACCAGAATCAAATAGGCATACAGTGCCGGCGCTGCAAAGAGGAGGCTGTCGAAGCGGTCCAGGACACCGCCGTGGCCGGGAATGATGTTTCCCGAATCCTTGACGCCGCAGACGCGCTTCAAGATGGATTCGACCAAGTCTCCCAAAGGCGCCATGATGCCGACGATGATGCCGATGGCCAAGGCATGGAGCACGGAGAATTTAAAGATCAGCGAGAAAATGATGGCTACCGCCAGGGTGCCGACGAAACCGCCGATAGCCCCTTCGCGGGTCTTGCCGGGGCTGATAGCCGGGCAGAGCTTGACTTTGCCCATCATCTTGCCGACGGCGAAGGCAAAGGTATCACTGGCCCAGGTCGAGAAGATGAGGAGAAAGACGAAGAACCGCGCCGGTTCCAGCATGACGGCGCTGAAACTGCTGCCCATGAAGGACGCGACGGAACCGCTGCGCAGGGCCAGCATAGCCAGAAAGCCGCAGCCGATGTAGAGCAGGCCGTATAACGTATAGGCGCTGTCTACGGGCTTGACCTTATCGTGAAAGAACACCGTCCGCAGCATGAGCCAGCAGAGCAGGCCCAGAGCCAGGACGAGCATGGCCTTGGTACTGCCGAACCAATAGGCTGCTAAGATGGCGACGAGCCAGACGGCACCGCATTTGTCTGCGGGCACGGCATGGAGCTTGCGGACCAGGTTGCCGTATTCGTACCAGGCGACGAGGGATAACAAGGCCATCATGAGGAAAAACAGCCAGTTCCCTTCGTAAATCACAAAAATCGTAAAGGCACCGCCGACGATGCCTGTCAGTATTCGTTTTGCCAACATATCATATACCTTCCCTGATTTATTTTAAGCCGCCGAAGCGCCGTTCCCGGCCCTGGAAGGATAGAATCGCTTCGACCAGGGTATCCTTGGTGAAATCGGGCCAGCAGAGCTGGGTGAACCAGAACTCGGCATAGGCCATCTGCCACAGGAGGAAATTGCTGACCCGCTTGTCCGCACCGGGACGGATGAGCAGGTCCACGTCGTTTTCCGGGTCCGTATACAGGTACTGGGCCAATGTCGCTTCGGTAATCTCTTCGGGCTGAATCGTCCCGGCCTGGACGGCTTCGGCCAGCCTGCGGGCGGCCTGGGTGATTTCCAGGCGGCCGCCGTAATTGACAGCCACGTTGAGGATGAGGCCTGTGTTGGCAGCCATGTCCGCTTCGGCCTGGGCAAAGGCTTCCTGCAAATCCGGGTGGAGCCGCTTCATATCACCGATGACATGGAGCCGCACGTTGTGTTCCTTGAGTTCCAAGAGATTCTTGCTCAAGTAACTCTTCATGAGCTTCATGATGTACGACACTTCTTCATCAGGGCGCTTCCAGTTCTCCGTCGAAAAGGCATAGACCGTCAGGACCTTGATGCCCAGGTCATCGGCGGCGATGACGATGCGCTTCAGCGTATCGGCGCCGGCGCGGTGGCCGTAACTGCGGGGCAAGCCTTTGCGCTTGGCCCAGCGGCCGTTGCCATCCATGATGATGGCCACGTGGCGGGGAATATTATGGGGATCCAGCATCCCCTCGGATACGGAGCCGGAAGTTTCTTTCTTTTTGCCAAAAAAGTTAATCATGCTGTACGTCTCCATTTCGCAGCACTGCGGCTACGGAGCTGCTCATTTCCAGGCTGTCATCGACTAACAGGCAGACCGTGCCGTCTTCCCTTTCCTGGGCACGGATGACATAGGTCTGCTGAGGGTCGCAGTGGAAGAAATGGCTCCGCGACACAGTCCGCTCTATGACATAAGGAATATTTTTTTCCTGTAATACAGATTTGGCATACCGTAACGGCATGCCAATAAAAATCCGTATATCCATCATACGGCCATGACTTCTTTTTCTTTTTTCGCTTTGATTTCGTCGATGGCCTTGATTTTTTTATCTGTCAGCTTCTGGATATTTTCCTGACCTTCCTTGCTGTCATCTTCCGTGACTTCCTTCTTCTTTTCCATCTTCTTGATGGTTTCGTTGGCGTCGCGGCGGATGTTGCGGATGACAACTTTCGAGTCTTCAGCGATCTTGCTGACTTTCTTGCTCAGTTCTTTACGGCGTTCTTCCGTCAGCTGGGGAATTTCCAGGCGGATGATTTTGCCGTCGTTGTTCGGGTTCAGGCCCAAGTCAGACTTGAGGATGGCCTTTTCGATTTCACCGAGCATCTTCGGTTCCCACGGAGCGATGGTGATCATGCGCGGTTCCGGGACCGATACGTTGGCGACCTGTTTGACCGGTGTCGGCGTACCGTAGTAGTCGACGGTAATCCGGTCCAGCAGGGATGTGCTGGCGCGGCCCGTGCGGATCGACGACAATTCCCGTTTCAGGGCTTCGATGGTCTTGTCCATCTTTTCTTCGTGCTGGGCAATGATTTCTTTTACTTCCATGTCAATCACTTCCTTATTTTATTTTTATAAGTATATCATACAGCGTTTAGTCTTCTTTGTCGACTACCGTCCCTAAATCTTCTCCGCTGGCAGCCTTGACGATGTTCCCGGGCTGGTCGATATTGAAGACGACGATAGGGATATTGTTGTTGCGGCAGAGCGTCGTCGCCGTAGCATCCATGACTTTCAGGTCTTTGTTGATGACGTCGAGATAGGTCAGGTGCTTGAACATCTTAGCGTCCGGATTGAGCTTGGGATCGCTGTCGTAGACGCCGTCGACGCCGTTCTTGGCCATGAGGATAGCATCGGCTTCGATTTCAGCAGCCCGCAGGGCAGCTGTCGTATCCGTCGAGAAATAAGGGTTGCCCGTACCGGCACCGAAGATGACGACGCGGCCTTTTTCCATGTGGCGGATAGCCCGGCGGCGGATATACGGTTCAGCGACCTGCTGCATGTTGATAGCCGTCTGGACGCGGGTAGCGACGCCGTTCTTTTCCATGGCATCCTGGAGGGCCAGGGAATTCATGACCGTAGCCAGCATGCCCATGTAGTCTGCCGAAACGCGGTCCATGCCTTTGGCCGAACCGGACAAGCCGCGCCAGATATTGCCGCCGCCGACGACGATAGCGACCTGGACGCCGAGCTGATTGACGGCAACGACCTGTTTGGCAATGGTTTCAACTGTTTCCGGGTCGATGCCATAGCCTTGTTTGCCAGCCAGTGCTTCACCACTCAATTTCAATACGATACGATGATACTTTTTCGATTCCATAAAAGAAGTGCCTCCTCTATCGGTATACAAGTCCAATTAGAAAATAAGAGAACACGGGTTGGGTGTTCTCTTATGCAATCTTATTTAGCTTGTGCCATTACTTCGGAAACAAAATCATCGTTCCGTTTTTCCAGGCCTTCACCCAATTCATAACGTGTATAACGGCGGATGTCGATTTTTTCACCGATTTTAGCAACCGCTTCGGTAACGACCTGCTGGACCGTCTTGTCAGAATCTTTGATGAATTCCTGATCGAGGAGGCAGTTTTCTTTGTAGAATTTTTCGATACGGCCGACGATCATCTTTTCGACGATCTTTTCCGGTTTGCCTTCGTTCAGGGCCTGCTGGCGGAGAACTTCTTTTTCATGTTCCAAAACTTCAGCCGGAACTTCTTCGCGTTTGAGGTATGCCGGTTTTGCAGCAGCGATCTGCATTGCAATATCTTTGCAGAGTGCTTTGAAGTTGTCTGTCTGAGCGACGAAGTCCGTTTCGCAGTTGACTTCGACGAGGACGCCGATACGGCCGTTGCCATGGATGTAAGAATAAACTAAACCTTCAGCAGCGATGCGGTCTGCTTTCTTAGCTGCTGCAGCCAAGCCGTGTTCACGAAGCAAGTCGACGGCTTTTTCCATATCGCCGTTGCTTTCGGTCAATGCTTTTTTGCAGTCCATCATGCCTGCACCGGTTTTCGTTCTTAATTCTTTTACCATTGCTGCTGTAATAGCCATGAGTATTCCTCCTAAAAGTAATGTGAATTATACAGTTTGAAGAAAGGTAAGAAGCAAAGGCTCCTTACCTTCCTATACTAACCATTCAGTTCTCAAAGAACAAACGATCTTATTCTGCTGCTTTTTCTTCAGCTGCTTCAGCACCTTCAGCGGCGCCTTCTTCCGTCTGTTCGCCCTGGTTGCCTTCGAGGACAGCGTCAGCGATTTTGCCGGTCAAGAGTTTGACAGCGCGGATAGCGTCGTCGTTAGCCGGGATCGGATAGTCGATGACATCGGGATCGCAGTTGGTGTCAACCGTAGCGATGATGGGGATGTGAAGTTTACGAGCTTCGGAAACAGCGATTTCTTCTTTTTTCGGGTCGATGATGAAGAGAGCGTCCGGCAGTTTCTTCATGTCTTTGATGCCGCCGAGGTATTTCTGAAGTTTTTCCATTTCGTGTTTGAGGAGCGTAACTTCTTTCTTCGGCAGGATTTCGAACGTGCCGTCTTCAGCCTGTTTTTCCAAAGTCTTCAAGCGTTTTACGCGCTTTTCGATGGTCTGGAAGTTGGTGAGCATACCGCCGAGCCAGCGTTCGTTGACGAAGTACTGGTTGCAACGTTCTGCTTCGTTTTTAATGGATTCCTGAGCCTGTTTTTTCGTGCCTACGAAGAGGACTTTGCCGCCTTCAGCAGCCAGGTCGCGGACAAAATTGTAAGCTTCGTCCATTTTCTTAACGGTTTTCTGCAAGTCGATGATGTAGATACCGTTACGTTCGGTGAAGATGAAACGAGCCATCTTCGGGTTCCAACGGCGGGTCTGATGACCGAAATGAACGCCGGCTTCCAATAATTGTTTCATAGATACTACTGCCATAATTGTGATTCCTCCTGTTTTTTCCTCCGCCCGGTCATCGCTCATCTTCACCCTTCCCCCCTGGGAGGGGCACAGTGCTGAGCTCGCCAAGCGTGTGTATTTTGTATCTTGGTATTCAAACCTTTGATATTATAGCATATATGACAAACAAGGGCAAGCATTTTTTCAAATGCCTGCCCTTGCGGACGTGTTTGAAGTTTGTAGCGGATGATTCAAACCTTAATTCAAGATATAGACCGGTACGGTGCGGCGGCCGAAGGTCATGCAGGCATCGTAGTCTTCCATGCAGAGGTCGATGCGGTTGCCGAGGATGGCTCCGCCGGTATCTTCGGCCCGGGCTACGCCATAGCCGGGGATGAAGACGGTCGAACCCAAGGGGATGACGTTGGGGTCGACGGCGACGACGCCATAACGGGCCCGCGTCCCCATGCGGGTGATGCACTGGCCGTCGCCATCAGTCGGCAGATAGGCCGTGGCTTCCATGGTGATGATCTTCTGGTAATGGGATACGTCGCCGGTACTGGTGTTGATTTCAACCGTTTCCTTGGTGCCGACCTTGCGGATCAGCGGCTGCATTTCCGAAATGAGCTCCGTCGAAAGCGTTTCCTTGTCGGCGACCTGGCCGTCGACGCTGACGATGTTCAGCTTGACCCGTTTGCGGCCGTTCTGCCCTTCCTGGACGATTTTCTCTTCGCCCTGGCCCAGGGTTTCATCAGGGATGCTTTCGATGGCGTACGGCACCACTTCATCTTCGGTGATCGTCTTGCGCGAGACGTGGCCGATGACGATATTTTCCCCGGCCTGGAGCGGCTTCTGTACGTCGCCATAAGGGCGGTACTTTTCCTTGTTATAGCCGTACTGTTCGGCTACTTCCTGGGAATTGTGCTTGGCCGTATAGACCTGCTGCTTCTGCCCCCGGTATTCCAGGGTCACCGGGATGGCCCGGCGCACCTTGACGTAACTGCCGTCGGCGAGCTTCTGCGTCGATACGTCGATTTCATCGTAATCGCCCATATCGATATTGTTTTCCCGCATCAAAGCCTGTTCATTGACGGCGTGAGTATATACCTGGCGGGTCGTGCCGTCGGCGACGAGGGTCACTGATTTCCCCCGGTCGATGAAGCCCGTCAAAGACACGATGACCAATAAGGCGATCATCGTGGCGTACATGCGTGTAATCGGTCGTTTATTCTTGAATCCAGTCATACTGAATCGTTTCCAGTCCATGCCATGCCTCCTAAAGCTTTTCTTTTCATTTTAGCAAAGACCGGCAGGCTTGTCAATTTACTTGTCTTCTTCAGCAGGACGTGGACGCAGGACGACCTTGCGGAACTGGCGTGCCGCCTTCTTCCGTTCCGATGCCAGCCGTTCAGCCTGGCGCTGGCATGTATCCTGGGCGTTGACAGGCTTGCCCTGGCGTTCGTCTGCCAGGTAGCGGTACGAACCGTCGCTGTTCATGGCATAGGCCTTGACATTGTCGTCGAAATATACTTTCAGGATACGCTTGATCCGTTCTTTATGCGGCGGAAATTCGACGGGCGTCATCAATTCAACGCGTTCATTGAGGTTGCGCGGCATCCAGTCAGCCGACGAAATGAAGACGTCTTCCTTGCCGCCGTTATAGAAGTAGAACAGGCGGCTGTGTTCCAGGAAGCGGCCGACGATGCTGTGGACTTCGATGTTTTCGCTGATGCCGGGCAGCCCCGGGCGGATGACGCAGATGCCGCGGACGATGAGGCGGATCTTGACGCCGGCTGCCGACGCTTCATAGAGCTTGGCAATGACGTATTTATCGAGGAGAGAATTCATCTTGGCCACGATGAGGGCTTTCTTGCCAGCCTTGGCCTGGGCGATTTCCTGGTCGATCTCCTGATAAATCGTTTCCCTCAGATTGAGCGGCGCGACGGCCAGTTTATTCCACTGAGGCGGATCGGAATAACCCGACAGGAGATTGAAGAAAGCCGACGCATCGACGCCGATGAGGGTATTGGCCGTCAAGATGCCGACATCCGTATAGATACGGGCCGTCTTGCCGTTGTAGTTGCCCGTCGCCAGGTGGACGTAACGGCGGATGCCATCTTCTTCACGGCGGACGACGAGGGTAATCTTGGAGTGGGTCTTGAGGCCCATGATGCCGTAAATGACATGGCAGCCGGCTTTTTCCAGCTTGCGGGCCATGTGGATATTATTTTCTTCATCGAAACGGGCCTTGACTTCCATGAGGACCGTGACCTGCTTGCCATTTTCTGCCGCCTGGGCCAGGGCCGCGATGATCGGCGACTTGCTGCTGACGCGGTACAAAGTCTGCTTGATGGCCAGGACATCCGGGTCTGTCGCCGCCAGCTGGATGAAGTGTTCCACCGTTTCAAAGGTTTCGTAAGGATGATGGACCATGACGTCCCGTTCGGCAATGGCCGACCAGAAATCGGGCGCGTCGATGGCAGCCAGTTCCGACGACGGCTGCGGCGTCACCGGCGGATAGCGCAGGTCATCATAGCCGTCGATGCCGACGAAGGAGAAAAAGACCTTGCAGTCCAGAGGACCGGGGATGGCATATACATCCCGTTCTTCGAGCTGCAATTCGTCACGCAGGAAGTCGCGGATCATGCGGCTCGCCGTCGACGCCAGTTCCAGGCGGACAGCCGCCCCTTTGCGGCGCTTCTTCAAGCTCTTTTCCACTTCCATCAAAAGGTCCTCGGCATCGTCGTCGATATCCAGGTCAGCGTCGCGGGTGATGCGGAACGGTGCGACTTCCAGGATGTCGCAGCCCAGGAAGAAGCGTTCCGCATAGGCGGCGATGACATCTTCCAGGAAGAGGAACTGCTGGCCGTCATGCTGTTTTCCGGCCGGGGAAACGCTGTCCGGGACCTTGATGATGCGGTCGATGACCGACGTCGGAACCGGCAGGATAGCCGTCTTGACGGAACGGTCCCCCTGCTTGCGGCGCAAGAGGACGGCCAGGTTCAGGTTCAGACTGGTCAGGAACGGAAAAGGATGGCTGGAATCGACAGCCATGGGCGTGACGACGGGATAGATTTCCCGTTCAAAAAAGCTTTCCAGCCACAGCCGCTGGTCATCATCGAGAGCGTCGACACGAATGAAATGCAGGCCGTGGGCTTGCAGTTTCTGCTGGATGTCGCCATAATAGCGGTACTGGTCGTCGACCAGTTTATGGACCATTTCCTGGATGGCATCGAACTGTTCCTGCGGCGTCATGCCGGCGATATCGATGTGCTTGACGCCGCTTTCGACGAGGTGCTTGACGCCGGCCACGCGGATCATGAAAAATTCGTCCAGGTTCGACGCGGCAATGGCGACGAAGTTCAGCTGTTCCAGCAGTGGATTGGACGGGACGATGGCTTCGCGCAGGACCCGTTCATTGAATTTGACCCATGTACATTCACGATTTAAAAAATATTGACTACTCGTAAAATCTGCCATGATTATCCTATCCTTTCACTAATTCCGTCGAAATACCAAAGACTTCGGCAAAGTCGACGGCCATTTTCAGATATGTCCAGCGTTCCAGGGAAATATCGGCTTCTGCCGTATAGGAGACGACGAGTCGGTCGTCCTTGAGCTCAGCCCGGATGGCGCTGATTTTCCCCAAATGGCTCTTATCCAGGGAATCGGCCAGGCGGAAAATAGCCGTCAGTTTGGCCGTAATGACCTTCTGACGCGGCGTCAGGGCATGGTAGACCGGTGATGCCTCCTGCAGGGTGCCGTCGAAGGCATAGTAGAGGACGGCCGCCAGGATTTCCTTTTCATCGTCAGCCAGGCCGAAGAGGTCCGTTTCCATGATGAGGTTGTATGTACAAAGATTATGCTTGCGGATATTGATGAATTTCCCCGTTTCGTGGAAGATAGCGGCCAGGCGGAGCAGATAATTATAACTGTAATCGAGGCCGATGAACTGGTACAGCGCCTGGAAGAGGACGTTGCCGTATTCTTCGATGCGGGCGGAATGGGCGGAGTCGGACAAATACTTCTTGGCCATGCGGCGCATCATGTCCAGGAGCAGGCCCTGGAGATGGGCCATATAATCATTATGGGTCTTATCGGCTACATAGTACATGGTATAGCCTTCGGTGAAGGTCGTCGGCATGACGACCAGCATGTCGATGTCGACGATGCGCAGCAGTTCATAATACAAGAGGATCGTCGGCATGATGACATTGGCCAGGTTCTGGGACAGGCCGAAGCGCTGCATGAGCTTGAACGGCGTGACGCCTTTAAAAGAATAGACGAACTGGCGCAGCTCATCGGGCGTAATCAGGAACAACCCGTTCTCACTGGTCTTGCCCATGAGGCGCGATACCAGATTGGCCCCGCGGCCGGACAAGACGATGTACTTGATATCATACCGCTGGACGCCCTTCCAGAGCGGATAGAGGGTCCCGTAAATATATTCGCGCACGGCCGTCGGGAACGTCAATTCATTGCGCTGCTTTTCCGTGAAATTTTCCAGGATCCGCAAGGAACCGATATGGATATTCTGCTGGAACAAGAGGCGGTCCGACTTCCAGCACGTCAAGCCGACGCCGCCGGACGTGATATCCAGGAGCATAACGGCCTTATCGGCAAAATTAAAGTTCCCTTTCAATACATTATAATAAAGGCCAAAGAACTTGTAGTAGATTTCCTTGGTCATATGGATGACTTCGACATCGAAGCCCGTGCGGATATGGATCTGGTCGAGGACATTGATCAAATTATCGGCCTCACAAATAGCCGTCGTCGACAAGACTCGGACATCCTTGACATCGTAATCGCGAAGGAGCTGGCGGAACCCCAGCAGGACCTGACAGATTTCATTCAAAGACTGAAAACTGACATGATGGCGCTGGAATACCGTTTCCCCATATTTCACTTCTCGGGATACATTTTCGATGATTTCCATGTCGTCCAAAGACGAATAAGCAATGACCTTCAAGGTCATGTTGACCGTCCCGATATGGATGATACCGAAAACATTCCGGGTTTGTTTTTCCATTATTCTCCCCACTTTTCTTGACGGTATAGTTGCTGTCTAGTTGATACTCTCCTTATTATACATGAAAGTCACCATATGTATGTATATTTTTTGTAAAAATTTTCAGTTTTTCCCCAGTGGGGATACAGAAAAAAGAGGCTGTCCGCTGAAGACAACCTCTTTTTGAGCAATTAATTTTCCTACCACGCCGCAGGCAGCCAGCCGCATAGGCTAAAGATGGCGTAGATGCCGGCACTGGCAAAGAGTACAACGACGAGGAACTGCATGATGGGGTGAGCGATCCAGCCGCATCTCCAGCACGGTGCGTGGTCGCCGTGTTTACGGGCGCTGCGCAGCATGAAGACGGGCAGGATGGACATGATGATGCCGCCGAAGGTGCCGGCGCTGAAGATGGCGTTGACGAAACCGATGAGGCCGCTGTAAGCCAAGAGGACTGGCGGGATGACGATGAAGGCCAGGCAGCCGGCTCGCGTACGGATGTCCGTTTCCGATTTAAAGCCCAGGCGGTCGATCATATTGGTCAAGAAGCTTTCGGCAATGGCCCAGAACGATGTGAGCATGGCACAGAAAGCGAAAGCGTTGACGATGACGAAGAAGACCGGAGATCCCAGGGCACGGCCCCAAGACAGGGATGCGACTTCCGAAATTTCATCGACTGGCAGCATGAGGAAGACCGCCAAGGGGACCAAAGCCAGGATGACGAAGGAAATGCCGGCCCCGGCCAGGATGGACGGGACGATTTTCCCCGGGTCATGCGTGAAGCCCCGGGAGATTTCCGGAACGATATACTGGACGGCATAGCAGAAGACGGCGATATTGAAGACCGGAACGGCATAGGTCCAATGGGCGTAGAGAATATCTGCGACAGGTACGCGGGCCGAAAACAGTGACGCGCCGACGAGAAGAATAAGCATGGCCGTCATACCTGAACTCAAATATTTCTCAGCGACCCCAGTGGCCTTAAGGCCCAGCCAGACGACGCTCGTCGCCCCGAGGGCAAAGAGGCAGCTGGCCATTTCCAGGGAAATACCGAAAAATTCGCTCAATATCCTGCCGCAGCCGCTGGTGTAAGCGATGAGGCTGCAAAAAGACGTGGCCCCGACGGAAAAGAAAATCAGCCAGGAACCGATTTTGCCGACGTACTTTTCTGCCAGGCCCGACAGCTGCAAGGGCTTCGTCGTCCGCAGCGTCGCTTCAGCGACATAGAGCATGGAGATGATAGAAAAAAAGCCTGCTACGACAAGCCACGTAAGCAGGACAGGCCAGCCGGCATTGCGACTGGCAAAAGCTAAACCTAAAACACCGGAACCTATGGTAGACCCGACGACCATCATCGTAGCCTCCATAAACGTAAGACGATGTACCTTGAGAGCCGCATCCTTTTGCGCAGCTCTGGCCGATATAGTGTCCAACTCGTTCACATATTCCATGAAGAAAAAACCTCTTTTCGTGTGAAAATATGTTACCTGATGTCAGCATGTCTGGACCATTATACCATATCCGCATAGGGATTCCAAGAAAAAAATCCTGCCACCTGAGAAAAAGCAGCAGGAATCGCCTCCTTCTATGTCGAAATGATATAGTGAAAATGATAAGGAGGGATTTTTATGGCAGACGTAATGGATAAGAAAAAACAACAAGGAACTCCCGAAAAAGACGCGGAAGCCGAAAAGGAACTGACGATCCTCCAGCCCGGCGCCGTTCCGGAAGAAGACGAAGATCCGGAAGCGCCCTACCTGGCCTCAGACATGTATCAGCGCATCGTCGCCCTGATCAACAACTTTGAGTCGGGCCTGCCCGACGACATGCAGGCCGGCGGCCGCCTGGTATCGGCTGGCGATATCACCTACAGCATCCAGGATATCGGCTACTGGGATCCGAACATGATCGTCTTTTACGGCGAATTGTCCGACGGATCGGCCGTCGAACTGGTCCAGCATATTTCCCAGCTCAACCTGCTCCTCGTCGCCGTCCCCCGCCACGACGACATCGAAAAGCCGCGCCGCATCATCGGCTTCAACCGCAAGAACGAACCGGATATCGCCACCGACCCGGAAGACTGAAGTCACGAAGATTTCGGCAAGGTGCTGATGGAAATAGCTGCCGGTTTGGCCGGACAGTGATACTCGCAGGAACCGCAGCCGATACAGCGCGCCCCATCGACGTGCGGGTAGCTGCGCCCGTCCTTGTTCTCGACCAGGGTAATGGCCTTGACGGGACAATGGCGGGCACAGTTACCGCAGACGATGCCGTCGCGGGCGATGAGACAGTGGAATTGGGCATAACGGGCGATGCCGATTTTTGTTTTTTCTTTCACGGCCAGCTCCAGCGGACGGATGGCACCGGCCGGGCAGGCTTGAGAACAAAAGTTGCAGTTATAGACACAGTAGCCTTTAGAAAAATCCATGTAGGGCTGGCCCATCTGCAAGGCGCCGTTCTCCAAAACGGCCGGCACCAGGACGCCGCTGGGACAGCGGCTGACACAGAGATGGCAGGCCGTACAGCGCTGGGCAAAAGCATCGGCTGAAACGGCCCCAGGCGGCAAGATTTTCTTCTTCCCCTTCCCCGTCCCCATCAAGGCTGGAACAACGGTCTGGCTGCGGGCCAGACCTGCGGCGATGGTCCCGGCGGCAACGGCCGTCGTCAGCAGCATCTCCCGTCGGCTGATACCTTCACCAGATAGCGTTTTTTCCGGAAGCTTGACCGGAAGGGTCCGGGAAAAGGTCAAGGCCCCTTTCGGACAGACGGCAACGCAGTCGAAGCAGTCGACGCAGCGGCTGGTATCGACGAAGCCATGGGCGACGTCGATGCAGGACGAACGGCACGTCTTTTCACAGGCCCCGCAGTGGATGCAGCGCGATCCGTCGATGACCGGCCGGAACAGGCTGAAGCGGCTGAGGGTTCCCAACAGCGTGCCGACAGGGCAAACAGTATGGCAGTACGCTCGGCCATAGCGCCAGGCCAGGACAGTCAGGACGACGAAATAAACCCCGGCCAGGGCCATGGCAGCCAGCGGCGGCCAGAGGATATCCGTCTTGCTCAGCACCGGAATCCAGCCGTGGCTTTCGTTGACCCCGACCAAAGCGTTCCAGCCATAGGCAACTGGCAGGCCCAGTCCATCGTGGACGATGCGGCCAAAGATACTGTACGGGTCGACCAGCCCCACAAAACCAGACAAGCCGGCCAGGAAAGCCAGACCGGTCAACATCAAGATACTATAGCGCACGATGCGCCGTTCCCGCCGGAAAGTAAATTTCCGGCGATTCTTTTTGCGCCGTTTGGCCAGCCAGAAGACGAAGTCCTGGCTGATGCCCAAGGGACAGAGGACGCTGCAATAGATCCGTCCCAGGAGCAGGGTCAGGACGATGATGACGGCGATGACCAGGAGATTCCCAGCCAAGAGAGCCGGCAGGACCTGCCATTGCGGCAGCACGGGTGCTACGATACCAGCAAAGGTCAGGACCATGGCCCCCATCAGGAGCCACGATAAAACGATGCGTCCCCGTTGCAGCATGTTCCGCATTTACACTACCCCCTTTCCTGTATCGCGCCCGAAATATTGGACAACATCATCAATGGCCCGCACGTGCTTAGGGATGTCGATATGCTGCGGACACTTGGGCAGACAGCGGCCGCAGGCTGTACAGTGGGAAGCGCGCTGCGGCCGTTCCAGGTTATTCTGATAATGGGCCAGGAAGGCTTTCTCCTGTGCTGCCGAAGCCCCTTGGGGATGGTCCACGTCGATTCCAGCCGGTTCGCCATAACGGTTGTAGATATGAAAGACTCCGGCGATGTCGACACCGTAGGGGCAGGGTTCACAGTAACGGCAATAGGTACAGGGAATGGCCCCGCTGCCGGCTTCCTTCCCCAGGGAGCGCTGGATAGCCCGCTCTTCGGCGGCCGATAAGGGCTGAAAATTGCTCAGGGTCCGGATATTGTCCAGGACCTGTTCCAAATTGCTCATGCCTGAATTCATGGTGATGACCCCTTCTTTAGAGCCGACCCAGCGCAGGGCCCACGACGCCATGCTGGCCTCTGGCCGCTGCTGCTTCAAGATGGCTTCTGCCGACGATGACAGATTGGCCAGGTTTCCGCCTTTGACCGGTTCCATGACGAAAATGGGGACATCCTTTTCTCGGCACTTGCGATATAGGTCCCCGGCCTGGCGGCTCCCTGACGGCGCTTCGCCCGGTTCGTTCCAGTCGGCATAGTTGAGCTGGATCATGCAGAAATCCCAATCATACTGGTCCAGGAGATAATGAAAGAAGGGCACGTCACCGTGAAAGGAAAAGCCCAGGCAGCGGATGCGGCCCCGGGCTTTTTCCTGGCGGAGGTAGTCCAGGATGCCGTCTTGGATGTAAAGTTCATCGAACTGGTCCTGACTGGTCAGGGAATGAAGCATGTAGTTGTCGAAATACGCAACTTGGCAGCGGTCGAGCTGGGTCTGGAAGATATCCTTTGCCTGATCGAGTCCCGTCAAGATGGGCGTCGGCATCTTGTCGGCCAGATAGACTGTGTCGCGGGGATATTTCTGCAAGGCCTGGCCGATGAAGGCTTCGGACTTCCCGTCGTGGTAGAACCAGGCCGTATCAAAATAATTGATGCCGTGGCGATAGGCAAAATCGACCATCTTCTCGCCTAATTCCTTATCTATTTCCCGGCCCGACGCTGTAAAGGTCGTCGGCAGGCGCATGCAGCCAAAGCCCAGGAGAGACAAGTCTTTCCCGAGGGGCTTATAGTAGCGCGTCGTGACTTTTCCCAAGTCCGTTCCGGCTGCCCCGGCAGCCTTATCGGCATCGAGAAAAGCCAGGATATCCTCGCGCTTCACCAAAGCCCCGCCAGCAGCTGCCCCAGCCAGTCCCCCGCCGAGGAGCTTCAAAAAAGTCCGCCGGCTGATATCGTGACTCATCCTACTTCCTCCTGTCTTATAACAATCCGGCCTTATCCAGCCAGGGATCGATGACGCTGTAATCCGTATCTTTATCCAGGGTCAGGCCTGTAAAGAGGCGGGCACCGGGAGCTGCTGCGGCCAAGGCCGGCAAGGTGACTTCAAAGGGGCTGCTGTAAGAGCACATGTAAGGCACGATGAGTTTCCCCTTCAAATCTTTCCCTTCCAGGAACGACGGGATAGTCATAGGCGCCGTGAACCACCAGCAGGGATAGCCGAGGACGATGACATCGTACTGCGACAGGTCGGGCTGTGTGCCGGCTAATTGGGGATGGACATTTTCATCAACTTCCTGCGCCGATTCCTTGAGGACCGTCGAATAATCGCGGGAATAATCGGGGTCGCGCTTGATTTCATAGAGGTCACCGCCAATTTTGTCCTGTATCATATGGGCCACTTCGCCAGACCGGCCGCCCCAGGTGAAATAAGCGATGAGGATGCGCTGGCCTTTATGGCTGCCCTTCGGTTCTTCCTGGATGGTCTTGATGGCAGCTGCTTCCTGTTTATGTTTGCTTTCCAATTCATCTTTGATGTCTTCCGACATAGGCTTGCCCGTCTGATTGGGCACATAGACGCCGGAAGCCGGTGCCGACGCTGTATTTTCCGACGTGCTCTGCACGGAAGTTCCCGTTTCGCCGCAGGCCGTCAGCAGGAACATAGCCGCCCCTAAGAAAACAACTCGCATGATTTTTACCAATTTCATAAGAATCCCTCCATTTTACTTACTGTGTGAACCCCATTTGATTCAGCCAATGCTGGGTCATTTCTTCAGCTTTATCCATGTCCTTATGATGCAGGGCAAATCCTTCGTGGACCGAAGCCCCCGGTTCAGTCTGCTGGATGTTCTGGATGGTGTCGGAGAACCCACTGCCACCGGATGTGACGATAGCGTAGACCTGTTTTCCTGACATATCCGTTTCCTTCAGGAACGACTGTACCGGCGCTGGCAAGGTGCTCCACCAGTTTGGATAAACTAAGATAATCGTATCGTAGCCGCTGAGGTCATCGACATGACTCTTCAAAGCAGGCAGTTCCTGATTCTGAATTTCCGCCTTGCCTTGGTCGACAGTTTCTTCATAACTTGTCGGATAGGGCTTTTCCGTCAGGATAGAGAATAAATCGCCGCCAGTCTGGTTGGCGATATAATCAGCAATAACCGTATTATTGCCAACAGCGACGCCGTCCTTGACTTTCAGGCTGGCTGAACTCATGACGTCGTACTTATCCGAATGGATGGCCTTGGCATCCGTATTTTCCGGATACGTAAAATAGGCAATGAGAATCTTATGCGGGTTTCCCTGGGGGTGATGGACTACCGACGCAGATACGGTCGGATTCGTGAGCTCTTTCTGACTCAGATTACCAGATGAACTTGACTTACCCGTAATATCACTGATACCGCAAGCCGTCAGGAACGCCGTCATCATCATGGCACAAGCAAGACCTAATACTTTCTTCCTCATAATAGACATCTCCTTTTTTTCTTACATTCACTATGGTCTATACTTAAAGCAATATCATATTTGTAGTATACCTTCCATTTTCTGTTATGTGAAATGCTTATCACATATTATTAGAAATGTCTTTAGAGTATGGCAGCATGACAAAAAGGAGGCTGTCGTATTAAGACAACCTCCTTTGGAGTAATAAGGAGAGCCACGAACCATGAACCTAGCTCGTTCTTTTTACTTTGAACCAGGCAGCGTACATCGTCGGCAGGACCAGCAGGGTCAGGACGGTGGCGACGAAGAGGCCACTGGCAATGGCGACGGCCAAGGGGCCCCAGAAGACGCTGCGCATAAGGGGAATCATGCCCAAAATGGCCGCAGCGGCCGTGAGCATGATGGGCCGGAAGCGCATGACTGCCGAGTCGATGACGGCGTGCCACGGGTCCTCACCGGCGGCCATGTGCTTCTGGATCTGGTCCAGGAGGATGATGGAGTTGCGGATGATCATGCCGCCCAGGGCCAGGATGCCCAAGTCGGCGACGAAGCCCAGGGATTTCCCGAAGAGGAGCATCCCCCAGGAGACGCCGATAAGTCCCATGGGCGCCGTAATCAGGGCCAGGAACATGAGCGACGGACTGCGCAGCTGGAACATGAGCAGTGTCATGATAATGATGACCATGACCGGTACCGGAACCAGGAGGTATTTCAGGGACTTCTGGCTGTTTTCCAGGGCCCCGTCGACTTCGACGGTGTAGCCAAAGGGCATGCTTTCCCGGATATCGGCAATGGAGTCATAGGCTTTCTGCGTCGCATCGTTAGCCGTACCGGACTTGATGCCGCCGTTTATGGTAATGGTCGGCTTCAAATCGCGGCGCCAGATGAGGCCATCTTCACCTTTATAGGAAATGGTGGCAATCTGTTCCAGCGGCACATAACCAGCCGGGCCTACGTAGACGGGCAGGCTCTTGATTTTGGCCAGGTCATTACGGTCGCTGTCCTGAAGGCGCAGCTGGATACCGATGGTCTTGTCAGCCGCATAGTATTGGGCCACTGTCGCCCCGGACAGTTCCGTATACAAAGTCTGGGCAATATCTTCACCGGAAATCCCCATGGCCCGCAATTTATTCTGGTCCAGGTCGACGTGCATGATCTTATTCTTCTGATCCCAGTTGAGGAAGACATTTTCCGTATTCGGGTCCTTGGCGATGCGGGCTGCAATCTGCTGGGCATAGGCTTTGACCTTATCCGTATCGTAGCCGGATACGCGCAGCATAATGGGATAATCCGACGGCGGCCCTAAGGGCACGTTCTTGACGTTGCAGCGGACGTTGGGGAACTTATCGGCCATTTCCTCTTTGATGGACTGCGTCAATTCTTCCCTGGTCTGGGTATCCTTGGCAACGACGACGAACTGAGCGTAGTTGTTGGCCGGCAGGACCGGTTCGATGGTCAGGACGAAACGCGGCGCCCCTTCACCGACGTAATAGGAATAATCCTTGAGTTTTTCCTGCTGGCTGTCGAGATACTGGGCAAAGCGGGCCGCTTCTTTCTGCGTCGCCTGCATGGACGAGCCTTCAGGCAGGGTCATTTCAACGATGAGTTCCGGTCTGAGAGAGGGTGGGAAAAATTCCTGGGGAATGAGTTTCATCAAGCCGACAGACAAGATGAACATGGCCGCTGTCCCGCCGATGACCAGGGCCCGATGAGTCAGGCACCAGGTCAGGACCTTGCGGAAGAAGACGTAGAACCGGCTCTGGTACAACGGTTCCGGCTCCGTCCCTTGGGCAACCTTGGGCTTGATCAGGTAATAGCCGAAGAGCGGCGCCACCATGACCGATACGATCCACGACAAGACCAGGGCCGCCGTAATGACAGGGAACAAATCTTTACAAAATTCCGACGCCGCCCCATCGGCAAAGGCGACGGGGATGAAGCCGGAGCAAGTGATGAGCGTCCCCGTCAGCATGGGCTTGGCTGTTGCCTTGAAGGCATAGCAGGCCGCATCGACGCGGTTCATGCCCTTCTCCAGCTGGACGGTCATCATTTCGACGGCAATGATGGCGTCGTCGACGAGGAGGCCCAGGGCGATGATCAGGGAGCCCAGGGAGACCTTATGCAAATCAATGCCGGCCACTTCCATGACGCAGAAGACGCCGGTCAGGACCAGAGGGATACAGAAAGCGACGACCAGGCCCGTCCGCAGGCCCAGGCTGAGGAAGCTGACGACGAGGACGATGATGATAGCTTCGCGCAGGGTATTGGTAAAATCGCTGATAGACTCTTTGACGACCTGCGGCTGGTCCGATACCTGGTGGATTTCCATGCCTGCCGGCAAATCGGATTTGACGCTTTCCTGCAATTTCTTCAGGTTTTCACCGAGCTTCAGGTTATTGCCGCCGCTCTTCATGGACAAGGCGATGCCGACGGCCGGTTTGCCGTTGTAGAACATCTTCGGGTCTGCCGGTTCCGTATAGCGCCGTTCGACCGTGGCGATGTCACCCAGGCGGAAGACGCGGCCATTGGCATTGATAGGCAGGTTGCGGATGGCTTCGACGTCTTCAAAGACACCGGACAGGCGCAGGTAGACGTTATCCGACTGAGTATCGACCATACCGGCCGGCGTCATCTGGTTCTGGCCTTTGACGGCATCGGCAATGGTCGTCGGCGCAATGCCCAGTTCGGCCAATTTGGAATTAGCCACTTCGATATAGACCTTTTCCGATTGTTCGCCGACTAGTTCGACTTTGCTCACATCGTCGACGGACATCATCATGCGGCGTATCTTTTCGGCCTTCTGGCGCAGTTCTTCATAAGAATAACCATCGCCGGTGACGGCATAGATAGAACCGTAGACGTCATCGAAGCGGTCGTTATAATACGGGCCGTAGACGCCTTCAGGCAGGTCCTTCTTCATGTCTTCCGTCAGATTGCGGACTTCATGCCACGTGCTGCGGATACTATCGCGCGGCGCCTTGTCGTCGAGATAGACGTAGATGACCGACTGGCCGGGCCGGGAATAACTTTTGATATAATCCAGGTTCGGCGTATCTTGCAGTTTCTTTTCGATCTTATCCGTCACCTGTTCCTGCATCTGTTCTGCCGTAGCTCCCGGCCAGGCGACGGAAACGACCATGGTCCGCACCGTATACGTCGGGTCTTCCATACGTCCCAGTTTCATGTAGGAAAAGATACCGGCAATGGCGATGAGGATGATGAAGTACCAGACGAGGACGCGGTTATGAATAGAGACTTCCGATAAATTTTTCATTCATCTTCCCCCTCTACGCGGACTTTTTGACCTTCACTGAGCATATGGACCCCGGCTGTGACGACGACATCGCCGCGGCTGAGACCCGTGACCTTGACGCTATTATCGCCAAAATCCTGGACAGTCACATCTTTCAGGGACAAAGTCTTGTCCTCCCCGACGACCCAGACCTGGGGCGTATCGCCAGTCTGATAGATAGCGGCCAGCGGCAGGACGAAAGTATCTTCAGCCACTGCCTGTTCACTGCCGTTAGCCACGGTAGCCGTCATGCCGAGCTGCATGCCGTCCGGCGGATTGGGCAGGGAAATATTGACCTGGTACGTCCGCGACGCTGCATCGGCCATGGGCGCCACTTCGCGGACGACGCCGGCAGCCTGCTGGTTCTGGAGGGCCCAGAAAGTGACGGTCACGTTCTTGCCCACCGGGAAATCGGCCAATTTATTTTCCGGCACGTTGACCTGGACTTCCAAGTCCCCTGAATGAACCAGGGTGACCACAGTCTGACCGGCCGCGACGACCTGCCCGACTTCGGCCGATACGGCTGAAATGACGCCGTCGGCATCGGCCGTGAGCTGTGTATAAGACAACTGATTTTCCTGAGCCTGTTGAGCGGCCAGGGCCTGGTTATACTGGGCCGAAGCCTGGTCGTAGGCCGTCTGGTACTGGTCCAGGACGGACGCACTGATGGCATCCATATCGTATAATTGCTGATAGCGGTTCAAATTGGATTGGGCCAGCTGGAGCTGGGCAGCAGCAGCGTCGACCTTGGCCTGCGTCTGGTTGACAGCCTGAGCAATATCCTTCGGATCGACCGTCATCAAGACGTCACCGGCATGGACCTGCGAGCCGAGCTGGACGTTGCGGGCCGTAATGCGGCCGCCGGCCTGGAAGGACAGATTACTCTGGTAACGGCCTTTGACGGTCCCCGAATAGGTTCCAGCCGTCGTACCCGCCCTTTCGCTGCCGACCTGGATGGCCTTGACCAGCTGGGGCTGTTCGGCCTGCTGCGTCTGCTGGCCGCAGCCGGTCAGCCCCAAAACCGACACGATGGCGATGACAAGGGCCGTGTATTTCCAATCGCGTTTCATAGCTTCATCTCCTTTTGGGGATTAAGGGCGGCAATATTTGCTTCAGCAGCATTGTCGGCCACTTGATGCATGAGCTGCAAAGCCGGCCCCAGCGTCGCCTCATCGATGCCTTGGACGAGGACGTCGACCCATTTTCTCAAAATCGTTTCCATCGTATCCTGCAGTTCCATGGCCTTCGGCGTCAAATACAGATACTTGTAGCGCCGGTCCGTCCCCTGCTGGCGGCGGCTGACGAATCCCTTTTCCTCGAGCGTCTTCAAGTTCCGGGCCACCAAGGCCTTATCAGCCTTCATAACCTGACAGAGCTCATGCTGCCGGCAGCCCTCGTGGCTGTACAGGCTCATGAGGGTCACGTGTTCCGAATAAGATAACTTCCACGGCCGACAGGCCTCAGTCACATAGGCTTGCGAACGCTGGTTGATGACGCTGAAATCATGGCTGACCTTTAAATAATCCATGCTCCGCATCCCCTTTTCTCTGTAATTAGTTGATTTACTCAACTATCTATCTGTAGTATAGCAAAAAGAAGGGGAAAAAGCAAGGCGCTGTCACAGGCCGCCCCGGACTCAAATGCCGCTGCGCGGCGACAGATGCAAACGGACGACATCGCCTCGAGTGACCCTCGGCTCGTAAAAAAAGGCCCCGATTGGGGCCATCGTAGGGGCCGTCCTGTAAAGGCGGCCCGCTACGCGCTGAGGGTATCCCGAGGCGCCGTTGTTAGTTCGAATTTATCGCGGTGGAACGCCGCATCGTATTCCGATTCCATACAGGGATGTCCTGGAATCAGACCAGCACCCACACGACAGCGATGATGAGTGCCGGCAGCAGGTTGGCAATGCGCACGTGAGGCAGGCCGAAGAGGTTCGTACCGACACAGAAAATCAGGATATTGCCGACGGCGCTGAGGCTCTTTAGAGCAGCAGGCGTCATGATAGGTTCGAGAAAGCCGGCCAGCAGGAAGATGATTCCCTGGAAGATGCCGACAGAAATTGCGGAAAAGATGCAGCCCTTGCCCAGCGCCGATGTCATGATCATGACGATGACGGCATCGATTACCGTCTTGGCGAACAGGACAGAGGGGTCACTGAGCAGGCGGTCGTTGATAGAACCGATGACGGCCATGGCACCGATGCAGACTGTCAGGGATGCCGTGACGAAGCCTTCGACGAATCGCGTGTCACCGCCACTGCCCGTCTTCTGCTGGAGCCAGTGCCCGAAACGCTCCATGCGGTCTTCGAGGTCGATGGCTTCACCGATGACTGCACCACCGATGAGACTCGCAAGCATACAGTTCGTCCCGACGAGCGTCACTCCCCCATCAGCGCCGATTTGCAGCATCTCTTTGACCGTTCCCGTCAAACCGAGGAATATGACCGCCACAGCGCAGGCCATCATGATGGCCTTTTGGAAACGCTCTGATATCAGCCGTCCGCACCCCAGCCCCAAGAGTCCACCACCGACAATGCCCAATACATTCGCTAAAACACCTATTCCTGGAAACAAAAAATTCCCGCCTTTCTAAAAAAAATAAAAACAGATGCCGGCGAACTTCAAGGTATCCGCCGGCTCACTTTTTTCCCGATGACGGGAATCTTTTCGATGTCTTCGACGGTCAGGGCCCGGAAGACGATGAGGCCTATGAGGTAGACCAGGGCGGCGGCCATCATGGCGATGAGGGTGGCTGCGGCGTTGCCGAAGAGGACGATCAGGGCGTGATGGACGAGCCAGGCCGTACCGGCCATGGCGGCACCGGCCAGGAAGAGTTTACCCACGTAGCGCCATTGGACGCGGTAGGCGATGTATTTATGGGCAAAGTACAAATTGAGCGCCGTCGCGACAGCCAGGTCGGCATTGGTCGCCCAGGCGGCGCCGACTTCACCCAGCCAGGGAATGGCCGTCAGATGCCAGCTGAGGACGATTTTGACAACGGCTGCAGCAGCCATATTGTACAGGGGGACCGCCGTATGGCCCATGCCCTGCAGGAGGCCGCTGGTAATCTGCTGGAGACCGACGAGGAAGACGGAAATGGACAGGACGCAGATAGCCGGTCCCGCTGCCGGCGTCGCGTAGAGGAGCCGGGAAATGGGCACGGCCAGGACGGCCAGGCCCAGGCAGGCCGGTACGGTGATGACGTTGGCAATGCGCATGGCCGTGTCGGTCCGGTCGAGGATGACGTCCCGATCATGACGGGAAAAAGCCGCCGATACGGCCGGGACGAGGCTCGTCGCCAAGGCGATGGTCAAGATGGCCGGCAGCTGGACCAGGCCGTTGGCCATACCCGTCAGGTAGCCATAGAGGGCCGTCGCTTCATGCGTACTGTAACCAGCCGCTTCCAGGCGCAAGGGCACGATGAACAAGTCGATGCTGGCCACGGCCGGCAGGAGCATATTGGCTGCCGCCACGGGCACGGCCAGGACAATGAGCCGGCGGATGATGCGCCGTGGCGACTGGACGCGGAAGACGCCGTCATCTTCGGGCATAGGCTGGCGGCTGTAGCGGTAATATAAGAAGGTGATGAGCAGCAGCCCGGCAGTCGCCCCGGGGACGGCACCAAAGGCCGCACCGGCTGCGGCCCACTCCAGCCCCTTCGGCAGCAGGAGCCAGGCCAGGACGAGCATCGTACAGACCCGGACGAATTGATCCGCCATCTGGGACAAGGCCGTCGGTGTCATGAGCTGCAGGCCCTGGAAATAGCCGCGGAAGCAGCAGGCCACGACCGACAAGCTCAAGGCCGGCGCCAGCACGGCCAGGGCCGGGAAGGCCCGGCTGTCGCGGACGATGCCCATCGTAACCAGGCCATGGGCGCCAAAAGGCAGGGCCAGGCCGCAGACGACGGCGACGACGGTCATAAAGGCCAGGGTCACGTGAAAGATGCGGCGGACACCGCTGTAATGGCCTTTGGCCGCTTCTTCAGCGATCATGATGGACACGGCAATGGGAATCCCGGCGCCGATGATGCTCAAAAGCAGGATATAGACGGGATAAGCCATCTGATAGAGGCCGATGCCCTCGCCGCCCAAGAGGCGCGACAATAAAATACGGTTCAGCCCGCCTAAGATCTTGACGACGATACCGGCCATGGTGAGGACCATGGCGCCCCGTAAAAAGGAGTTCTTACTCAAGGGAATTCCCCTTTCTCAATGATGAAAAAGCCGCCAGCAGGGTCTGGATGAAGGCCAGGACGTCGGAAATCCCTGCCAGGGAGACGCGGACCATGACGGGCAGATTGGGCACCAGGCGGAAACGGCGGCGCAGGGACGGTTCCAAGTTGGGAAGGTCCGGCATATCGGCGACGCGCTGCCATTTCAATTCCAGGACATCCTTCTTCTGGGCGATGAGTACCAGGCCCTGAGCCTTGGCATCGAGGCGCGTTTCCGTGACCTGCAGGAGTTTTTCTACGGGCTGGCTCGGCTTGCCATAGCGGTCGGCCAGTTCCTGGCGCAGGCCGGCCAGTTCCTCTTTCGACGATAAGACAGCCAGGCGCTGGTACATTTCGATTTTCTGACCGCCATTCTGGATATAGTCGTCGTCGATGAAGGCGTCGACATGGATTTCCATGACCGTTTCCGGCGGTGGCGGCGCCACGTCCTTGCCGGTCTGGGCCTTGGCGATGGCATCTTCCAGCATGTGACAGTACATGGCAAAACCGACGCTGGCGATATTGCCGTGCTGTTCCCGGCCCAGGAGGTTGCCGGCACCGCGGATTTCCAGGTCGCGCATGGCAATCTTGAAGCCCGACCCGAGTTCGGTAAATTCCTTGATGGCCTGCAATCGCTTTTCAGCGACTTCCGACAGGACCTTGTCGCGGCGGTAGAGGAAATAAGCATAGGCCATGCGGTGGCTCCGGCCGACGCGGCCGCGCATCTGATAGAGCTGGGACAGACCAAAATGGTCGGCGTCGTAAATGATGATCGTATTGGCATTGGCTACGTCCAGACCGTTTTCGACGAGGCTCGAACAGAGGAGGACGTCGTATTTACCTTCATAGAAATCGAACATGACCGATTCCAGCAGACTCCCGGCCATCTGGCCGTGGGCGATGCCAATGGTCACATCCGGCAAGAGGGCCTGGAGTTCGTCTTTCATCTTTTCGATGGTCGCGACGCGGTTGTAGACGAAGAAGACCTGACCGCCCCGCCGTTTTTCGCGCATAATGGCATCGCTGACGATGCGGGCGTCGTATTCGGTCACATAGGTCTGGACGGGGAAACGGTCGGTCGGCGGCGTTTCGATGACGCACATTTCCCGCAAGTTGACCAGGGACATGTGCAGCGTCCGCGGAATGGGCGTCGCGCTCAGGGACAGGACATCGATGTTGGCCGCCCAGGCCTTCCACTTTTCCTTCTGGGCTACGCCGAAGCGCTGTTCTTCATCGACGACCAAGAGGCCCAGGTCCTTGAACTTGACCTTTTTATTGAGTAGGCTGTGGGTCCCGATGAGGACGTCGATATCGCCTGTCAAGGTCCGGGCCAGGATATCTTTCTTTTCTTTATAGGAACGGAAGCGGTTGAGGACGTCGACGTGGACGCCAAAGGGGCCGAAGCGTTCCATGAAGGTCTGGAAATGCTGTTGCGACAAAACCGTCGTCGGCACCAGGACGGCCACCTGTTTGCCTGCTGTGACGGCTTTGAAGATGGCCCGCATGGCCACTTCCGTCTTGCCGAAACCGACGTCGCCGCAAACCAGACAGTCCATCGGCGTCGGCCGTTCCATACTGGCCTTGATGTCGCGGACGGCTTTCAGCTGATCTTCCGTTTCTTCATAGGGGAAAGCTTCTTCAAATTCCTTTTGGAACGGCGTGTCCGGCGGAAAGGCATAACCTTGGACGACTTCCCGCTTAGCATAGAGGGCGACGAGTTTCTCTGCCAGGTCGGTAATGGACTTCTGGGCCTTGGCCCGCGTCTTCTGCCAGTCGGAACCGCCCATTTTCTGTAATTTCGGCGTATCCCCTTCGTTGCCGATATAGCGCTGCAACAGGGACAACTGGTCTGTCGGCACGTAGAGGATATCCTTGCCGGCATAGTGGATTTCCAAATAATCCTTGTGGACGCCATCCATTTCAATGGTCTTAATGCCGATGTAGCGGCCAATGCCGTGGACTTCATGGACGACGTAATCGCCGGGCTTGAGGTCCGTAAAGACGTTGATTTCCTGGCCTTTGGCCGCATGATGGCGCAGGCGCCGCTTCTGCGTGCCGAAGACATCCCGTTCGGCGACGACGACGACCTTGGCATAGGGCAGTTCGAAACCGTCGTGGATTTCCCCTTCGACGACGTAGATCCCGCCGGCCGGGCTCTGGGCCTCGTCATAGTCACGGAACGGCAATTCGTGCTGCTTCATCCAGGCCTGGAGCGAAGCCCGCCGGTCGCGGCTGCTGATGACGAAGAGGAGGGTATTCCCTAACGACCGCCAGTGGTCCACTTCTTCTTCCAGGAGGTTGAACTGCTTCTGGAAACTGGCCATCATCTTGGCAGCAAAGCTGGCCGACGTGTCCACTACCATGTCCGGCACGGACTGGGCCATGAGCGACAAGATGAGCTGCGGGCCTGGGCGTTCAGCGCCTGCCAGGTTCTTCCAGGAGGCCAGGCGGCCTTTATAGTCATCCGATTCCTTGAGGATTTTCTTCAAGCCTTCGCGGACGCGGTTCGGTTCATCCCAGATGATAACGCCCTGTTCAGCATAATCCAGGAGGGTGTATTTTTCATCATCCTGGACCGTCAGGGAAATGGGCAGGATCCGGGCTTTCTCCCGCTGTTCCTGTGATTTCTGGCTGTCCACATCGAATGTGCGCAGGCTGTCCAGTTCATCACCAAAAAATTCCAGGCGCAGCGGCTGCGGTTCATTGACGGCGTAGATATCGACGATATCGCCGCGGACGGAAAAATGGCCGCGCCGTTCGACCAGGTCCACCCGTTCATAGCCGGCGTCGACGAGGTGCTGCAGCAGCTCATCGCGGTCGTACTCCTGATGGATGGCGACGTCGATAGCCGCGGCATCGATGCGCTGCGGCGCCATGACGTACTGGGCGGCTTCTTCCGGTGCCGCCAGGATCAGGAGGCGGTCCCCCTGACGCAGGCGTCCCAGGGCTTCCATCTGCCGGGCCGTCCGGTCAAGGCTCTTGGCCGTCGTCGTGAAGACGGCCTTGTCGACGACGGGAAAGTCCAGGACCGGCAGGTCCGGAGCCAAAAAGGCCAGGTCTGCCCGCCAGGACGCTGCCTGTTCCCGCGACGGGACGACAAGGACAGCCTGTCCCGGCCGTTCCGTCAAGGCCTTGGCGACGAGGGCGCTCTTGACCGAGCCGCTGAGACCATAGATGCTATGGCAGCCCGGCTGAGAAAACGCCGTCACAGCCTCTCGGATATTTTCATCTTGATTCATCCATTGAAAGAATTGCTTCATATCATTTTTACCTCATGACAAATTGGGGCTGTCACAGGGAGATGGTCCCTGTGCAGCCCTTATTGTAATTGAATTGGTTAACTATTTGATTATATCATACTTCACTGGCCTCTGCCAATGGGTATCACAGGACTGATGCGCCCTGCATGATGATAGCTTCCCGTTCTTTGCGGCTCATCTTGAGGAAATTCGTCTTTTTCAGCTTATCTTCATAGGACGAATCCATGCCGTTCAGCTTCCGGGCAACATCCTTGCGGATCTGCGGCAGCAGGCTGTAGAGGTTGCGTCCCGGGCAGTCCGTGCTGTTGACGTCGCGATGGCCTACGATGGTAGACGGTCCCGGCACGATGCTGTAGGTCTTGCAGATCCAGGCGACCAGCCCTTCCAACGAGTGGATCTGGGCCGGCGTGGGGATTTCTTTTTCAAAATTGCCCGTCACGTTGATGCCGACGGTATGGTAGTTCTGCCCTTCAGCGTGGGCACCGACCGTAGCCAGCGGGCGGCCCCGTTCAATGGTCCCGTCTTTGCGGATGACGTAATGATAACCGATGCCAGCCCAGCCGTTGGCCAAATGGGCGCGGTGGATAGCCGCTGCCGACGTATCGCCATCGGGGATGCCGACATGATGGATAACGATCATGTCCGTCTTCGGCCGCAGGAGCAGCGTTTCCCGGAACTGGAAATGTGTTTCCTTGACAGCCATCGGTTCGGCCGGTGCCGCATCGGTGACGGGATTATAATTGCGCATGACGCCGCGGGCTCCGGCTGGTTTGGCCGACCGCGGTACACTGGCCACCGCCGTCAGTCTGGCGGCGGTACTCGTCGTGCCAGGTGTTGCGGCTTCCGTTTTCCCAAACTGATCCTTTTTCATTTTCCCGTCTTTCTTGGAAGCCTTAGCGGCTTTCGCCCTGGCCTTGGCCGCGGCATCCATATGCTGATCGACACTGGCTACGCCCGTCGTATAGGCCGCGCCTTCTTCACTGACAGGACTCGCAAAAGAACCGGTCGTCATGCCCAGGGCCAGGCACACCGTCAAGGCCAGGGCGGATATCATTTTTTTCGTTTTCACGATACATACACTTCCCCATGTTGTTGTTTGATTTTTTGGCAGAGCCGGTCCCACAAGGCCTGCGGAGCCGGATGACCGTAGGTCCCGAGCTGGATGTGTGGCTTGGCCCGGCCGTGATAGTCGCTGCCCAAGGTCGCCATCAAACCGTACTCGTCGGCGATGCGGCGGTAAAAATCGCTCGTCCCCTCATCGTGGTAGCTGCAATACGCTTCGAGGCCGTCGAGACCTGTGGCAATGAGCTTCTCCGTCAAGGGACGATTCTGTTTCATATTGGCTCCAGGATGAGCCAGGACGGCGACGCCGCCATGGTCGTGGATGATAGCGACGGCACGGTCGAAGGCCATGAAGGTCATGGGCACGAAAGCCGGCCCTCCCTGACCGCAGATATCCCAGCCGAAATTGACATATGGCGCATCGCTTCTGGCACCTCCCGGCCGGTACGGTGCTAGGACGGGACAATCCGCGTTGCGCGGATCCGCCAGGGCGACGCGGGCGATGTGGACCGACGCAATGGCATCGCCGCTGCAGAGCGCCCAAATAGCCGGCCTGTCGAGGACGACGCCCAAGGCTTCGACAGCATCGAGGATTTTCTCCGAAATGGCCCGGCGCTGACTGTATACATCTTTTTCAATGGCCGCAAAAACAGTATCTTCTGCGTGGATGCCATAGCCGAGGAGATGGAAATTCTTCCCTTCATACTGACAGCTGATTTCGATACCCGGCACCAGGTTCAGCCCCAGCCGGGCCGCTTCATCCCGTGCTTCCGGGATGGCCCGGACCGAATCATGGTCGGTCACGGCGACCGTCGTCACACCGGCCTGGGCACACTGGCGCATCAAATCGGCTGGCTCGAACTGGCCGTCCATGCTGTATTTGGTATGCATATGCAAATCAAGCCATGTTTCCATATATGCACTTCCTTTCTTCAAACATCGCCCCTATTATACTACGCTTCCGCCCACCCTGCCAGTCGGGACGAAGTTTATGATTCGTTTTTCGAATTTTATTATTTTAAAATACTTATTACTAATTTTTTAAGTTTTTGTTTACATTTTCTGAAAAATTTTCTATAATAGCTCCAACGGATGCAAAAAAGTCATCGAGACGCATCCATCGACTACCTCACACAATAAAATATTCATTCAAAGGAGAATCCATTATGACAGAAATGCAGCAATATGTAGAAGACGTGCTGGCCATCATCCAGCGCCGTGACCCGGAACAGACGGAATTCCAGAACGCAGCCCGCGAAGTACTGACGTCCCTCGTGCCCATGCTGGAAAAGGAACCGAAATATAAACAGCACCACATCCTGGAACGCATCATCGAACCGGAACGCGTCATCATTTTCCGCGTCCCCTGGGAAGATGACAACGGCGTCTTCCACGTCAACCGCGGCTACCGCGTCCAGGCCAACAGCGCCATCGGCCCCTACAAAGGCGGCCTGCGCTTCCACAAGAGCGTCAACCTGAGCATCTTGAAATTCCTGGCTTTCGAACAGATCTTCAAGAACGCCTTGACGGGCCTTCCCATCGGTGGCGGCAAGGGCGGCTCGGACTTCGACCCGAAAGGCAAATCGGACCGGGAAGTCATGCATTTCTGCCAGAGCTTCATGACCGAATTGTGCCGTCACATCGGTCCCAACATCGACGTACCGGCTGGTGACATCGGCGTCGGCGCCCGTGAAATCGGCTTCCTCTATGGCCAGTACAAACGCATCCAGGATGCTTTCGATGCCGGCGTACTCACCGGCAAAGGCATTGATTACGGCGGAAGCTTTGCCCGTACCGAAGCTACCGGCTATGGTCTCCTCTATTTCGTCAAAGATATGCTGGACAACAAGAACATCGACATCAAAGGCAAGACGGTCATCGTTTCCGGTTCGGGCAACGTCGCCATCTACGCCATCGAAAAAGCCCAGGCCATGGGCGCCAATGTCGTAACCTGCTCCGACTCCAACGGCTATATCTATGACCCCAATGGCATCGACGTCGCAGCCGTCAAGGACATCAAAGAAGTCCGCCGCGGCCGCATCAAAGAATATATCGAAACCCACCCGAACGCAGAATACCATGAAAACAGCCGCGATATGTGGAAAATCCCGGCCTTCATCGCCCTTCCCTGCGCTACCCAGGGTGAAATCGATTTGGAATCGGCTAAAACCCTCGTCCAGAACGGCGTAAAAGCCATCGGCGAAGGCGCCAACATGCCGTCGACCCTCGACGCCATGGCATACTTCCAGGAACACGGCGTCCTCTTCGCACCGGCTAAAGCCGCAAATGCGGGTGGTGTCGCCGTATCGGCCCTGGAAATGGCCCAGAACTCGGAACGCCTGTCCTGGTCCTTCGAAAAGGTCGACGATACCCTCAAAGACATCATGCGCAATATCTTCGAAGAATCCCGTGACAACGCCGCAAAATACGGCGTCCCCGACAACTACGTAGCCGGTGCCAACATCACGGCCTTCATGAAAGTCGCCGACGTCATGATTGAACAGGGCTTAGTTTAATAATAATTTAATAATAAGTAGATATAAAAAGGGGCTGCCACATTCAGACAGCCCCTTTTTTTACGTTAACCGTAGGAATCGTAGATATAACTCTTCTGGTATATGTGGTATTCTTTATGCATCTCCCATCATGCATAGTGTGTACACTCTCTATCAGGCGGGCCGCCCGTTGGGACGGCCCCTACGCATACGGCCAATGGCCGTGTCTTCTTGCGTTCTGTGGAACCGCGCAGCCTGCCATCTGCAGACTGTTCCCATCGCCTGACTGCGATTCCGTAGGGGCTGTCCCAGAGGGCGGCCCGCTACGCGCTGAGGGCTTCCCAAAGCGTCGTTGTCGGCTTGAGTCTGTCGCGGCATAGCCGCATCTGAGTCCGAGAAAAAGCAATCGTTCATAGTCCATGGCTCGTAAAACCTGAAATTATGCCAAAGAACAGGATGTGGTTGAATTTCACGGCGGAGCATCCCGCTACGCTAGTCATTCTTTAGTGGTCATGCTATAATAAGTTATCATGAGTAAAGGAGTCGAATTTTTATGATGATAAAAAAACTTGTCACTTTTGAAGACCTCGGGTTCGTCCAGTGGGGCGTCCTGAATGAAGCGGAAGACGGGGTCTACGGGGCTATTGCCCTGGAAGAAGCTTTCTTTACGCCCCTTCCGGAAACGATGCTGGAATTCATCCGTCAAGGCAACGACGGCCTGCTGGCCCTGGCCGATGCGCTGGAACAGAACGAAAAGACGGGCGCCGTCAAGGCCAAACCGCTCGATACGATACGCATCATGGCCCCTATCCCCCATATGGAACGGAATATTTTCTGTATCGGCAAAAACTATACGGAACACATTGCCGAATTTGACAAGACAGCCATGCCTAAACCGCCAAAATATCCGGTCATCTTCACCAAGGCTACGTCGTCGGTCATCGGCCCGGATGACCTCATCGACCCCCATACGAACGTCACATCTCAAGTCGACTATGAAGGCGAACTGGCCGTCATCATCGGCAAGGAAGGTTCGGACATCACCGTCGGCGAAGCCATGGACCACGTCTACGGTTTCACTATCCTCAACGACGTCACGGCCCGGGACCTGCAGGCCAACCACGTCCAGTGGTTCCACGGCAAGAGCCTGGATACCTTCTGCCCCATCGGGCCGTATATCCTCTTGCGCGATGCCGCTCCGGATACGTTCGACATCGTTACCAAGGTCAATAACGAAGTCCGTCAGGATGGTTCGACCGGTGAATTTATCTTCACTATCCCTGAACTGATCCACACCATTTCCCAGGGCACGACCCTCTTCCCGGGCGACATCATCGCTACCGGTACGCCCAGCGGCGTCGGCGTCGGCTTCAATCCGCCCCGCTTCCTCCACTCCGGCGATACGGTAGAAATCACCATTCCCGCCATCGGGACGTTGAAGAATAAAGTGAAATAAAAAAAGCTGCCGCTTACGCGGCAGCTTTTTTTGTGGTTCGTGGTTCGTGATTCGTTTGGCGAAGGTTCGATGAACGACCCACGGCAAACGACCCACGGCGCAAAGCGCCTTACTTCCCCTCCTGCTGCAAGAGGCTGTGTTTGCGTCCGTAGACCATGTAGATGATGAGACCCAGGATGGTCCAGCCCGTGAACAGTATCAGCGTATGCGACGACAATTCAGAAAAGATGAAGGCACAGCAGATGAAGCCCAGCGGGGCGATGATGTGGACGGCAGGACAGCGGAATCCGCGCGGATGGTCGGGATAGAGCCGGCGCAGGACGAGGATGCCGACACAGGAACAGAGGAAAGCGAAAATCGTACCGGCGCTGCACGTTTCCGCGACGATGTGGATCGGCGTGAAACCGGTAATGCAGGCGACGATGATGCCGATGACAATCTGGATGATATACGGCGTATGGAACTTCGGATGAACCTTATAGAGGCTCATCGGCATGAGGCCGTCACGACTCATCGAATAGAGGGCCCGGCTCTGGGCGAAGAGCATGCCCAGGACGACTGTCGACAGGCCGCAGATGGCGCCAGTACCGACGATGGCCGAACCGAGATGGAGTCCGATGTATTCCAGGACGAAGGAGGCCGGAGCGGCCGTATCGAGCATGGGATACGGAACGACGCCAGTCATGACAGCGCAGACGGCGATGTACAGGACCGTACAGATGGCCAGGGCCGAGATGATGCCGATAGGCATGTCATGTTTCGGATTCTTCGTTTCTTCTGCCGCCGTCGACAAGGCGTCGAAGCCCAGGTAGGCGAAGAAGAGTACTGCCGTGCCGGCAAAGACGCCGTGGATGCCATAGGGCAGGAACGGCTGCCAGTTCATCGGTTCGATGTGCGGTGCCGCCAGGAAGAGGAAGAGGAAAATCGTACCGATCTTGACATACACCAGGATGCGATTGACGTGAGCGCTTTCGCGGACGCCGACGACGAGGAGCGCCGTAGCCAGGGCAACGATGAGGACAGCCGGCAGGTTGATGATACCACCGTCAGCCGGTACCGCCGTCAAGGCTTTCGGCAAGTCGATGCCGCAGGAATGAAGGATGCCGACGAAGTACGCCGACCAGCCGCCGGCTACGGCACTGGCTCCGACCGAGTATTCCAGGATGAGGCTCCAGCCGACCCACCAGCCAAAGATTTCGCCGAGGGACGCATAAGCGTAGGTATAGGAGCTGCCGGATACGGGCAGGAACGAAGCCAGTTCCGAATAAGCCAGGCAGACAAACGCACAAGTAATCGCGGCGAAGACGAAGGATAACATCAGGCCCGGACCGGCGTATTTAGCTGCACCGATGCCGGTGAGGACGAAGATTCCCGTACCGATGATAATGCCCAGGCCCATGAGGGTGATATCGAAGGCTCCAAGAGCCTTATTCAATTTCTTTTCCTGCGTATGGGCCAGCAGGTCATCAAAAGATTTACGACGTAATATATTCATGATATGTGTCTTCGCTCCCTATTGATTAACAGATTTGCTGGAAACAGCCGCTTTCCAGATCAGGCCGATGATGAAGCCGGCAATGGTGAAGCTGATCCACCCCATGCCCAGGGTGTGGAGCGGTACCATCGTATTGAAGATGCTGTCGATAGGCCCTAAGGAAATCTTAGCCGTCTGGAGGCCGGTGACCAAGGCCGGAATCAGGGTCAGGCCGATGGTCCAGGCGTAGACGCACTGCCGTCCATCATACATGTTGTTGAGGAAAGTCAGGATGATGATAGCGACGACGAGTGGATAAATGAACATCAGGACCGGAATAGCGGCGACGATGATGGTCTTCAAGCCGAACATGGCGACGAAGAAAGAAATGACCGTGAAGATGGTGACCCATTTCTTATAGCCGATGTTGCCGACGAGTTCATTGAAATACGTAGCGCACGACGTAATCAGGCCGATAGAGGTCGACAAGCAGGCCAGGAGTACGATGACAGCCAGGATGACCGCGCCGACATTGCCAAAGAGGATCATTGCGCTCTTGGAGAGGACCGGTGCGCCCGTTTCCTGGATACCGAAAGCAGCGACGCTGTCGGCACCGATTTTGGCGATGAAGATGTAGACGAAAGCCAGGCAGCCTACAGCAATCAGGCCGGCTTTAAAGACTTCTTTCGTAATGGCAGCCGGTTCCGTAGCGCCGTCTTCCATGACAAATTCAATGACCAGGATGGCGAAGACCAGCGATGCAATCGCATCCATTGTGTTGTAGCCATCGAGGACGCCCTGTACGGCAGCGATGCTGGCCGTCGCATAAGCAGCCGTCGGGTCTTGCGGCGATCCGAGGGGCGTAATGAAGGATTTGGCAATGAGCAGCAAAATCGTCAGCAGCAGGGCCGGCGTTAAAATCTTGCCGATGCGGTCGACCAGTTTCTGCGGCGATACAGACAGCCAGAAGGAAATGACGAAGAACAAAATCAAAAAGCCCGTCATGACCATGTCACTGCCACCGCTCTGCAAGAACGGACGGACGGCGATTTCATAAGATACACTGCCTGTACGAGGGATAGCGAAGAACGGTCCGATTGTCAGATAACAGATGACGGTAAAAAAGAGACCGTATGCCGGATGGACGCGGCCAGCCAGTTCCTGCAAGTTCTTACAGCCTGAATAGCCCATAGCCAGGACCCCGGCCAGCGGCAGGCCGACACCGGTGACGACGAAGCCCAGGACAGCCCACCAGACATTCGAGCCGGCAGCCTGACCCATGGCAGCCGGGAAAATCAGGTTCCCAGCACCAAAGAACAGTGCGAACAACATTAATCCGATAGCAATCGTTCTGTTTCCTTTATTTTCTCCCATATGACACTCCTCCTATCTTTGTAAAATTTTAGATTTTGTCAAGAAATCATAAGGACAGAAAATATAATAAATTAAATAGTTTAATTTGTGACTTCATTCTATCATAAAAAAGAAAAAAAATCATGACTTTTTTGCAAGTTTAATCTAATTCTAATGAGCCTTTAATCTTTCTTTAATATTTTCGTGAAATCTCGAACTTATCTAATATTTTCCGCTAAAAGAGCCACGAATCTTTCATTTTCTTCATGTGTCCGGACAGCAGTCCGGCCATAAGCTGCCGACAGGCCGGGATAGTTGGCGCAGTCGCGTATCAGCAAGCCCTGGGCTTTCAGCACTTCTGCCAGGTCAGCCGTCCGGGCGCCGTCGCCAGTCAGTTTCCAGAAGATGAAATTGACGCACGGCGGATAGACGCAGAGACCGGGAATTTTTTTCATCTGACCGTACAGCCATTCTTTTTCCTGCTGGACCAGTTGGCGCGAAGCCTGCTGATAGGCCCGGTCCCTCAGTCCGGCGACGCCGGCATATTGGGCCAGGACATTGACATTCCAGACGTCCTTATGGCCTTCCATGAGGCCGCGCCGCAAGGGCGACGTGACGCCGAAGCCTAGGCGCAGGCCGGGCAGGGCGTAAAATTTCGTCAGCGACCGGATGACAAAAAGGTTATCCCTGTCCCAGGCCTGGCGAAGGACCGAATAAGCCTCGTCGGATTCAAGGAAATCGAGGAACGATTCATCGACGAGGATGTCCGTCCCCTTGCGGGCGCCGACTTCAGCCAGGGCCATGATTTCATCGGCCGCAGCCAAGGTCCCGGTCGGGTTGTTGGGATTGCCGAGGACGATGCAGTCCGACTGGCCGCAGGCCTGACGAAGCTCCTTCCAGGGGAAGGCGAAGCCGTCGTCCTCCTTTAGATAACCATAATCGACGACGGCCCCGGCAGCCCGTGCAGCCCGTTCGTATTCACTGAAGGAAGGGACCGGCAGCAGGACCCGCTGAGGCCGGAAGGTATGCATATAAAGATAAAAAAGCTCGGCAGCGCCATTGCCGAGGACGATAGATCCGCCTGGTACGCCATAAGCCTGTTCCAAGGCCTGGCGCAAGACAGTCCCGGCCGGATCCGGATAGTGGACGACCTGGTCGAGATGGGCCGCCAGCGCCTGGCGCACAGCCGGCGACAGGCCCAGGGGATTGATATTGGCACTGAAATCCAGCCAGGCCTTTCCTTTCGGCGACGGCTGGTAAACATTGCCGCCATGTTCAAATCGCTGTATCATGAAGTCACCTGATTTCTGTAAAAATACCGCCCGGCTGCAACTGAACCGTTTCCCGATAGGACCACTGCGGGAACTGCCGGCACAGGGTGTCAATGACCGCTTCCCGGGATGCCGGAGAAGCTTCACAACCAAAGAAGACGCCGGCGACGGTGCCGCTGTGGGCCACATTGACGCCGACTACGGCAGGATGATCCAGGGCGGCCTGGAGAAAAGCCGTAAAATCCGGTTTCGGCAGCCACGGCTGATTGGCCAGGGCACTGAGAGAAGCCGCCAGCCCCAGGTGGCGGTCGGTCAAGGAAGCCGTCAGGAGCTGCAGACCCAGAAAAAGAGGCGCCTGGACCGGCCGGATCCGGTCCCGATGGCCCCGGTGGAAAGCGACGGTATCGACGGTCCCGCCGACATCGAAGACGGCAATAGCCAGGGACGGCACCTCGGGAAACACGTGCCAGATAGCCCCTGTTTCCGGCTGTATCATGGCCATGCCCTGACAAAAAACGCCGTCTGTCGGCTCAATGGAAGCTGCCAGACGGCCTATGTCCTGCTGGGAAAGTGACTTTTGGCAAACGGCGGCGACGGCGGCCAGGACCGCGCAGATATCGGCGGAACTTGAAGCCATGCCCTTGCCCGGAGGCAGATCCGACGTCAGGAAAAAATCATACGGAAGGTCTTGGCACCGGCAATATGTCCGGCCCAGGTCCAAAGCCCGACGGGCCTTTTCCCCGCCGCCCAGGAGCCGTCCCCTGCCGGGACGGACGACGACCGTACTGTACCGGTCGATGGGACACGTGATCAGGAAGGGCTCATCCTGCCAGATACCCTGCATCACTTCCCCACACGAACCGGGGACGCGGACAGTCAGCTCCATAAGCCGTAGAGCCCCAAGGAAAGAAGGGCTGTCAGGACACCGACAGTCAGGGATACGCCGTACATGAGATATATCGTCTTGCGGATGTACTGCGGCTCCAGTTCATGGTTGGCATCACCCATATATTCACGGAACGTATCCTTGCCAAAATAGCGGTTATGCCCGCCCAAACGGATGCCCAAGGCACCGGCCACGGTCGCTTCGGCATAGCCGCCATTGGGACTGGGATGCTTGGAAGCATCGCGGCGCATGATGCGCCAGGCTCCTTTGGCGTCATAACCCAGGCAGGCGGCGACGGCGATGAACAGCAGTCCCGTAAGGCGGGCCGGGATGTAGTTGAGGACGTCGTCGACGCGGGCTGCGACGCGGCCGAAATAAATGTATTTATCATTCTTATAGCCGATCATGGAATCGAGGGTATTTGCCGCACGATAGACGACGGCCAGGGGCAGGCCGCCGATGGCGAAGAAGAACAGCGGCGACACGATGCCGTCGACGGTATTTTCAGCAATCGTTTCCACCGTCGCCCGCGTCACTTCCGGACTGTCCAGATGATCCGTATCGCGGCCGACGATCTTGCCGACTTTGAGCTGGGCAATGCGCAGATGATGGCGGACGAGATACCGGTAGACTTCGCGGCCGGCCTTAGCCAGGCTGCGCGGGCAGATCATGAAGGACAGGAGGACGCCCTGGATGATATAACTCCAGTGTTCATTCGGCAAAAATTCCAGGGCCAGGACCAGGACCAGCGTGATATTATAGACAAACAGCAGGGTAATGACGACGGTCAAACCGCCTAAGATGAAATGTTCCCACTTCGTCGATTTTTCATTATAAAACAAGCGTTCGAGCAAGCTGATCCAGCGGCCGATGAGGGCGACGGGATGAAGTTTCGTATGGGGGTCGCCGATGATGAAATCTACGATAAAAGCGGTCAGTACAGTAATCATTGTATTCCTTCTTCCATAATCTGCCGCAGGCGCTTCATATCCAGGGACTGGCGGACAATCCGGGCCAGGCGGTCATATTTCGCTTCTTTTTCCTGCCGGTAATACCGTGTCACCGGCAGGGCATCCCAGCCCTTCTGCTTCCGCAGGCCATTGAGGAACTGACGGCGGAACTCGTCGTTGTCAAAGAGGCCGTGGATGTACGTGCCCCAGGCCAGGCCGTCTTTCCGGGCTGCGCCGGCCGGGTTTTGGCAGGGCTGGCCAGCGCGGCCGGTGACGATAAAGGGATAGACGTCGTCCCCGCCGCTTTCTGTCCGGCCCATGTGGATTTCGTAGCCGGATAAGTCGGGAATCGACAGCGTTTCTCCTAAAAAGGGCAGGTCCCGGCAGTCGGCTGTCACTTGGGACGTCAATTTCCGGGATACAAAGGTCGTCGTCACGCCCAGGAGATGCAGGCCTTCGACGCGGCCTATATCGGATTCAGTCCGTTCCGGGTCACAGACGGCTTCTCCCATCATCTGGTAGCCGCCGCAGATGCCGATGACCGGCTTTTTCTGCGCCATGAAATCGTACAGGGCCTGGGGCCAGCCGTTTTCGCGGAGGAAGAGCAAATCTTCCGTCGTGTTCTTGCTGCCCGGCAGGATGACCGCATCGGCACCGGCCAGGTCGCTGGGATGGCGGGCGTAGTACAAGGCGACGTCGTCTTCCCGGGCCAGGCTGTCAAAATCGGTGAAATTGGAAATCTTCGGGACCTGGACGACGGCGATGGATACCTTATCGGCTGCCGGCCGCTGTTCCTGATCGTCGAGGGACACGGAATCTTCTTCGTCGATGCCCAGGTCGTCGACATAAGGGACTACGCCCAAGACGGGCTTGCCTGTCTTTTTCTCTAAAAAGTCAATGGCCGGCGTAAATAGCGATACGTCGCCGCGGAATTTATTGATGACCAGGCCTTTGACCAGGTCCCGTTCGTCCGGTTCGAGCAGCTCCAGCGTGCCGACCAGGGCGGCCAGCGAACCGCCGCGGTCGATATCGGCCACTAAGAGCACCGGTGCGCCCAGGTATTTGGCGACGCGCATATTGACGATATCGTGATCTTTCAAATTGATCTCTGCCGGACTGCCGGCGCCTTCGATGACCAAGGTATCGTAAGCCTTATCCAGTTCAGCCAGGGCGCGCTTGACGGCATCGAAGGCCTTGAGCGAATAGCCTTTGTGGTAGTCCCGGGCCGACATATTGCCGACGGAGCGGCCGTCGATGATGACCTGCGAGCAGGCATTTCCTGTGGGCTTCAAGAGAACGGGATTCATGGCCACCATGGGCAGCAATCCCGCAGCCTCTGCCTGGGCGACCTGGGCCCGGCCCATTTCCCGGCCATCGGCAGTGACATACGAATTTAGGGCCATATTCTGAGCCTTGAAAGGCACGACTTTCTTCCCGTCTTGTAAGAAAATACGGCACAACGCCGTCGTAATGATGCTCTTGCCGACATGAGAACTCGTCCCTTGCAGCATGATGTACTGTGCCAACCAGCTTCCCCCTCACCTGTTTCATTTCTATTGCAATGGTTTTATTATATCTTGTCTGACGGAAAATGCAATAG
>NZ_JANFQH010000031.1:0-168142 GCF_024436295.1 Megasphaera sp. SC8-1 | reverse complement strand
TCTGTAGGGGGCGCCCCAAGGGCGACTCGCCATGATAAAGGAAGCAGGCGGGCCGCCTTTTAGGACGGCCCCTACGGTAAAACATTAATCATGTAATTCTTTGTCCAGTTCTTCCAAGCGTTCGATGCGCTGTTCTGTCGGCGGATGGGTGCTGAACAGGTTGGCAATGGCACTGCCGGCACCGGCGAAGGGATTGATGATGCACATGTGGGCCGTCGCCTTGGTCGCGCCGGGCAGGGCGTAATGATGGGCGTAGTTGTCGATTTTCGCTAAGGCCCGGGCCAGGGCGATGGGGTCATCGATCATGCGTCCCCCTTCTTCATCGGCCATGTATTCCCTTGTCCGGGAGATGCCGAACTGGATGACAGAAGCGGCCAGGGGCGCGACGATAGCCGTCACCAAGAGGGCGATGGGATTGCCGTCGCCATCATCATCGCGGCCGCCGCCGAAGATGGCGGCCCACTGGGCAATGTTGGCGATCATGCCGATGGCACTGGCAAACGTGGCGACGATGGTACTGATGAGGATATCCCGATGCAGGATATGGCTCATTTCATGGGCCAGGACGCCGCGGATTTCATCTTCGTCGAGAAGATCCAAAATTCCGGCAGTTGCCGCAACGGCGGCATGGGAGGGGCTTCGACCCGTAGCAAAGGCATTGGGTACCTCCGTCGGGATGATGTAAACTTTCGGCATGGGCAGTTCCGCCCGCTGAGCCAGGTCGGCAACGATACGGTACAGGTAATGGTCTTCCCCAACTTCCTGCGCCCGATAGGCTTTAAGGACCATGGAATCACTGAACCAGTAGGAAATGAAGTTCATGCCCGTAGCGATGAGGAACATGACCATGACGCCGCTGCGTCCGCCGATAAGGCCGCCGATGGCCATGAGGATACCGGCCAGGGCCGTCATGAGGAATACCGTTTTTACGCGATTCATAAAATCAACTCCTTATCAAGAAGCTAAAAGTCAAAAGGTAAAATTGTTTACATTCTCATTATATACGGTCTTATGTTCGTTGTCAATATGGTTGTCAATAAAGAGGTTACTTCAATATCTTGTTGTTGTAGCGCCGGATATAGACGATATAGTTCCCGTCGCTGTCCTTTTGGCCGTCAAAGGCGACGGTAATCGATACGTCATCCTGGGTCCATTCTACTTCTTTGCTGGTCTGTTTGACCGGGAAATTTTCCATATTGGAATAAATCGTGGCGACCAGGCGGGAATAAATACTCTTGGCCGTCGCCTTGTCGGTCGTCTTGAAATAATTGTCGAAAGCCAGGACCTTGCCCTTGGCCGACGTGTCGGCCGAAAAGATTTCAATGCCTTCCGTGACCGATACGTTCTTGACGACCGACGTCCGTTCGGCCCGTTCCGTAAAGGACACGGAGCTGCCGTAAAACGTCCAGTCCGGCAGGATGGAGAAATTGGCATCGAAATCGGCCCGGGGCATGCCGAGATAGACTGTCTGATAGGCCGTAAGCGGGCTTTCCGCGATTTCATCGACAGACTGATTATAATCAAAAGCACCGGCCGAAGCCGTCAAGGCTGCCCACAACAAGGCCGAAGCCATTACTTTTTTGTACATCATAGAAACGCGCCTCCTTTATAAAAACGGTGCCAGGATCAAGCTGAACAGCGCGAAGACCAGGCGCTGCAAGGGAATGAGGATATACGTGAAGAACGGCGTCATCATCAAGGCGATGAGGATGAGGAAGCTGTAGCGTTCCAGGCTGGCCAGCTTATAATTCCACGACGTCGGCAAAAAGCACATGAGGACCCGCGAACCGTCGAGGGGCGGCAAGGGAATCATGTTGAAAATGGCAAAGTTGACATTGTACAAGACAATGAGGTGAAGGACCATGGGCAGGGCTGTCGTCGTAAAGAGATGGGCCTTGACGAAAATGACTTCGACGACCAGGGCCAGGAAGGCCATGAGGAGATTGGACATGGGCCCGGCCAGGGATACACAGATTTCCCCTTTCCGCCAGTTGCGGAAGTTCCCCGGATTGATCATGACCGGCTTGGCCCAGCCGAACTGCGCCACGAGGAGCATGATCAGCCCGACCGGATCGATATGGGCAACGGGATTCAACGTCAGCCTCCCAGTCATACGCGGCGTATCATCGCCCATCCAGTCCGCTACCTGGGCATGAGCGTATTCATGGACGACCATGGCAATGAGCAGGCCCGGAAGGCCGGCGATAATAGAAAGTATATTAAAATCGAACATAGAATTCTCCTTTCGTTAATATTTCTATTATACGGTATCCAGGAGAAGATAACAAGATGTGGCTCGTGGCTTGTGGGGAATAAGCGGCTTCCTATCCGACCCGGGTTCCCTGGATTCGTAGGGGCCGACCTGGTAAGGCGGCCCGCCTGAAACGATGGTGCACACGTAATGCATGACGGGTGATGCGTGAAAAAAAGCCCCATATCCCAGAATGGTCATACCCACGATTCACAGCGGGACGCCCTTTGGGCGTCCCCTACGGTATCGCAAGCGATGGAAATGAATGCTTGTCTTTTACTTCATAGTTTGTAGTATGGAGTTTGTAACTGCTAGCCACAAAAAAAGCTTGTCGCACGTGCGACAAGCTTTTTTTCACCGCTTCCGGTATTCGTATTCTACGTTTTGTTCGACGATGGCCGCTTTTTCTTCGATTTCGCGGATTTCGTTGATCATCTGCTTCACGAAGGTTTCGTCTTTGATGGATTTCAAATTGATGCGGACGCTGTAGAAAGCCGAGCGCATGGCGGCCCTGGCATTCATGGTGGCGATGACGCCATCGGTGATGACCCAGGCGTTACCGTAGCGGACGACTTGTTCTGCCAGCTGGAGGAGGACAAAGATGTCCTTCCCCAATTCAAACGGCGATATGGCCGCATCCTTGAAGGCCTGCTGGACCGTGGCCGCCCGGTCCGGTGTGTCCTTGGGCAGGCGGACAGCGCGGATGACGCTGTCAAAAGCGGCGGCGTCTTCGGCGATGCCGTCGAGGTACCGCTGGCGCAGGCCATGGGCCTTGTCGCGAATGGAAACCATGAGTTTCTCGATTTCGCCATAACCTTTCTTGCCGATGGTCAGGTTGGCGACCATTTCTACGAGAGCGGCTGCCGATGCCGCCGTCATGGCGGCGATGCCGCCGCCACCGGGAACGGGTTCCTTAGAAGCCGTGACTTCCAGGAGCCCGTCCAGGGGCATGGATTGGAATTGTGTAAAATCCATCTTAGAACAATCCCGTAATGACGCCGTTTTCGTCGATGTCCATGCGGTTGGCAGCCGGTACTTTCGGCAGCCCCGGCATGGTCATGATGTTGCTCGTCTGGCAGACGATGAAGCCGGCACCGGTGCAGACGCGGACGTCCTTGACCGTGACCTTGAAGCCCTTGGGCGCACCGAGGAGCGCCGGGTTATCGGACAGGGAGTACTGCGTCTTGGCCACACAAATCGGCATTTTGTCGAGGCCAAAAGCTTCCAATTCTTTGATCTGTTTCTGGGCGTTGCCTTCGAAGATGACGCCGTCGCCGCCGTAGACTTTCTTGACGATAGTTTCCATCTTCTTGGGAATGGAATCGTTGACGTCGTACAGCGGTTTGTACGGCGTCTTGGGCTGTTGCAGCAGTTTCAGGACTTTTTCGCCCATTTCGACGCCGCCTTTGCCGCCTTCGGCCCAGCAGTTGTTGAGGGCGACTTCGACACCATAGTCTTCGCAGAGTTTACGGAGCGTTGCGATTTCTTCATCGGTGTCGCTGATGAATTTATTGATGCCTACGACGACAGGGACGTCGAAGAGGCGCATATTTTCGATATGTTTTGCCAGGTTGGCAAAGCCCTTCTTCAAGGCTTCGACATTTTCTTCCTGCAAGTTCTTCTTGTCGACGCCGCCGTGCATCTTCAAGGCGCGGACCGTAGCGACGATGACGACAGCATCCGGTTTGATGCCGGCGAAACGGCACTTGATGTCCATGAACTTTTCGGCCCCCAAGTCGGCACCGAAACCGGCTTCCGTAACAGCGATGTCCCCCATCTTCATGGCCAGCTTGGTGGCGACGACGGAGTTGCAGCCGTGGGCGATGTTGGCGAAAGGACCGCCGTGGACCAGGGCCGGTGTGTGTTCGATGGTCTGGACCAGGTTCGGTTTGATGGCATCCTTCATGAGGATAGCCATAGCCCCTTCGACGCCGAGCTGGCGGGCCGTGACCAGATTGCCGTCCAGGTCATAGGCTACGGTGATGTCGCCCATGCGTTTCTTGAGGTCCATGAGGTCGCTGGCCAGGCAGAGGGCTGCCATGATTTCCGATGCGACAGTAATCATGAAGTGGTCTTCCCGCGGGAAACCGCAGACTTTGCCGCCCATGCCGACGACGATGTTGCGCAGGGCCCGGTCGTTCATGTCCATGACGCGCTTCCAGATGACGCGGCGCACGTCGATGCGCAGGGCATTGCCCTGGTGGACGTGATTATCGATGGCTGCGGCCAAGAGGTTGTTGGCAGCCGTAATGGCATGCATGTCGCCGGTAAAATGCAGGTTGATGTCTTCCATCGGCAGGACCTGGGAGTAACCACCGCCGGCAGCACCGCCTTTGATGCCGAAGACCGGTCCCAGGGACGGTTCGCGCAGGGCGACGACGGCTTTATGACCCATGTAGTTCAGGGCCTGGGCCAGGCCGATGGTCGTCAAGGTCTTGCCTTCACCGGCCGGCGTCGGCGTAATGGCCGTGACCAGGACCAGTTTCCCATCTTCGTTCTTCGAGAGGCGTTTGATGGCGTCAAAAGAAATCTTTGCTTTATATTTTCCGTAGAGTTCCAAGTCATCATCGGTGAGGCCGACTTGGTTTGCAATGGCCGTAATCGGTTCCAATTTCGTCTGCTGTGCAATTTCGATATCGCTCAATACCTTTGCCATAGTAGTTGTCACTCCTGTTCTCTGCATAAAAAAAGGCCGCTCCGCTGGAAGTTTGCCCAGACGGTCGGCTTCAAGAAATCATGCTCCCCGTGGTAACTCCACTTCCGTCAGTCACATGATTATGGCCTTATTATACAAAAAAAGAACCCTTGGGTCAAGGGTTCTTTTCGTTACGTCTTACTGGATTACGCTGGTATCGAGGTGTTCAAAGCCCGTAAGCAGGCCTTTCACCTGGCTGGCGATCTGCTGGCAGCCGCCTTTTTCCCTGCTTTCGATATTCAGCGGCATGTTCGGGTCGTGGAGGGACATGCGCAACAGGGCCCAGCCGTTGGGGAATACGAGGCGCACGCCTTCATAGGACGGCTTGGCGATGGAAATGCCGGCTGCAGCGGCCCGGTCTTCGAACTGTTTGAGCACGTCAGCCCCATAGGCCTGGACACCATCAGTGCCAGTGATTTTCAGGCGAAATTCGACGCCTTCTGCCGGATGGCCCAGTTTGGCGATGAGGTCGCCGAGCTGGTTGCCTTCTTTCTTGGCTTTCGCCGCAGCGATGAGCAGTTTGACCGCCAGGTAGGCACCGTCGTCGAGGTAGTAGTTTTCGCTCAGCGCACCGTGGCCCGACGTTTCGATAGCCAGCGGCGAGACCGTGCCGGCCTCGTTGAGGCGGATACATTCGTCGATGACATTTTTATAGCCCCGCATGTAGCGGTGATGGACCAAGTGGAGTTCATCCTGGAGGAACGTCGTCAGTTCATCCGACGTGACCGAGTCGGTGACGATGGTGCTGCCAGGATAATCGGGCGCCAGGATAGCGGCCATCATAGCGATGAGGGCATTGCGGTTGATTTCTTTCCCATCGGGCAGGACGGCGCTCATGCGGTCGACGTCGGTGTCGAAGATGAGGCCCAGGTCGGCTTTGTTGTCGAGGACGGCCTGGCGGATCGACGCCATGGCGTCGGCATTTTCCGGGTTAGGGATATGGTTCGGGAACATGCCATCCGGTTCGAGGAACTGGCTGCCCGTCGTATCGGCGCCGAGTTCAGAAAGGACCTTGGTGGCAAAGAATCCGCCGCTGCCGTTGCCGGCATCGACGACGATGTGCATCCCTTCCAAAGGACGGTCGTACATCCCGGCACAGAGGCCGGCGCAGATCTTGCGGCGCAGATGCAGCGAATAGAGGTCGATCAGGTCCAGCGAGGCAATGGCAGCCGACGAGACAGCCATTGCCGACGACTGGGAAGCCAGGCTCAGGACTTCCGTGACCTCGCTCTTTTCCAGACCGCCGTCGACGGTAAAGAATTTCAATCCGTTGCGGTTATACGGCAAATGGCTGGCCGTAATCATGATGGAGCCATCCATGTGAGTATCTTCAAAAATGATGGACATGAACATAGCCGGTGTCGAAGCCAGGCCGCAGTCCGTGACGTGGACGCCTTGACCGAGGAGGCCGCCGAAGACGGCTTCTTTCATCATAGCTGCCGATACACGGGAATCGTGGCCGACGGCAATGTGCAAGTCACTCACCTGTTTATTCAGCTTCTTCGCCAAAAACTTGGCAAAGCCAGCGGCAATGCGGTTGACCGCTTCCGGTACCAACGTGACGTCTTCACCGGGGACGCCGGCAACGGCGACGCCGCGGACATCACTGCCATTCTGTAATTTCATCATTGCTTCTGTAGAAATCATGTATTCATGTTTCCTTTCTTCAATTTAGCGCACCGAGGTCCGCCGCTTTTTATCATACTGAAAATCAGGCCAAAAGGCAAGCCTTGACGATGGCCTCTGCCGTAAGGCCGTATTTCTGCAAGAGTTCTCCGGCCTTGCCCGATTCGCCGAAACAATCATCGATGCCGACATAGGCCTGGCGGGTCGGATGGCGGCGCGACAAGGTTTCTGCCACGGCACTTCCCAGGCCGCCGATGACGCTGTGTTCTTCAGCTGTGACGACGAAACCCGTCTGTTTGGCCGCAGCGACGACCAGGTCTTCGTCCAGGGGCTTGATGGCTGCCATATCGATGACCATGGCCTGTTTTCCCTGGGCTGCCAGGGTGTCCGCCGCAATCAGGGCCTGCTGGACCATGAGGCCCGTGGCGATGATGGTCACATCCCGGCCTTCGCGCAGGACCGTCCCCTTCCCCCACTGGAAAGGACAGCTGCCCTGGTAGACGTCATCGACTTTGGCCCGGCCCATGCGCACGTAGACCGGCCCGTCGTGGGCAATGGCAGCCCGGATGACGGCTTCCGTTTCCGCCGCATCGGCCGGACAGACGACGGTCATATTGGGCAGGCTGCGCATGAGAGCCAGGTCTTCGACGGACTGGTGCGTCGCCCCGTCTTCGCCGACACTGAGACCGGCATGAGTGGCACAGATTTTGACATTGAGCCGCGGCAGGCAGATGGAGTTGCGAATCTGTTCAAACGCCCGGCCTGTACCGAAGACGGCAAAGGTGCTGGCCAGGGGAATCTTGCCGCAAGCGGCAAAGCCGGCAGCCGTCCCCATCATATCCTGTTCGGAAATGCCCATGTCGAAGTAGCGTTCCGGCGCGACCTCCTTAAAAGCGATGGACCGCGTCGACGAGCCCAGGTCGGCGTCGAGGACGACGATCTTGGGATTTTTATACAATTCCGTTTCTAAGAGATGCCCGTAAGCATCACGTGTTGCCATTGCCATCAGCCTTCGCCCCCTAATTCACGTAACGCCCGTTCACATTCTTCTTTCGTCGGCGCCTTGCCATGCCAGGACAAGGCGTTTTCCATGAAGGACACGCCTTTGCCCTTGACGGTCTGGGCGATGATGGCCGTCGGTTTCCCTTTCAGGGCCTTGGCCTGGGCCAGAGCCGCTTTGATGGCGTCGTAATCGTGGCCGTCGATGTCCAGGACATTCCAGCGGAAGGCCCGGAACTTGTCGGCAATGGGCATGACGTCCATGACTTCTTCATTGGACCCGTCGATCTGCAGGCCGTTGTGGTCGATGAACAGCGTCAGGTTGTCCAGCTTATACTGAGCTGCTGACATAGCCGCTTCCCAGATCTGGCCTTCTTCGATTTCGCCGTCGCCGGCGATGACGTAGACCCGCCAGTCTGCCCCGTCCAATTTGGCCGTCATGGCCATGCCGTTGGCTGCCGACAAGCCCTGGCCGAGGGACCCGGTGGTCATATCGATGCCCGGCGTCGTATTCATGTCGGGATTGCCCTGAAGCATGGCGCCGCACTGGCGCAGGTGCCACAGTTCCTCTTCCGGGAAAAATCCCCGTTCGGCCAGCGTCGCGTACAACGCCGGCACGGTATGGCCTTTCGAGAGGACGAAACGGTCCCGGTCCGGCCAGTGAGGCCGCTTGGGGTCGACCCGCATGACATCAAAATACAAGACCTGCAGCATATCGACGATGGACAAGGAACCACCCGGATGACCGGACTGGGCCAGGGTAACCATCTTGACGATATTCTGCCGCACGTGAGCCGCATGGCGGCTCAATTCATAGCTATCCATAAGAAAGCCCCCTTTTGCCTTTCATTATAGCACAAAGAGGTTGCCACATTAAGGTTATTCACCTTATGCACAACCTCTTTTTCACTTGGTTTGAAGTTTGAAGTTTGATGTTTGATGTTTGAAGTAGCGGGTTGCATTTTTACATCAAACATCAAACCCGCAACATCAAACATTTACAACACATACTTCTCGATAGCTTCGGCGACGGCGCCTTCATTATTGGTAGCATCGGTAACGACGTCGCAGTATTGGCGGATGACGGGGTTGAGATTGTGGACACCGACGGAAAGGCCGGCCGCTTTGAGCATATCCGTATCATTGATGTTGTCGCCGATGGCCAGGGTCTCTTCATAAGGCACGCCCAGGAGATCGGCCAGTTTGTGCAGGCCAGCTCCTTTGTTGACGCCTTGGTGCATAAATTCGATATAACGGTTGCTGGAGAAGCTGACCGTTATATCGCCCAGGAGGGGTTGGAGTTCGGCGTGTACCCGCTGCAAATAGTCATAGTCCGTATTAGTCACGATGAGCTTGCAGACTTCTTCTTTGCCGCGGATGAAATCGAGGTTCTCCGCTTCGACGGGCACGTACCCCATGCGGCCGTGGAGGAACGCTTCTTCATCGGGTGTGATATTCGTGATATAGACGACATCACGCGTATAGATATGCATACATTGACCGTATGCACAGCAGCGACGGAAAATCCGGTCGGCCAAGTCGAAAGGAATGGGATTCCAGAAAAGGGATCGGCTGCCCTTATTTTCCGTAATATGGGCCCCATTAAAACCAATGACATACTGGTCCGCCTGGTCGTAGAGCCCCAGAGTCCTCAAGACGCCTTCGATGGAGCGGAAGCCCCGTCCCGTACAGGGAACAAATTTTACACCTTTGGCGATGGCCGCCGTAATGGCTTCGATGTTGCGCTGGCAAATCGTCGCATCGCTGCTGAGCAGCGTTTCATCCATATCACAAGCAATGATTTTATACTTCATGTCGACTCCTTTTCTGTCGTAACGGCTGGGGCATAGTAGTCATAAATCTTCCAGGCTGCGAGCGCTGCCAGACATTCAAAGATCCAGAAGGCGTGCCACACGCCATCAGGGCCAAAGACGCGGCAGAGGAGCCACGCCGCCGGCAGGCTGATGACAACGTAGCGCAACAGCGTGATGGCAAAGGACGGGTTGCCCTTCCCCAGCCCTTCCAGAGCGCCAGACGCCGTAATGGACAAAGCCGACGGCACGCTCCCCCAGGCAATGATGCTCAAGGCCGACGCGCCAGCTGCGATGGTTTCCTGACGAGACGTGAACCAGCCCATGAGGACGTCCGGTATAGTCAGACAGATGATCAAGCCTGCCATCATGATCAGGCCGTTGAGAACGAGCGTCGTCCGATATATAGAGCGCACGCGGCCCAATTCCCCAGCTCCGTAATTATAGCCAATCAACGGCCGTACACCTTGAATGATACCATTTGTCGGCATAGAAAGAAAGGTCTGGAGCTTGTAATAGACGCCGAGAATGAAAATATAAGTCGGCGAAAAAGGCGCCAGGAGATGGTTCAAGGCGACGAGGAAAACCGACGACAAGCCCATGTTGAGGGCTGCCGGGATGCCGATGCCATAGAGCCGTTTATCGAGTTCGATATCCCAATGGAGATGGCAGCGGCGGACTTCGACCCGCAGCGGCCGCCAGTGACAGATAAAGGCGTAGAAGAGCAGGTTCACCGTCTGGCCCAAGCCCGTCGCCCAGGCCGCGCCTTCAATCCCCATGGCCGGAATCGGTCCCAGGCCAAAAATGAGGATCGGGTCGCCAATGATGTTGACCAGGCAGCCCAAAGACAAGCCAACCATAGTAACCTGCATGCGGCCAACGGCTTGGAACATCTTTTCATAGACCAAGTCGACGCTGAGGATCGTAGAAAAGGCAAAGACGATGACGGCATAGCGCAGGCCTAGGTCGATGAGCCCGGCATCCTGCGTAAAGGCCCATAAAAAAGCCGGCACAGCCCAAATACAGCCTGCCGTCATGACCAAACCATGGATGACAGCCAGGAAGACGCCATGTGTCGCGGCTACGTCAGCTGTCCCCTTCTGGCCCGCACCGAGACAGATGGAAATGATGGCATTCAGGCCGACGCCAAAGCCGATGCAGACAGCATTGACGAAGTTCTGCATCGGAAAGACCAGGGACACAGCTGTCATAGCCTGTTCGCTAATCATGGCGACGAACAGGCTGTCGACAATATTATAGAGCGAATTGACGATCATCGACACGACGGCTGGCAGAGCCATGGAAACGATGAGCGGCAAAATGGCCCGTTCTTTCATAAATGATTCGTCCATACGTCACCTGCTTCGACGGTTGCGAAGCCAGCGCCAAAGGGAAGTTATGCCTTTGATGACCAGATAGAAAATGAAAATATTCACTAACAATCCGAGGATGTCGGCGCCCCAGCCCAGGGACCCCCAGCCAAAGAAATGGCTGAGCATACTGCCCAGGAACATGCCGCCGGCAAAGAGGCCGACACCACGCATGACGCTGCCCAGACGGGACGAAGACGTCGTCCGGTTCGTATTGGCCTGCGGGCTTTCCGCCTTGCGCGGCTGAGCCTGGATGGGTTTCGTATTGCCCGTATTGGGCGCTGCCTTTGTGCCCGTCCCGGTTTTCGGCGTCACCGCCTTTGGCGCCGGCAGCGATTTCGGCGCCGACACGCGGACACCGCCACCGCCTTTGGCAGCCTGTACGGAAGACGGCATGGCCGGCAAAATCAGGGCCATCCATAAGGCAAACATGCAAACGGCAATAAACGTCTTTTTTTTCATAAAATTTCTCCTTTATAATGCGTCCCGCGATGCCCCTGACGCTTTCACAGGCGCCGGGCCGCCGTGGGGGAACATGATGTCATACAAATGGATCGTCGCCAAATAAGCCGACAGCTTGCCCTGTACGCCAGCCAGGGCTTCGTGGACGTCGCAGAAACCGTAACGGCGATGATAGGGGCATTGGAAATCGCCATCCAGGCAGCTGGTGATCATATTTTCCCGTTCCATGACGTTGATGATGTCCATGAGGGTAATGTTATGCAAATCCCGGGTCAGGCGGCAGCCGCCCTGGGCGCCGCGGATGATTTCGATGAAACCGGCCCGTTCGAGCTTTTTAGAAATCTTATAGGCAAATTGCCGGGGTACCATTTGTTCATCACTGATTTCCCGGATATTCTTCAATTGTAAATCAGCCAGGGACCGTAAAATGCGGATGGCATAATCTGTTTCTCTGGTAATAATCACGATGTAAGACGCTCCTTCTCATTCTGTATATTTTAAGTCTATTATAACGTGAAATGGCAAGAAATGCTAGCCATAAATCGCTTGCGGTTCCCAGAAAAACCCGATATAATAAATAGTGTTTGCATGTTTTAGCTTTAACTACAGATGAGGTGTACTATGTCATTAATCGATGAAGTAAATAATCGCCGTACTTTTGCCATCATCTCCCACCCTGATGCTGGTAAGACGACGCTGACTGAAAAATTACTGCTCTACGGAGGTGCTATCCACCTGGCCGGTTCCGTCAAAGCCAGAAAGACGGCGAAGCACGCCGTTTCGGACTGGATGGAAATCGAAAAACAGCGTGGTATCTCTGTCACCAGTTCGGTCCTTCAGTTCGACTACGAAGGCCATCACATCAATATCCTCGATACGCCGGGCCATCAGGACTTCAGTGAAGATACGTACCGGACCCTCATGGCTGCCGACAGCGCCGTCATGCTCATCGACGTCGCCAAAGGCGTCGAAGCCCAGACGAAGAAGCTCTTCCGCGTCTGTAAAGAACGGGGCATCCCCATCTTCACCTTCGTCAACAAGATCGACCACTTCGGCCGCAACCCCTTCGACCTCATGGATGAAATCGAAGACATCCTTGGCATCCACGCCTACCCCATGAACTGGCCTATCGGCCTGAACGGAAACTACCAGGGCATCTACGACCGGGCCTCGTCGTCTATCGAACTCTTTGAAAAAGACACGACCCACGGCCAGCGCAAACTGGCATCGACCAAAGGCTCTGCCGACGACCCGATTTTCAAGGAACTCCTCGACGAAGACGTCCACCAGGGTCTCATCGACGACATCGAGCTCCTCGACGAAGCAGGCGACGAATTCGACATGGAAAAGGTCAAGCGCGGCGAACTGACGCCGATGTTCTTCGGTTCGGCCATGACCAACTTCGGCGTCAAGCCTTTCCTGGAAGAATTTCTGCGTATGGCACCGAAGCCGCAGCCGCGCAAATGTCTGGAAGGCGTCGTCGAACCGACATCGGACCAGTTCACGTCGTTCGTCTTCAAGATCCAGGCCAACATGAACCCCCAGCATCACGACCGCATCGTCTTCATGCGCATCTGCTCGGGCAAATTCGAAAAAGGCATGACCGTTACGCACCGCCAGTCGGGCAAGACCCTGCGCCTCATGCAGCCCCAGCAGTTCCTGGCCACGGAACGGACCATCGTCGAAGATGCTTACCCGGGAGACATCATCGGCGTCTTCGATAACGGCACCATGGGCGTCGGCGACACCCTCTATTCGGGCAAGAAAAAAGTCACCTTCAAGGACTTCCCGACCTTCCCGCCGGAACTCTTCGCCCGCATCCGCGCCAAAGACTCGATGAAGCGTAAACAGTTCCTCAAGGGCATGACCCAGCTGGCCCAGGAAGGGGCCGTCCAGATTTATGAAAACCTGGGCTCCATGGAAAGCTACATCGTCGGTGCCGTCGGGCAACTCCAGTTCGAAGTTCTGGAATACCGCCTGAAACACGAATACGGCGTCGACCTGGAAATGAACCGCCTGCCCTACACCGTCGCCCGCTGGATCCAGGACAACGGCCACGACTACAAGGAATTGAAGAACATCGACAGCGCCATGATCGTCAAAGACCACAAACAGCGCGTCGTCCTCCTCATCGCCAACGAATGGCAGACCAACTGGATCGTAGAACGGAACCCGGAATTTACCTTCTGCACCACACCGGACCAACTCGCCATCGATGAACCTGAAGAATGAGTAAAAAAAAGCTGCCGCTTACGCGGCAGCTTTTTTGTGTATCGTGGGTCGTGAGTCGTTTGGCGAAAATTCGTAGAAATACCGGACAGGCTGTACACAGGATTCGCGCGGGCGTCCCACGTGGACGCTCCTACGAACCACGAATCACGGCAAACGACCCACGGCGCCAAAGGCGCCTTTAAGCCGTCAGGCAGCACCATTCCGGCAGGACCACGGTGCGGTCGAAGGCCGGGATCCAGGTCCCCTGGCTATGGTCATAGGTCCGGACGAGTATGTGGTCTTCGTAAAGGTAGAGGGAGTTGGTGTAAATCGTGTCTTCATCCCAATCGCTGTTATAGACGTTGAGGACGCGGCCTTCATAGTAATTGGCGTCATCCATGAAGGTGGCATCGCTTGGCATCGTATGGGTATGGCCCGATACCCACAGGCGGACCTGGTGATGGCGGGCCAAGATGGTGCGGATATCAGCTGCCGGCTGGACAGAATTGCGCGGCGACGGCAGGCTGATGCCAGGACGGCTCGATACGGCCGTCTGTTCCAGCGGGGCATGGCAGAAGATGATCGTCGGCTGCTGGCGATGGGCGGCCAGGGTCTGGTCCAGCCAGGCCAACTGCTGATGGGACAGTTCGACGGCTGCGCCGCCGGTCACGGTGTCAGGCGATAAGAAGACCAACAGGTATCCGCCCTGCTCCCCGGCATAATAAAGGGGGCCGAAGGTCTGGGTATAGCGGGCGAAATGGATGATCCGTTCCGTGCAGCTCCCAGGGCGCAGTTCGCCATGATGGCCCGTATAGAGCAGTTCGTGATTTCCAGCAATGAAAGCCTTGCGTTTCTTCAATCCATTGACGACGAGGCGCACCAGGCGGTATTCGGCAGCATCGCCGTTGCGCTGGACCATGTCCCCTGTAAAGACAGCCAGGTCCAGGTCCCGCCAGTCATTCATTTCCTGGAGCACCCTTTCTTTGGCGGCCATCCGCATCAGGCGTTCCTTCGGCGGGACCAGGTTCTTACAGGGATAATGGAAATCACTGATGATGACCAGGCGGGAATAATTCCGCTGAGGCTGGGCTTGGGTTTTGGCAAACAACGACGCAAACATGGCATTTCCTCCTTCATCCATACAAAAACAGGCTCGGGCTGTATACGTTCAGTATAGCCAGAGCCTGTATATTTTTTGCAAAAATCAAGGGAAATATCCGTAAAAGCTTACTTCTTCGCGGCTACCGGGTAGTCCTGCAGGGCGTCGTATCCTTCTTCGCCGGTGCGGATCTTGACGGCATTATCGATGGCCGACACGAAGACCTTGCCATCACCGTAGTTGCCCGTATAGAGCACTTTCTTGGCCGTCTCGATGATGGTCCGCGGCGATACTTTGGAAACGACCATTTCTACGCGGACTTTCGGCAGAAGCTTGGCCGACACCTTGGCACCGCGGTAGAATTCGGTCCGCCCTTTTTCGATGCCGAAGCCCAGCGCCCGGGTAATGGTCATGCCCGTGATGCCGATGGCTTCCATGGCATCCTTCAAGGTTTCGAACCGCTTCTCATCGGTAATGATGGTCACGTTATACATGGCATGGCCGCCGACCGGCTGGGGACTGGCCATGACCGAATCGGGGATGACCTGGTCCAGGGGGATTTCTTTCGCCCCTTGCGGCGCTTCCCCGGCCTTCAAGGCTTCAGACAAGTCTTCCAGACTGTCGCTGCGGTCCAGGCCGTAAGCCGGTACCAGCCCGTTTTCCTTGAAGTCCAGGCCGTTGATTTCTTCGGCTGTCGATACGCGCAGGCCGATGGTCGCCTGGAGGATGCGAAAGACCAACGTCATGGCGACGAAGACGAACAGGCCGATAGCTGCGACGCCGGCGATCTGGACCAGCAGCAAATGGGTGTCACCCGTATAGAGCAGGCCGTCTTTGACGCTGAACAAGCCCGTCAGGATCGTTCCCAAGGCCCCGCAGCCGCCATGGGCCGCAATGGCCCCTATGGGATCGTCGATGCGGAGCTTCTGGTCAATGAATTCGATGAGGAAGACGACGACGACACCGGCGATAGCGCCGATGAAGAAAGCGCCAGGCACACTGACGACATCACAGCCGGCCGTAATGGCGACCAGCGCAGCCAGACAGCCGTCAAGGGTCATGGATACGTCAGGCTTGCCATAACGGATCCACGTCGTCACCATGGCTGCCGTCGTCCCGGCAGCGGCCGCGATATTGGTGATAAAGAAGATAGCTGCCGCCTTGAGCAGGGTCTGTTCCCCCGATAAGGACAGGGTCTGGCCACCATTGAAGCCGAACCAGCCGAACCACAAGATGAACATGCCCAGACAGGCCAGGGGCAGGCTGTGGCCGGGAATGGCATTGACCGACCCATCCTGGTTATACTTGCCGATGCGCGGACCCAGGGCCTTGGCACCGGTCAGGGCACAGATGCCGCCAGTCAGGCTGACGACGGAAGCACCGGCAAAATCATGGAAACCCAAGGCGCCCAGCCAGCCGCCGCCCCAGACCCAGTGGCCGGCAACGGGATAAATGATCAGGCTGATGATAATCGTGACCAGACAATACGACGAAAACTTCGTCCGTTCCGCCATGGCACCGGATACGATGGCTGTCGTCACGGCACAGAGGACAGTCTGGAAGAGCAGAAAGGCCAGGTCCGGATAAGGTGTCCCGGCCGTGAAATCCACTTGCTGGGCAAAGAAATCCGGTACCCCGATGAGGCCGGACAAATCGTGACCGAACATGAGGCCAAAACCGGCCAGCCAGAAAACCAGCGTAGCCAGGGCAAAATCCATGAAATTCTTCATGACGATGTTGCCGGCGTTCTTGGCCCGCGTCAGACCCGCTTCGAGCATGGCAAAGCCAGGCTGCATGAAGAAGACCAGGACTGCGGCCATGAGAATCCAAAGTGTATCGATTGCCGAGTAACTCATCGTACTCCCCCCTCTTCTTCCGGATACGTCAGGCCCCACTGCTGGCGGATGGCCGTCATGAGGTCCATGACCTCTTTCGTATAATCCAGATACATGCCCTGGCCACCATGAGCCACGGCATTTTCCATATCCACGATTTCGTATTGCAGGGCCTTGGCCTGGCGGCCGGCCTGCAGGACCTGCTGGCGGCCATCGGCCGTATAGGTGATCGTCGCCGTATCGGCCCGGGGATAGTCGTAGATTTCGATATACCCCTTGTCAAAAGCGGCCATGCCCCGTTTCGGCTGCTTAGCGTGGAGCGATAAGGAAATCGTCGCCATTTCCCCTTCCCGGTTCTGCAAGAGGATGCCCGCCTGTTCATCGACGCCGGTTGGCGCCAGCCGGACCTGTGACGCAATCTGGTCGGGCTGACAACTCATGAAATAGCGGACGAAAGACAAGGCATAGACGCCGATATCGAGGAGGGCCCCGCCAGCCAGAGAGCGGTTGAAGAAGCGGTTCGTCATGTCATAGTCTTTATAACTGCCGAAATTCATCTGGATGAACCGCAGCGGCCCCAGGGCCCCGGAGCGGATAAGCTCGGCGAGCTGCTTATAAACCGGCATGTGATACAAAGTCATGGCTTCGGCCAGGACGACGCCGTGTTCCCGAGCACAGCGCCGGGCCTGGTCCAGTTCCCGGCTGTTCAAGGTGATGGATTTTTCGCAGAGCACGTGCTTCCCGGCAGACAGGGCCGGCAGGAGATAGCGGATATGCGTATTGTGCGGCGTCGAAATATAGACGATATCGACGTCGGGATCGGCAAAGATATCCTCTGGCCTGTCGTAGACCTTGGAGATGCCGTATTTTTCAGCAAAAGCCAGGGCCTTCTCATGGGTCCGGTTGCCGACACTGTATAAATTCCCGCCCAGGGCCTGCATCGCCTGGGCCAGTTCATGGCCGATGACGCCGCAGCCTAACGTCGCCCAACGATATGCTGGCATAACGATTCCCCCTTTTATGCTAACAGGCGGCCGACGAGTTTGACACAATCTGCCGCATCCTTGGAATAGCCATCGGCCCCGATTTCATCAGAGAAACTCGGCGTGACGGCCGCGCCGCCGATGATGATCTTGCCGTCGTAATGCTTATCCGCCGCTTCGGCGATGACGTCCTTCATGTGCATCATGGTCGTCGTCATCAAAGCCGACAGCCCGACGACAGACGCTTTTTCACGCAGCGCCGTCTCGATGATCGTACCGGCCGGCACGTCCTTGCCCAGATCGACGACTTTATAGCCGTAGTTGCGTAGCATGAGACCGACCAGGTTCTTGCCGATATCGTGGACGTCGCCTTCGACGGTCGCGATGACGATGGTCGCCATGTCCTGCTGGCCCGGTTCCTTCTTGATGAGCGGTTCCAAATAGGCAATGGCCGTTTCCATGGTGTTGGCGCTGGCAATGAGCTGGGGCAGGAAGTAGACCTGTTTATCGTACAAATCGCCGACTTTCGTAATGGCCGGGATGAGCAGGTCGTTGATGACCGCATCCGGTGCCATGCCCTTGGCCAGTTCGGCCTGGGCCAGGGATACGACGGCATCCTTTTCCCCTTCCAGGACGGCCTGATAGACGGGATTGACCGGCCCTTGTTCAGTCTGCTGGGACTCCCCCGCCGCCGCCACGTCGGCCGGCATCCCCTGACGGGCCAGGAGTTCTGCCTCTTCCTGGCGTTTCTTTTCGGCTTCTTTCTTGTCGAAATACTGCATGCGGTGGATATAGGCCAGGTCGCTGCCTTCCTTATTCATGAGCATGTTGGCAGCCGCTGCCGTATTCATGAGCAGGTCCTGGGACGGATTGGCAATAGCCATGGTCAGGCCGCTGGCGATGGCCATGGAGAGGAAAGTGGCATTGACATACATCCGGTCGGGCAGGCCGAAGGAGATATTGGACAGCCCGCAGACCGTCGCCAGGCCCAGGTCGCGTTTGCAGTGCGAGAAAGTCGCCATGCAGTCCAGGGCCGACGTCGGTGCCGCACCGACCGTAGCCACCAGGGCATCGACGACGATGTCTTCCGGCGTAAAGCCATGGTCATAGGCATCGGTCAGGAGTTCGTCGAGGACGGCGTGCTTTTCTTCCAGCGTCTTAGGGATACCGGCGTCGGATACGGGCAGGGCAATGAACATGGCGCCGTACTTCTTGACGACCGGCAGGAGCTGTTTGCGCTTTTCCGTTTCACAGGAAATGGAATTGACCAAGGCCCGGCCGGGATAGATGCGCAGGGCCGCTTCCATGATTTCCGGCGAACTCGTATCGATGCTGAGGGGCAGGCCCGATACGCCCGTCACTTCGTAAATGGCTTTGAGCATCATTTCCTTTTCATCAATGCCGTTGGTCCCCATGTTGACATCGAGGATGGCCGCGCCGTTGCGTTCCTGTTCGCGGGCCATGGCGCGTACCAGGTCCAGCTTTCCCGCCCGCAGTTCAGCCTGGAGCTTCTTCTTGCCCGTCGGGTTGATGCGTTCACCAATGACCTGGAAAGAGCCGTCGAGCTGGATTTCCACGACCTGCCGTTCCGAAGCCAGGACGCGGTGATGGCTGGCATGAGGCGCTTTCGGCGTCATCTGGCAGACCGCATCGTGGAGGGCCCGGATATGGTCCGGCGTCGTCCCGCAGCAACCGCCGACGATATGGGCACCGGCTTCGATGAGCAGTTTACCGTCCTGAGCAAATTCTTCCGGCGTCGTCCTGTAGACCGTCTTGTCGCCATCCCATTCCGGCAGGCCCGCATTGGGCTTGGCAATGAGGGGGACCGTTGCATATTCATACATCTTCTGGACCGTTTCCACCATATCGGCCGGCCCGGTCGAGCAGTTCAGGCCGACGGCATCGACGCCGAGATGCTGCAGGACGACGACAGCCGCTTCCGGCGGCGTCCCATAGAGGGTACGGCCGTCTTTTTCAAAAGTTAGCGTCGCCATGATGGGCAGGTCGCAGACTTCTTTGATGGCCAGGACGCAGGCTCGCGTTTCCTGGAGGCTCATCATGGTTTCGACAATGAACAGGTCGACGCCGGCGTCATACAAGACCTTTGCCTGTTGGCGATAAACATCGACCAGTTCCTCAAAGGTCAGGTCGCCCATGGGATAGAGCTGCTGGCCCGTCATGGTCATATCGCCGGCGACCAGGGCCTTCCCCTGGGCGGCTTCCTTGGAAATGGCGACCAAGCCCTGGTTGATGGCGGCCAGCTGGTCGTCCAGACCGTATTCGGCCAGTTTGATGCGGTTCCCCGTAAAGGTCGGTGCATACAAGATCTGGCTGCCCGCTTCGATGAAGTGGCGCTGCAAGTCGATCATGACCTGGCGGTTCTCCAAGATCCATTTTTCCGGGCAGACGCCGATAGGCATGCCCGCCTGTTGCAGATTCGTCCCAGTCGCACCGTCGAGCATGACGACGCCGCGGCTGAGCAAGTGCTGGAATTCTTCGTTAGTCAATCTAAGTTCCCCCTAAAAATTCAGATAGTCGATATATAAACGCTGAAAGGCTTCATCGTTGCCGAGGACGATTTCTTCCGCCCCGTCGGCGATGGCCTGTAACGTGTCTAAGGTCACGGCGCCCGTCAAAAGGCCGATGGCCCCTTTCAGGGACGTATTGCCCACGGCCGTCGTCCGTTCAGCCAAATCCGGCGGCAGCAGGCCGATGACAGCCGCTTTCTGCGGATCCAGATAATAGCCGAAGCCGCCGGCCAGCCAGACCTGCCGGATATGCTGGCGGGAAAGGCCGCTCCGTTCGATGAGCGATTCGATACCGGCCCGGATGGCGCTCTTGGCCATCTGGATTTCCCGGATATCCTGCTGGCTCAGGATGATGCGCTGATAATCCAGCGTCGATGCCAGCGGGAAGCCTTTATGGAAATAAGGTTCGACGAGTTTCCCCGTTTCGTCGACCAGGCCTTCCCGGACGAGGCTGGCCATGGCTTCCAGGATGCCCGTCCCGCAGATGCCGACAGGGACCCCATGGTCGATGGTCCGCACCTTGGCCCGGCCCCGCTCGATGTGGACCCCGCAGATGGCCCCGGGCACACTGCCTGTTCCCCAGGTCAGCTTGCCCCCTTCCAGGGCCGGCCCGGCCGGTGCCGAAGCGATGAAGCGTTTCTCTTTGTTCCCCAGGGCCATCTCCCCATTGGTCCCCAAATCGACGAACAAGCTGAGGTCGTCCGACGAAGCGACGCCGCACTGCCAGATGCCGGCCGTAATATCGGCGCCGACGTAGGTACTCATACCGGGCAGCAAAGTCACTGTGCAGTCCGTAAGTACGCCCTGCTGTCCCAGAACGGCCTGTACTTCATAGGTCCCGCCACCTAGCGAGACGGGATGGAAGGGCCAGTTCCCCAAGCCCTCACAAGACCAGCCCATGAGCAGATGGAGCATCGTCGTGTTGGCCGCGATGGCCATGCGGTGACAATGGCCGGCAACGCCGGGATGGTCCTGGAAGAGTTGTTGCACAAGGCGCGTCAAATCGCGACGGACGGCTTTCTGCAAGGCCTTTCCCTTGCTATGGCAGGCAGCGCCGATACGGCTGATGACGTCGGCCCCAAAGGAACGCTGGCTGTTGACGGCCGTCGCCGTCGCCAGGATCTGGCCATCGGTGCAGTCGACGAGGGCTGCGGCTAACGTCGTCGTCCCGATATCGACAGCCAGCCCGTAGTCATGACCTTCCGTTACCACAGCAGCCGGGTCCGTCGAGTCGGCTGCGACGGCCGAAAAGCCCTGCTGCTCCTGGACCGGGACGACGAGCTCTACGGCATCGCGGGTCACGGCCTTACAGGCCAGGCGCCAGCCCTGGGCCAGTTGTTCATCAGAAAAGATGCGCCGGTCTTCGGGCGTAACCGGCAATGTCCCCTGGACGACGCGGACACGGCACTTGCCGCACATGCCCTTACCGCCGCAAGGCAGGGCCAGAGCCGTTCCCTGAGCCTGGATATATTCATGGACCCGGCAGCCTCCGGGGCAGGTGATATGCACTTCCTGAGCCGTCCCAGCCTGGCGCTGGGTGCAATCCGTCTTCGGGCAGGATGTACAATCGTGATTCACTTGGAACACAGCCGGGTCGTCACCTAAATCAAAAACCAGGCTCATGGACTTAGCCGGTGACAAAGCCATCGAGGCATTGACCGTCACGCCGACCGTCCGACCAGCTGAAGTCTCACGGATGACATCGGCCTGGACCGATAAAGGCAGGTCACTTCCCGGCTCGTGCCGGCAGACGATGCCGCAGCCCTTTTGCCGGCAAATAAGGCGGAGCTGCTGGAGAACCTGCTGTTCCAAAGCAAACAGACACGTATCCGCCATGGCATCGAACAGCAGAGCCCCTACGTCGTCGCCGTCATCGCGATAGCGGTCCAGCTGACGACTCACAGCCGCGCCTAACGTCAGGATGACATAGAGCCGTTCCCCGGCAAAAGCCAGAGCCGCCTTGGCCTGCAAAGACCGCCGCAGGAGCGGTGCCATATCCCGGCACATCCCTTCAGCCCGTTCCCAGGCCTCCCCTTTCGAGCCATAGCCGGCAAAGCGCAAGGCCTGCTCTATATCGGGAACAATCCGCTGCCCCCGGATGATACGAATATCTGCCATATACTTCCTCCTAAAAAGATTATCCATAATACATAAATTATATAACCTCAAGGCGTCTCGTGGCAACACAATCTTAATAAAAAAGGGATGGTCGCACGCGCAACAATCCCTTTCAAGCCATTAGTGGCTAGCAGTTAGTTGTCAAATTGGACGAAATATAAGCAGTTTCATCAGTATCTTCTAATAGCAATTTTGCGTAGACATAAATACAAAAGGTAGAAAATTTCTTTGACATGCCCAATCATAGTTCAACCTCTCCGCCCCGCTGGGGCACCTCTCCTATAAAGAGAGGCAAAACAAAAAGACCGCACATGAAGATTTTTATCATGTACGGTCTCTTTTTCATTGATGGTGGTCCGCAATGTCATTAATTCTAAACCTATTTATTTTACAGATGACTATTTTTATATTTTTTGTTCTGCCTAGTATGTTTTTTCTCGCATTATGAAATAAAATGCCCCCTAAATTTAGCTGATTGCATCACTGAATTTAGGAGGCACTTTTTTTACATGTATACCATTATTTTGTCACCCAGCCCACCAGAAGAATTCCTGCTGTAACGGCCCAGGTATCCCGCTGTCGTTTTAAGCGGGCTTCTTTTTTTGTCATATTATTGATTTGGTCTGTCAATGTCTGCAAAGATTCTTTCTGCCTCTGTAATTCGTTGTTGGCTTGAGTCAATGAGACGCTGGCTGTCTGCAATGAGTTTTTTGTTTTCGTCAACTGTTCGTTGGCTGCTGTTAATTGAGTCTGCAACGTCGTCGAGTTGCCGTCGAGCTTGTTCAATTTCATCTGAAGCGTTGACAAGTTGCTCTCTAGCTCTCTGATTGTCGTCTTTAATTGATTGTACTGTACGGCTGACATCGTGATTGCCGCTGGCTGCTTGTCTGTCGTAGTGCCGGTACACCATCCAGCCCCCGGTAAGAGCAACCAGAAGCAACAACAAGCAAGCAATGATAAGTGTTTTATTTTGTTGGACAATGGCTTCAACTTCCTTTCTCTGCGGCAGATACAATAAGATCACCTCCTACATATACCATTCATTCATATCCAGTCCCCAATCCCAGCCATCAATGCGGTCATTGGATGTGTACTGCCATCCTGCCAGCGGCAAGCGGCAAACTTCCGAGTAATCGCACGTTGCATTGTACTGGTTATACCAAATTGGGACATAATCTGCCAATTCACTTGTAGCAATGTAGTCTCGCAGGGCGTAATAGCCGGCGTAGATACCGGCCGACTGACCGGCTGCATTTAATTCTGAAATAAATGCAGAACAGCGGCCCGTAGGATCTGCAACGCCGGTCAACCACTTAACTGGGTTCGGCAGCGTGTTGGGATCATCTTCAATGTCGTACCAAATTCCCAGTGCCGGTGTTTCGCCGCCCAACAGATTAAGCATGGACTGTGCTTCTACGCGGGCTTCATCAGGAGTCCAGGCGTGAGTATAGCAATAGACGCCCCAAGGTAAGCCACGTTTACGACATTCTTCAACAAAATCATATACGCAAGCCGTCGGAGATTGTCCGTTCAACGCTTTAATGATGACACCTTCGACGCCAGCATTGACAATATCGTCAAAGTTAATGCCTTCTTGCCAGTCAGAAATATCAATTACTTTCATATGTGCGCCTCCTATTCTTCAATTGTTTTAATTCCATATTCATGAGCCAGCATATTTTCTGCCTTGCATCCACGGTATTTTTTCCAATCTCCGATGAAATATGCCACATCGGCCTGCGATAAAATTAAGATGGATTGGCCTAAAAACCACAACGGTTTAGCATCATGAGGTGCTCCCTGAAAAAACGAGTCCAGCACAACAACGTCTTCGCCATATTGCTTTTTAATCGCTTTAATCGCACGGGTCCGCTCTGCTAAAATTTGTTCGTCGGTTTTATCTCTCATAGGCTGGCTAATAAAGGCTTTAACTGTATTCATATATATTCCTCCTAACCTTTTACGCAGTAATTTTCCCACTTCTTGTAAACGTCGACGTAGTTTTCGTTTTTGTCGCCGTTGTGGGTAACTTCGTAGTACATGCCATCTGACACCGTTGTACTGACTAAGCACTTCCAATTCTGTAATGTCTTACAAAACCAGACGACAAAGACATCATCCATCGTGAGTTTTTTCTCATCAGTAACGTCTACATGGTCATTAAAATAATTCATGACAATTCTTCTAGCTTTTTCCTGCATCCTTCTTGACCTCCTGTCTTAATGGCATAGCTCCTACTGGCGAATTATACCGCGAATCCATGCCGTACTTTGTCCAGGCTGCTTTTGCCAGGCCCACGATACCGGCCAAGCCGCCGGCCACGGCAGATACGCCGGACCAGCAACTCATAAGTTCAAATTTTGTGCCATTTAGTGCATTTGACCAGTACCCGTAAAGCCAGCTACATAAAATCAGGCAAAGAAAAATCATCATGATGACGGACAACATGATGACTAAAGCCAGCCAATTTTTCTCTGCCCAATGTCCAAATTGGACAACCTTTTTCATAGCATCCCTCCTAATGCCGAAAATAATCAACAATAAAAGATATGATACCGCCGATAATGCCAGCGATGACATACATCGAATTGATACGATGATGAGCCGCACGTCCGCGCTGATCTGCAATGATTGCCAGCTCTTTCGTAGCCTGAAATTGCTCCTCTAATTTTTTCACCGTATCGAGCGCCTGTTTAGATTGTGCTTCAAGTCGGCTCATGCGTTCGAGAACTTCCGTCTGGAAATCATGTTCGCTCATGTATTCGCTTCCTTCCAACGAAAAAGACAGCCAATCTTTACCTCTGTGGCTGTCCATAAGTTCCATAGTGTGTTAATCATTTTGTGTAGTGTACCTCGTTTCATTTTTCATCTTCCTTTTGTTCCTTTAAGACATTATTGTGTTTATAGCAATCGTAGTGCTGCCTGAGTCCTATCCGCCATATGGATACATACCGTAAATTCTACAATACACAAACGTACTTAATAAGCCGTAGGTGACGATACCAGAATCAGTACTGTCTGATATATTTTGATACCATAGATTACCTTCTGAGGTAATACCCACAAGATAAACTTTAGTTGTAGTATATGCAAATCCTTGCGCATATACGTTGTTAGATGTTCGCAGAATCCATTTATTAGAGGAATATTCCCATTTTCTAAAAAGATTTAAAAATACTTTATCAGTTGATGTTGCATCAGAAAAAACTGGGAACCCAGAAATAACTAGGTCTATTTGGTTGCCATATTTTGTAATCCTAGAATTATTAATAACATCTCCCCTAGTTAGTGTTTTATTTGTTGGATTATCTAGGCAGGAATAATCATAGCTTCCACCAAGCAGTGTACCAAAAACATGTGAAGAAGAATAAAATCCAAATACATTTGGGATCATCTGTGACACATATGATTTACAACGCACATCTAAAAATACCCCAAATGTATTTGGATTTATCCAATAAAAAGTAGATGAAGTACTGGCTCCAAAATTAACATCATATAGTTTTATAACAGCATATTTGAGTTGCGAAGGGGTTTCATATGGTTCTTTGACATCAATACCCATTACACCGCAGCCTTCAATATTCGGCGATTGCGCAATTAATTTGGAATTATATGTCATTTGTACTGCAACATTACTGTTTTCTATCGCATACCATCCTCCGGATATTGAAGTATTAATAAGTATAAATGCGGTATATTCGTTTGTCATTAATGTGTTTCCTGGAATTATATTCCATAGAGTATCATCAATAGAAGCTTTATCTAATCCAAGTGAATAATACCACCCCCCACTTACAGTGCATAGTGTAGTACACTTATACCAATACAAATCTATACCATTGCACATATTACAGTCTTTAAATGTGACTAAGAATGATCGTTTTAACAAAGCTCCTATGCCAAATCCATGTATTGCAATTCCGGTGAAGCGTATGTTATATGCTTGAGTACACAATCCAATGGTTTTATTAGACTTTGCGTTTAATGAAATATTAGTAATATATATATCCCTTGGCCCACCAACTATTCCATCATCTGTTGTTACATCTTTATCATCTTCCATGATTAAAAGTGCTGCTGTATTATCAGTCCCACCATATAAAAAGCAGGCCTGACCTCCATCTATTGTCCATGGAGAATTGCTAGGTTTTTCCCCATTAATAAATATACTGCCATTAATGCGTAAACTTGAGGTTATAAGATATGTACCTTTTGGTACATATAAACTTTTGTAAGATGAAACACTATAAGTTATCGCATTTTGTATAGCAATTGTATCATCGGTACTCCCGTTTCCTTGTGCCCCAAACTGTTTAACATTAATGGCTCCATCAATAATTAATTCGGATACATTTCCATTATCTAAGACGAGGATACTGCCCCCATTATCTGTATCACTTTCTTTTTTCTGTCTAATGATATAGACAGCACCACCACCATCATTCGGCGCATAGTATCCCAGTGTCACGCATGGGCGCCCGGCTAGGGCCGTTTCACTAGTTTTCATTTCAGCCACACTATTATAGTAGGCGATTGGGAGTTTGAATTTACTCATACCGGCATATTCGCGTGATAGGGCTGCCCAGATTTTAGCGCTCTGTGTGTAGCCTGTAGGGCTGTCAGGATCAACTAATCCATCAGGGCTTACAGGGGACATGGCCCATTTTTTTGCCATGTCTTCGCTATTGGCTGCATTTTCTTCGCTTTCGGCGGCGGCACTGGCGCTGTTTCTGGCGTTGGTTTCGCTGAGTTTGCAGTCGTTTCGGATATGCCACAGGCTATTACAGCGGCTTCCGATTTCCTGGAGGATCATGATAATCCAGTCCAGGCTTTTTTCGATGAGCGAGAATGGCAGTTTTCCCGGAAGATCTGCGTTCTGTTGCTGCGGTGTTTCCCGGATGAGTTTGATGGAGTATGGCGCGGCCAGGGGGTCCCCTGCTAAGGGATACTGGTATATGTTGCTGACTTTGTCATACTTGAAATTATTCGTAATTCGTTTTTCATAGCCCACATCATTGATGATGTACCCGACTATGTCATCGCTATTACGATACGGATAAGGGTACGGAAACGACGTTTGCACGCCGTCTCCTTTGTAGGTAATGCTTACTTCCGTTGTCTGAATCATTTTTTATTCTCCTTTTTCTTTTCATTAGCTTTCCGTTTGGCTTCTTGCTGCCGTTCTTTGGCCGTTTTATACCGCCTGTCGAAGATGACTGCGTTGGCCAAGGTGGCCAGGCTGCGGTCTGTATCAATCATGCTGAAGCGCATGAGGGACCAGAAGCCGTCGGTCAAGGTGTCCGGCAATCCGACAAAGCGGTTCAAGGCGCGGTTTGCGGCGCGGGCTACGTCGGTGGCGTCCTGATTTTTGGATGCTGCTGCTTTCGAGGCTTTCATGAGTTCGTCTACAGCAGATACGGCCAGGACGTTGCTACTGTCGTAGTTCGGCAATCCGAACATATGATTTCCGATGATTTCGGCGGCATCGCGGACGATTGGGATACCCTGGACGGTGTTGCTTACCATTTTGACGCCCATCTTTTTCAGCATCTTGTCCAGATCATCGCCAGCCACGGCCGACCGATACACTTGTTCAAATATGGAGTTAAGGACAATCCAATAGAGCACCGTGTTAAACATAGCCATACGGTTTCCGGCTTTCCATTTATAGCCGGCGTCGATGAGCGCGTTCATGACGGTACTACAGTACGAATAAAACGACGTCAGCTGTGCTACGAACCCGTTCTTGCGCTGTATTTCGGCCTGGTCTTTTACCATGTTGGAACCGAGGACGTCGCGGACAGCCTGGTCTGCTTCAAACAGTGCCTGGTCCTGCATGGCCTTTTCATCGGTTTTACCTTCGTCAATTTGCTGCCGCAGGGATTCGTCGTACTGGAATTTCCAGAGCGCCAAACTGCACATGAGGTCCGTTTCGGTAATGAAGAAATACCCATAGCGGTTTATTGCCTCTTTTGCTGCGTATGCCCTACGCCCAGCGCTGCTGATATTCTGCGGCATGTCGAGGCGCATGTTCTGCTGAATGTCGCGGTCAATCGTATTGATACGATCTGCCATAAACGGCGAGTGTTCCATGACAAAACGGCGATTCCGATTATACGTCTTTGTACCTTTGTTGAAGGCACCAGCCCCAAAGCGAACCAATGCTTTTACCGTGTTTGCCGGCCCAATACGTGCCATCATAGGAAAGATATTTAATAAGTTGAGCATCATTGTACTGGTCCTATACGCGATAATCGCGAACGTCGTATTCCGGCGCATTGTTGCCAACATATGGGAAATTTTATCCGTCTTTTGAACATCCGTCTTCCAGCAATCTTTTGCCCATTGTCGGAGGGCCTCATAGGTCTTCATCCCGTAATTTTCATGAACGGCCGCTTCTACCGCAGGCTGAGAGATGAGCTTGTATACATCTGTAACAGCTTCTCTCATGCAGATATGGTGAATGGCCTCATTCACGGCAGCCGGCCAGGTATCCAGACATTTGTTTAAAACCTGGTCGTTTACTTGTTTCACTCGTTTCTTTGTGCTGCCCATACCTATCCCCATGGCCGAACTCCCGGAAAGCTGCGTTTTTACAATATCGTCCAGTTCTCTTTCGTTCGTTTTAGAGGTCAGTCTTGGGTCGTACTTAATGGGATAATAGCCACCGCTTACTTTACGCCCATTTATAGTATAGGCTTTTGCTTTGACCCTTCCCATTCCCACTCCGTATAATCTTTCCTGAACTTTATTTCGTTCCGGCCAGTACTGGTCTAATTGCTTCCAGACAGCCTCCAAAAAGTCCAGGTCCTTATCTGTCAGCGCACGGGCGAAGACGTCCTCAATGGTCGCCTCATTGGCTTTTTGTGCTTTATTCTTGACGGTCCGGTTGGCTTCGTCGAGGACACGCTGCCGGCCTTCTTCGTTGCCCCAGTTCAGGGCCATGACGAGGAGCTGCTCTTTCGTGAACCGGTCCACGCTGCCCAGGGAGTACTTTTTATCGCTGCGGATATGCTGCCATTCTTTGTCCGTGTAGATATGGTAAATCCTGGCGAATTCATGACATGCTTCCTGCTGCATCGAGAGTTCCCGGCGGCAGGCTTTATCAATAGGCCGATAGATAAACTGCATCCATTCCGGTCCCATGTTCCGCAGCAAGGTTTCTATTTTCGTCAGCGATAAGAGGGCATCGCTCAGGATTCCCTTGCCCCGGTCCTTGCGGGTCCGGTCGTTCTGTTCCTGTTCGGCGTTCCATCCTTCCTTATGCGGGAGAGACTTTGCCAGGCGTTCGGCAGCGTCTGCAATGGCGACGACTTTGCCGTCATCGTCGAGAAGGGTATTTGCTTCATAGTCGCGGCGGGATACTTTGTTGACGGCGCGTATGGCTTCGTTAATGTCCCTGAATTGTTCCATTGTCAGGTCTTTGTCGTATTGGATACGGTCTTTTCCGTCGACAATGGCACGGATCCACGGCGCTACCATGGCGTCCGGGTTCGGTGCCGTGTCCTGTCCCGTCGCGTAGTCCGGCGAGAGGTCCCGGTAAATGTAGTCCCAGTTCAGGGGTGCCGGGTTGCCGTCCTTATCCAGCGGCGGCCGCCCGTCGCGGTCCGTCATGCCCAGGTTATACGCCAAATGTTGGATGAAATAGCGGGCGTGTGGTCCCATGCGGACCGGTTTGTCGGTGCGGCCTAATTGTTTAAGTATTCCTTTGATACCGTAGATTTCCTGGCCGTTTATATCGAGGGAACCGCTTTCCCCTGCCATGGCCCGACGGATATAATCGGCATTATCTTTGGCGGCCCTAGCCATAGCATAGAATTTCTGTGCATTGGCTTTTTCCATGACTGCTTGTTCGAAGGAACCAGCACTCATGTACTGGTCCGCCCGGTGACTAGCCGCTTTGGCTTTGATTTCATAGTGCCGCCATGTCGTCGCCTCCGATACTTTCATAGCATCCATTTCTTCACGGGCCAGTCGTAACATGGCCATGTCACTGCCCTGGACCATGTCACGGGCCTGATTGAGGCCGTGGATGACATCGTTCAACGAGTCCTTCAGTTCCTTGATGACCCTGGCATTTTCCTTCTTATTCGCCTGGTCCTTTTCTTTTGTGTCGGACAGCTGCTTCTTCAGCTCTTTGATTTGCTGGTTCTTAGACAAAATACTGTCCTTCAGTGCACCTTTTTGTGCGGCATTACGGTCAATTTCGACGCCCATGATTTTCCGGAGCTGTGCCGCAATCTGCGCATCAGTGCCGGATACATTGCTGACTTCGCGAAGGGCTTTGACACATTCCGCAATATAGCCATTCATTTTTCGGCGCATGGCAGCCGCTTCCAGCTGGTTTAGCGCCATCTGGCCATTGGTTGAGGCCAGCATTTCGTCCGCTTCCGCGCGGATCATTTCCGGCGTCATGGCCATGTCTTCTTCATAGGTCTTTCGGACGGAGTCGATGTAGGCGTCGGTCCGCTCTTCCATGGTGCCGCCGGCGTCTCTTAAAGCTTGCTTGAATTCGGCATCATTTTCATAGCCAAGTTTGGCCAGAATACCGGCGCGGGCTTCGGGCATGTTGTTGTAGATATTTTCGTACTGGTAAATGGGATTTTCCGCGCACAACTGTTTCTGGTAGCTGATACGCTCTTCTTCTAAGCCCTGCTGCCGTTCCAGTTCGTCACGCTGCCGGGCTTCTTCTTCGTATTGGGAAAGCAGTTTTTCCTTACATTCTTCTTTAATCTTTTCGGCCCACTTCTTTATCATGGCCCCTTCGCTGCCGGAGAGATCCCCGGCAAAGCCTTTGCGGTTCCATGCATCGAGTTCGCGCAGCCGTGCCCAGGCTTCTATTTCATCGTCTGACGCAAGCATCCGGTCCATGACACGGCGCACGTCGTCGGACGGTTCTTTGCCCAGGTTTCGCAAATCCCGATAAATGCCGATAAGCCATTTTTTAAATCGGCGGAATGGTCCCTGTAATTCTTTTACAGGCGCTTTCCCTTCGGCGATATAGCGTTCAAAGGCACGGGCGAAGCGTTCCTGCATCCAGCGTTCTTCGGCGGCTTTAATGGCTACGGTATTGCCACTTTCGCGGGCCTTCCGGATAGCGGCTTCATAGCCTGCAAATTCTTTTTCCAGGAGTGTTCCTTTGTAGTCGTCCAGTCTGCCATCAGCATAAGACGCCCAGTCTTGAATTGTATGCCAGTCCTCGACAAGCTGTTTCGGCGCTCCTTCTTCCTGCACCATACGTTCCATTTCCGTCAAATACATATGGGCTGATTCATGGATGAAAGAAGACTGATCCGCTGCATCGAAGAGGTGGATAGCGCCGGTGTTCGCGTCGAAGGCACCACGGATTTTTCCCTGCCGATATGCCTGTTTATATCCATCAGACCCGATGTACATGACACCGCCAGTTTTGTTATCTCCAAAATAGATACCATAATTGGGAGTACCATCGGAATTGATATAGGGTTTACCCAGGTTATCGTTTACATTTTGCAGGAAGTCACGTATACTAATGTTAGAACCAATGCTTGGTACTGGCCGGTCAAGCCCTTGCTCACTAGAGGAAGAATGTCCGGAGGTACTGCCAAGCATTGGTTCTTTTTCATTTGATATATCATAAGCTCTAAATTGGGTATATTCTCCATCTTCAACACTAAAGCCATGTTTTTGTGCTTTGACAGTAATTTTTACAGCGTATTTGTTGTCATTCATCTCTACAAGCGCAAAAATCAATGAGATTCTATTAGCTTTTCCATGTTTATCTACATGATCTTCCACCCAGATTCCCTTGCGGATAATATCCGGAATAGCTTCTATCATTTCATAATGTAATGTGTTTTGTCGGTTCTTAGTAGCTGCTGCATTACTGGTATGGTCTGTTTTGAAATGATCTACTGATTTTTTCGTAACAATGACTTTGTTTCCCGTTGCTTTATTGACATAGGGGATATACTCTCCTTTGTCGTTTTTCTTAGAAACAATGTCATCTTCGACAGTACCAGGCAGTTTACGGCGTAAATTCCTCCAGTCCATGCCTGCATATTTTTCTTTAATCGTAATGATTGGCGCAAGGGCGTCCAGATTGATGGTCATATTGGTTATCGGTTGTCCGAATTGGACATCGCTTCCAGTTCCGCCAATGTGGATGGGATGAGCAGCGGCAAAGTCTTTAGCCGTGTAGGCTGTGTCTCCGTAGTCCCGGCGGATTTGTGCCCACCGTTCGGCCATGCGGGCGTATATGTAGGCATTTTCTTTGGCTGCCTGGGATACGGCCTGGTTCCCCTGCTGGAAGGTTTTTACAGCGTCCTGATAAACGGCGGCACCTTCTTTGCTGAAGGTCTTACGAAGGGCGTAGTCACTATGGCTGAGTTCTTCGAATTTTTCGCCCATATCGCGCAATGTTTCATAGCGCTGTTTAGCAGCTTCCACGTTGGCATCCCATTGTTGCAGGAGTTCCGGCGATGACGCTGCCAGTTCCGCCCGTTCGTTCTTATAGGCCACATCGAGCATCTGCTCTTTCGTTGCTTTCCCGCCGTACTCTTTATACATATCGCTATACCAGGGTTCGTTGTTGCTCATGCGATAGCCGCGGCCGGTCTGGACGTTGTCATGGTCGGCCGTGTCGGCAACGACGATAGACACGCCCTGGGGCTTGTAGGTCCAGTAATACTTAAAATTGACTGCGTCTTCATATTGCTTACGAGCGTCTTTCAGCGCTTCTTTGTAAGAAGATTGCAAATCATAGGGATTGCGATAGACGACGTCACGGGCAGCATCCTGTTCGATGGCATCGGCATCTTGAAAATGTTCCTGCATGATTTCTTCGGAGATGGCATCGCTCTTATCGTTGGCAATGTCGCGAAGTTCCTGTGCCAGGGCATCCATACGCTGCTTCCGTTCGCGAAGCGCTGCCAAGTGCGTACCGCCCTGGTTCATGGTAGAGGCATCCATGAGGGTATCCGTATCAAACGATTCGTCGGCCCGCTGCGCAAAGACGCCTGTCTTGATTTCCAGATCTGTGCCATTCTGTACCGCTGTATCTACCTGTTCCGGCGTCACTATATCCCGTTTTACGAGGTCGTTCAGTACGTTGACGCCTTCCGAAGTCCGGGCCAGTTCCTGGGCATCGGTGTAGATAGTGCCCATATCGTGCTGTTCGGCCTGGCTTTGGATGACAGTTTGATACGTGGACGGAGAATCTGTAGCCAGCTTATTGTCCGATTTATTAGCCACAAGGTCTGTAATCATTTGTTTTTCTACGTTGCGCTGATATTCTTCGCGCCAGGCGTCAACTTTGAGGCTGGCAATATTACGCATGGCGTTATAGTGCCCGGCCGTATGCATCCCGGTTCCCATAGCGCCCATGCCGAGGGCGGCCGGGACAGCCTCTACCATCGCGTCGACGGCGTTGTTGAGCACATCGCCGACGGTGTTCCATCTTCCCTTATGATGGATTCCATATTCTACGTTGGTTGCGACGTCACCGATGACGGACTGCACGCCCTCTTCCGTTAATTCAGACAGCGTCCCGCGGGCGTACTGTTTTGCTCCTGCAATGGCAGCAATCTTAGCCAGGGCTAATTTACCCTGGTTTATTACGTCCCGTTGAGCAGCCGCATTGGTCAGCAGAGATTTTGCGGCATCTTTGCCAAAGGCCGCTTTAATCGGACCATAGCCGAATTCCAGCAATCCCAATTCGACGGCCCCATTCAGCGCGCCGACGACGGCACTATCAGCCAGTATGTTCGCCCGGCTGTATAAAGGCTTTCCATTCGACTGCTGCTGTGCCATCTGCCAATATCTGTCGGCCATGGATTGCTTGCTGATTTCATTGTACATGCCAATCCGCAAGCCCCAAGCAGCCCCGGTCGCACCGGCGGTGGCCAGAATTGCGGCCGAGCCAGCCCCGAGTGTTTCCGGGCCAGCCGCGGCGGCGGCAGGAGCGGCCTTGGCCATAGCCAGGGCCATGAACGTCGGGACATACTGGAGAGCGCGCAAGCCCTGAGTTCCGTAAATGGTCAGCTGCTGCACGGTATCATAGACGATTTTCCCCAGTGCCGATGTGGGCCGGTCTTCTTCCTGGTAGGCTTTGAGACGCTGTGTGATTTCGTCGACTTCCGGTTTTACGGTATCCAGGTCTTCGCCATTGACAGCTTTCATCTGTGCATCATAGAGTTTCACCATATCCGAGCCGGAGTTAAATGCGTCAGCAAAGAGTTCACCTGCACTGTTGAAGGCATCGCCGATACGTTCGAAGATGCTGCGAGTATCATTCAAGTCCCGGTGATTCCGCAAGGCCAGGGCCGCACCAACGGGGTTTTCCTGCCGGAATTTCGCCAACTCCGGATAGTATTTATCCAGCGTTTCCGGCGAATACCAGTTATTGCCAGGAAGAAAGTCATTGATAGTCAATAGGGTATCGCGTTTCTTTGTTTCTTCAAGCAGTTCAGGATGATCTACCATATACTGCGGCGACACGCCGAGCATAGGGGCATAGGTATCGGCATCCTTGAGTACCTGCGCATTTTCGTTGAACAGGTTGCGCCAGATATCGCGGGCCGAGTCGACGACCCATTCCGCGGCCTTCTGCCATTCCGGTTTTTCTTCCAGCGCATGGTAATTCAAGTTTCCAGTAATGGACGGCGTCGTCAAAAGGTCTGGCTGCGGCCGCCGAACTGGTTTTCCAGAGGCGATGATTTCCCCTACCTTTTCTTCGTTCTCAGCCTGCTGCTGGGCTTCTTCTTCGTGCCGCTCTGCTGTCTCTTCGGCCGAGGGAACGACCATTTCCTGCGTCTGCTCTGCGACGGGCTTTACTTTGAAGGCTTCGCTCAAGTCGCCCGATGTATCAAAGGTATAGTCTGCCATATTTCCTCCTAATAAACGTAAGACCCGCCACCTTCGGACTGGTCTTCGGTTTCACCATTCACATAGGCGACGTTATTTTCTGCGTGTTCTTTGAAGCTTTCGTTGATGGCTTCTGCTGCTTCGCTGACGTCTTTGCCGATTTCGGACGCGGCATTGCTAAGCTTATCGATTGTGCTGCCGTCATCATCGCCGCTGTCATCGCTGCTGCTGTCGTCTCCGCTGGAGTTATCGGCCGCTTCAACGACGTCCGCTAAAGTCTTTTCGTCCTTCAAAATAGCCTGTACATCCCAGACATCGATATAGTACGAATTATGGTACAAGTCTGTTACCCATGCGTACCCATTATCGCCGACAGTCACACGCAGAATTCCGGCTGCCCGCATTTGTGCCTGCGAATAGCCGTTGGCATCGGCTGTTACTGCATTCACGCCAAACTGAATTAGTTCGTTCAGTGGTGGTTCCTGTCCGTTATGTTCGGCCCGATATTTTACGGCAGCCTCGCGGACCAGCTGCTGCACAACGGCCCAGTTCCCTTTAAACGTGCTTGGATCAATACCGCTGGCATTGGCAATCTGCTCAGGCGTGATATTATACATCGGCTTATATTCACCAGTTCCATTCTGATAATCACTGGCCGCTTTCTGCAAGGTATTGAGGTTTGACGCTGATAAGTGAATCCCATGATTATTGCAATAGTTGACTATATCGTTGAAGGACTCTATGCCGTTGCTTCCGAACAGTGATTTTAGGACAGTCATATTGGCCCCGCTGCTACGAGATCCGCCGCTTCCACCACGACCACCGCCGCGGCCGCTTCCTCCTGACCCGCCAGTACGGAAGCTGACATAGGCACTGATACAGCTTTTCAGCGTCGTATATACATCCGGATTGTTGTAGCCGTATCGCTCTGCAATGGCTAAATAGGCTTGCGGGTCCAGATTCCCCGATTGATAGAGCTGCTGCATTTCCATTCGTCCCTGTTCGACGATAGCGTCATTGGCTTCTTTTTCCTGCCGTTTCTGCTCAGCAATGATAGAAGTCGCCATTTGTTCCGCTTTTTGGAGTTCTGCTTCATCATAGATGACTTCCGTATGAGCCGTGACGCCCTGGGACTTTTCCAGTCCGCCGTGATAGCCGCCTAAGTGGAGATGGTATCCGCTGCCGGCATCGTGGAAGAGGACTTGGTCAAAAGCGCCGGAGTCTTCAAAGGCTTTGCGGACTTCTTCGGCTTTTTCGGCCGTCGTGCCGTCCGGCAGGACAATGTCCACGGCATCGCCGCCGTTCGGTCCAATGATATGCTGACTTGTAGGACTGCCGCCGACTTCTGCGTTATGTTCCCGTGTACGTCCGCCGGATGAGATTTCCGCGCCGTCAGCGACGCCCATTTTGTTGAGCATCCCGCCGATAATCGGCAGGGCTTCCCGGAATTCCGGTTTCAGCTGCTGGACCTGTTCGTCGATATTGGCCCCCTGGGTCGGCAGGTTGTACGGTTGAATCTTGCTGCCGCCGTTACCGGATAAGTCCATACCTTTCAGGGATTCATAGTTGTTCTTTGCTGTTTCTCTGTACTGTTCGGCAGCTGGACCGGTGCCGTTATACGCCCGAACGCCTTCCCAGGGGTCGCCTCCGTTTTCGTCAGTCTTCTGTTTGAGGATATACGCACCGGCACGGATATTCTGTTTCGGGTCCGTATTCCAGCCAGGAAATTTATTATCCAGATCATAGGCCCGCGCTGTTTCATCAGTAATCTGGGCGAAGCCGCCGCCGTCTGCCATGTGCATCCCTTCGACGGTATTGCCACCTGTTTCAATCATCCCCGTTGCTAAATAAATTTGAGGATCTACTCCTTGTTCATGGGCGGCGTCAATATACCAATCGACGACCTGGTTGCCCGTGCTGGCACTGCCACTGTATACGGTCTTCGTCGCCCCGGCCCGGATGTATTCGGAACGTTTTTTGGGGTCATTCGGATACAGGCGGGCAGCTTCTTTTGCCCGGGCTAACAGGCCATTATCATGTTTCCGCTGCAAGAGCATATGCCGCATGGACGTCAACTTGCTGTCATCGACCCAGGGACTGACCTTTTCCAGCAAGGCCGTCGCTTTGTCGAAGTCCGATGCATTACCGCTGGCCGTCAAGTTCGTGAGCACCGAGTTGACCATCGTCGTGGCTTTATCTTTTATCATGGCGTCCAACTTATCTTTCCCGTAGATATTGCCATAGAGGGCGTAGGCTGTCGCCGTAATGCGGTTCAGTCCTTTTAACAGGCCGTCGCTGTTGCCGCTTTCGACGAGGTGGTCCGTTTCGTTCGTGACAAAGGTATTGAACGTGTTGTCCCGATGTTCCAAGTCTTTCGCGTACTGGTATTTCATGACCTGGCCCGCCCGCTGAACGTTTACGTCATCAGCCATGCGCAGGAAGGCATCGTGGGCTTTCTGGTAGTTCGGCAGGCCGGCCATGGCCGATTCCCGGATAGCCCGTTCGCCGGCCTGGTACTGATTGACGACATCCAGGGCATTTATATCCTGCTTATTCAGCAGTCCCGTATCGGGATTGTTAAGCAGGTCGTTCATGCCGGCTTCATATTTATTTTTTGCGTCGAGAACACTCAGGTTGATTTGGTCGTCGACATAGGCCTGCATCTGCTGCTGAACGGCGCTCATGCCAGTTTGCCACACTTTAGCGCCGGACACGTTGGCCCCATAGGCGTTCGAGTCGCTTGGAGCCTGGACATTTCCATGGATGGTATTCGGGTCCACGGACGGGTTATAGCTCTTGATCTGCATGATTTCCTCCTAGTAGTATTTTTCGATATTAACCGGACGGATACGCGGCTTGGAGTCGTATTTGGCAATCGCCTTATCCAGGTTGACTGGCGTAATCCCCGTATACGTGTAGGCCGGCGTAAAAATGCCGGCTTCCTGTTTGAACCGGTTCGTATAGGTATAGTGGCCGCTGCCGTTATAATAGGTGCCCGGGTTAATATCATAGGCGCCATTATAGGTGCCGCTGGTCTTGTCGGCGGCTCCGTAAGTTCGATGGATACCATACATAGACGCAGCCGTCCCTAGAATCGTGCCCCATAAGGCACTCTTTTTCTGCGCTTGTAAGTTAGCCGCGCTGGTCCGGTAGGCATTGGCCTGGTTCTGATAGTTGACCTCGTTCACATGTTCGGACCAAACGTCATTGCGCTGGTTCTGCAATAAGGTACTGCTGTCATCCCGCCAGGCATCATAGCTGGAAGACAGGGCATCCAAAGGGGACCCGCTGAGTTGCAGTCCGCTGGCGCCGGCCTGAGCGGCTGTCTGCCCGGCGGCTAATTTCATGCGGTCATTCAGCTTAGACTGCTGCGCTGCATATTGTTCGGCAATCTGTTCTTGTTTGACCTGGCTGATACGGGCATTTTGTTCGGCTGCCTTAGCCTGTGCATTATACAGCGCAGATTGTGCGTTATACTGCTGTTTTTGCTGGTTGTACTGATTGATTCCCTGTATGGCCGTAAGGGCCATCATCCACGGTGCGCCGCACATGCTTTTCATCCCCTTTCACAAAAAACAACTGCCACGACATATCTTTATAGAGAAAGGGCTTCGAGAATTCCGCGCCGAATGATTTCAGCCAGCGCCGGGACTTCTCGTTGCTCTGGGTTATCATATTCCACATTTTCGGGAACCGCCGCTTCCACTTTGGCAGAATCTGCCGGCCCAGGGCGACGAATTCTTTCTTGTAATGCTGATAGAGGTCATGTCGTGCGACACACCACACGACATGGCCATAGCCGCAAATTACACTGCGGCTGACGCCAAATAGCAATAGCGGCTGGCCGTCCACGTAGGCGATGTAATTTTCGTAGTCTACATCGACGGCAAAGGTTTCTAACTTGGTATCTGTAGCTTTTAATTCCATATCGTCCCGAGTCCGCAGGCGTTCTGCCAGCCAGCGGACGTCGGGCAGTAATTCTTTCGTTATCGGTCTAACCGTTATATGCGCTAACCAATCCCCCATCAATACTGACCTCCTTGATTATGGCGTTGAGTTTAAAGGGGTACGGTTCATCACTCATGATACACAAGTGGTTGCGCGTGTTGGCCCCAATATCGTATAAGGGAACACTCTGGGTCAGGTCCCCGGAAAATAAGGTATATTCGTCTGTGTATTTGAGTTCGTCCATTTTGTCGAAAGTCAGACCGATTTTACCGCCGTATGTATCTTCGACGCGCAGGGTGACCGCGTTTATTTTATGGACGCGCCCCTGCAGGGTTCCTTCCCGGAGGCTGACTTCCATGCCGGGCTGTTCAATCTTGGTCGTGTACGGCAGGCCCGCGATGATACGGCTATACGACTCATCGAGATGCACCATGCCGTCAGCTGGGACGACTTCGTCTTTCTGACGGATACCGTCGCCTACGATGGTCACCGTTTTCCCGACGAGATGTGGTAAAGCAATCGTCGTGCCGCTGCCCGTGACATACGAGTCGGCGTATTGGTCGGTATCGTCGCGCATGACGGCAAACTGTTCCAAATACCGCTTCGGCTGCCCATTCACGGTCCGTTCGACGATCGCGTAGAGTTCGTCGTTCTCATTGCGTGGGATGGCGACAATCCATTTATATTTTCCGTCCGTGACGAAATGCGACCAGGCAAAGACTTTCTGCTCCCGTATCATCGTAAAGGCCAGGAGGGCGCCGTCATCGCGGACGAAAAAGAGCGTAGAATCCGGCTCCTGGCAATAAGCTGACGAGAGCAGTTTATGGTTCTTGACTAAGTGCGTAGCCAGAATATCCAGCTCGTCGCCGTTATAGTTATCCGATTCGTACTGATAACCCAGGTCGCGGACGGTCGAACCGGACCGCTGGACATGGACGATACGGTTGCCGATATGCTGTGGCAGACACGTCGAGGAGCCGCGCATGGTCTGTGACTTTGGATAAGCCTTCGTCGGCGTCAGGACGCTGTCGCCACTGATAACCCATTCATTCCCGGATGTGAGGACGACGAGGTCCTGCGATGGGACGAGGTGGCGAATCTGATAGGAGTTGCGGACAATGAGGTCCATTTTGATAGCGCTGTCATCGGTGACCGTACCGTCCACTTTTTCGACGGAAAAGTTCGGATAATCTCCGGTCTTACTCATCCATAACGAATAGGGATTCTTGTAGTTGGCGGCAAAGACTAAGCGGTCCTGGAAAAAACAGGACTGCTGGGGGAACCCGTAATAGCTGTTCCACGACGACAATGCATAGTCGGCCGTTTCGTCAGTACTGCCGAATACATCTTTGACGGCAGCGGTGACGGTCGTCCCAGAATTGATAGCGGTAATCTTTGCCGTCCCCGTATGGGTATATGGCAGTCGTGTCAGATCTACGGTCAGTTTCGATTCATGGGCCGCATCATCATCCCAGACTTTGACGATGAGCCGTAAATAGCAGCCTTCCGTTTCACTGCCCGATTCGGTGTAGTTCTGGTCGTCATTGGACGTGTACTTGCGATATTCCCGCCAAATGGAGCTTTTCTTTTCCCGCTTCTGAAGAAGTATTTCGTAGTGGTGTGTCCCATGAGTGACGATTTTCCATTTTTCTCCGACATAGAGTTCGCCTGACGTCCAGGTCGTCGTTTCTTCGCCCCAGGAGCCAGACAAGGTCTGGCTGCCGACTTTCTGGTTGAGCTGAATATAGCTACCTTCCATGCCATTGTGAAAAATAGCGGCTTGCGAGCTGATAGTCACGGTTCCAGAGGTTCCGGATGGCGTGACTTTATTATCGACGACGGCATCGAGCATGGCGTCATAATAGGGTTCAGTGATTTCCATGTCGATAAGGTCCCAGCCGTCCTGTTTATGCCGCAGCAGCTTTACCGGATACTGGCCGGAACAAATATACATGACATCGCCGGACTGGCTGAATTGTAACCCTTTAGGATTACTATAAGGCGTACTGATTTCTATGCCCGTATAGGCGCCATCTTTCCAGATCCGGATGTATTGGACACCGACTTCCAGGAGATACGCGTCAGTTTCAGAATTGTAAAAACTAACGAGGATAGCGTCCTGAGTGCTACTTTTGAGTTCGCCAATATACTTGGACCCCTGCCGACGGTAACAGCCGCCATAGGGGCGTATAACGGTGTTCTCCGCATTAAGCAAAGCCGACTTGTACTGGTCTAAATCGACACGGCTGCCGACTGCCGGGGATATTTCGCCGGTCGTAAAGGCCGGCTGAATGACGTAGATGTTAGCCACGGTATCCCCTCCTTGCGGCGATATAGCTGCTTTCAAAGGCGGTGTGCGGTTCCATTTCCCGAGCATCCTGGACCTGCGCCTGGGCGATGACAGCCCGGTACAGCTGATATTCGTTCTGTCCCTGCTGCGGGTTTCCGGTCAGCCGCATAGCCAGTTTCGACGCCAGCAGATGAGCGAAACCTTGCAGGAAAATCGTATCCATCAGTTCCGGGTCTTCCACATCCCACGTATAGTCGGCATAGCACTGCTCGCCATTGGTAACGATGACTTTCGTACTGCTACCGATATTGACGACGTCGAAGCGCTCATAGACGCGGTCAGCGCCGCTGGCATCGGATACGACGTTACGGATCATCAGGCATTTATCGGGATAGCCATAGGCAAAATCCCAGCCCGGCACATCGACATCGACTACGGCCAGGCGCTCAATCCGGTGTGCAAACCCCCAGGGAAAAGACCGTAGCACTTCACGACGCGTCGGGTCGTAGAATAGTTTACAAGCTCTCGCATTTTCCACGCCTTCTTCCATGTTTTCAATGACGCCCTTGCCGATATTCGACAGGGCCATGTTACAAATATCTGTATCGGTCATGGCTGCTCCTTTCTATAGAGTGAGGGGCCGAAGCCCCTCCCATCTACAATCTGTATTTCCGTACGAGGTCGACGAGGTCTTGTTTCGTCGCATCGTCGGGATACGGTATCCCGGCATTTTCCAGGCGAAGTCGCAGCTCATTGGCATGTAAGTCTTCGAGTCTCCGCTTCGGGCCGGCGTTTTTGAAATGGATAGCTGGTATCATGCCAGGTCCGCATCCATGACCAGGGCGGCCGTCAAGGTGCCACCTGTCAGAGCCGACGCGCCGGTGTATTTGATACGCATGAAGCCCAAGTCCCCATAGGGAACTTTTGTTTTCAAACCGTCGTCTTTTTTCAGGGTATACGTTCCCAGGGTAACGGCTTTTGTAAATGCTTCGTCCTCAGCCGTCTGTAATTCGACGGTCAAATCGGCCGTAGCGCCGGGAGCCGTGACGTAGAGGATAAGCGGATTGCCCGCATCTCCTTTGCCTGTCTGGACGACGTCCGACGTACCTGTCGTCGTCCCGTTCAGTGCTTTCTTCCAGTAAAAGGTGTTTTCGCCATCGTAAACCATAGGGTCCTCCTATTCTGTAATAACCGGTTCGGTATCGCTCAGGGCGTCACATTTGGACACTTCCAGGCCCTGTACGTAGAGTTTCGGGATTCCGTTCAAGGCTTCGCTCTGGGTGACATAGATGTTGTTTTTGTCGTTCAAATACAATTCCAGGATCGTATAGACCTTATCCGATACGTAGAGAATCGGTCGTTTCGGATTGACGATACGGTTCTTTGCGACGATGATATTTTCGACGAGTTTCTTCCGGTCGGCTGCCGTAATCCCTGTCGGGGTTGTGGCGACGTCGACGTTGCGGATAGCTGCGACTTTACGGAGATTCTGGACGGCCAGGCCAGCGTCCCAGGAAAACCAGGTAACGAGGGCATTGTATTTGCCCCCTTCGCCATCTTCTACGATATGCTCGCCTTTGTCTTCCATCTTGAGTCCGGCCTGGGAGCCTTTCGGATAAATGCCGGTGACGGCATTTTCGCCCCAGTCGACAATGTACATCGACGTCTGCTTATTTTCCGTCGTGCCGCCGGCATTAATGGTCTGGAAACCATAGGTGCCTTTATCGCCTTTAAAGGTGTTGAAGCGAATGCCCAGACCGTTGAATTCGTCGGGGTTTGTTTCTGTATCGCCGTAGAACATATATTTCGCAAGGTCCTGCGTGAAGCCTTCGACAAAAGCCCCGTCTTCGGACCGACGGGTCGCTTCTTTGTCCGGTGCGAGATTGACGATACGCACGTCAACCTGGCTCATGCCTTCCATCAAGCAGCAGGTGTCGACAATCTGCCGGGTCGTCGACTTGCCCGGCGTAATGCCGCGGTTAATGCGGCGTAGCTGCGGGTGCGGATACGACGTTCTAAGTGTGGTCTGGTTGCCCGTGGGCAGGTTGCCTTCCATCCAGGGGATGTGCTGCATAATCGGGTTGCTCTGGGCCATGATTTCCATGATCCAGGCAATCTTGCCATCGGGATCCATGCGCTTGCGCAGATCCGAAAAAGTCAATGCGGTGTTACCGTAAGCCATAGTTTAGCCTCCTAATATTTTGAAAAATCTGTCTGATCATATAACGAGCGGCCGCTTCCTCCGCCGCTCCCCTGGCCACTGTGTCCCGGGTCTTCGCCCACAAGAGACGCCATCGCGGCCATGGCGCGGATCATGGCAATGTGGTTGCCAGCGCCAGTGAGGTTCAGCATTTTCGTAAAGCCCGGCACTTTTTGTTCCAGGTAGTTACGCGTCGTACAAGCGGCTGCTACGGTTTCGTCGAATTTTCCGCCCAGTTCCTGGCGGGCTGTTTCGCCCCATCCCTGGATTTCCTGGACGTAGCTGTCCTGTACCTGCTGTGCGGCGGCTTGTGCGGCATCCCGTGCATAGGTCATACCGAACCGTGCGGCCGCGGTGGCCTGGTCCTGCGTAGCCCCCAGGCCGTGAAGAATGTCGCTCAGCTGGTTCGACAATCCATCATCCATTTCAGCGTTTTCGCCAAAGATTTCATGGAGTGCACCGGAGTAGTCATACGTTTCTGGTGCGGCCGGCGGGTTCGTATCCTGCGGGGCCGTCGGCGGATTCGTGTCCTGCGGAGCCGGTGTGCCTTCGTCACCACCCAAAGCAGTGGGTACGACAGGAGCGGAAGGGTCGGTTTCCGCGAATAACTGTAAGTTAAACATGTTTCTTTCCTCCTTCAATGCGGGCGATTTCCAAGGCGTATTCGTTTTCGGCCTGCTGTTTTTTAGTAATGTGGTCGACATCTCGTGTCAGCATGGCCAGGTATTCCAGCCCGACGGAACGCCTGCCTTCGTTATACGCCGTAATCAAAGCGCTGCGGTGAAAGGTCGGTACGTTGACACGCGCCCGGTCTAACAGACGCATGAGGAACCACCGGCCTTTTCGGTCCGCCAGTACATAATTCAAAGCCTCCTGGTCGAGGCGCTGGTATTCATCCATCATGTTTCCATCCCCATCCATTCTCGTAATGCCGGATTACCGTCATTGGCCGCATCAGTCAGATTCTTTGCCGCCTGGGCCAGCGGGGCCGCCTGCTGTGCCTGCTGTGCGGCCAGGGCCTGCTGCTGCGCTTCCTGTTCGGCTTTCTGCTGTGCCTCCAGGATTTGCTGATATTCGTCTTCCGAGCGGACCATCGTAGCCGGTACGCCGATCCGGTCGAGGTACTTAGCCACGGCATCGGAGAAGTCGACACGGTTCACGACGCGCGGGTCGAGCTGTGCCGTCTGTCCGACAAAGGCCAGTCCCTGTTCAATCGCCGTCAAGCCGGACATTTTCTGGGCCTGTGCCAGCGGAGACAGGTACTCGATTTTGATTTCCTGCCCGTCGAGCAACTCCTGCACTTCGTCCGGCAAGGGCGGAAATACATGGTTCCGGTCGAGGATGTTATAGACGCGTTCCAGCACTTTATTCAGAAATTCTGATTGCAGTCGTTCGACGACTGGTCCCAGCTGCTGAAGCTTTTCCTGGTTCCGGGCCATGACTTCCTGTGCTGTCATCTGCCCCCGGTCGAGCTGGTCGAGCATGAGGAACAGGTCTGTCGAATAGGCCCGTTTGATACGGTCTTCGACGCGGACGATTTTCTGGTCCAGCGTGCCAATATCCAGCTGTCCCTGGAATAAGGGACGAACGGCATTGTTCGGGTCCAGGTTCGCCGTATAGCCTCCAGGGAACAAATTGATACGGTGGGCAATATCCGCCGGCCCCTGCATGGGCGGTTTGATACCGAGTTCGGTAGCCATGGCCGCGTCGTACTCCATTTTTTGGAGCATCCGCGAGTCCGGCAGGGCATACCATGCTGGGCCGATACCGTATTCTTCCAGTCCCTTTACGTCATAGCGGGCTACGGGGATAGCCCATTCTTCAAATCCTGTAGCCGCCAATACTTCCTGGTCATTGGAGCCTTCCACCCAGTAGACAGACCGGAACGGCATGTGCTGGTTTCCCAGTTCGTCGGCATCGGCTTTATCGTTTTCTTCGACGAGCCAGCATACGGTAAAGTACGTGCTGTAGCCATTATTACTGCGGTAGACATCCTGCACGCTCTGCGGGCAGTTCTCCAGGCCGAATTTGCCGACAATCTGGGCCGCTGTCATGCGGACTTTGCGGGCAAAGGTATTGACGATACCCTGGGCATTGGTGCCGAGGGCATAGGTGCCGATGGTATACGGCACAAAGGTTATGCCGCGTCCGGCGGCAAATATGCCCATAGGCGCCTGCCCCATGGGCAGTTCCATGTATACCGTATGGACGGCATTATAGAAGTTACTCCGTGCCAGGACATACTCTGTAATGTCACAGCGCTGATCTAACACGCGCTTGACCATGACGTTGTCGTTGAGCGTCATGTCGGCCAGGGTATAGCGGAACCACTTCCGCGACGGCGGCGTCAGTCCCGACTGGATCCCCGCCGCAAAAATACTGCGGCAGTCGCCTGGCGTCGTGTTGTAGATATTGTCGTCGTGCAGGTTCGGCTTGCCTGGCTGGTCATCGTCGAACTGGCCATCGTAGGGAAGTTCATTGTCCCGTATGTCCTTCCATATATCCAGCCATCGCTGACGGTTCCGAAAGAGTGCGGCATAGCGCTGTATGAGCTTTGATTTCTGCTGGACCGTGTTGGTCTTCTTGAATTTATGGCTGCCCGTCGGCGAGCGGGCCAATTCTGTTTCAATAACCGGTCTCATAGCATCACCCTAACGTATTCTTGCCATTGGTGCTCCCTAAAATGGAGTCCAGGCCGGACCGGAAGTCCCGCAACTGCGTTGCCGAAAATCCGCGTTTCTTCTTCGCATTTTTCGTGGCATCGTCCGTCGTATTACTCGTATCATCGCCGACGTTGACGGTCGTTGCTACGGGGTCTGCCTGCGGGACCGTCGGGGCGCTGCTGCCCCCGCCAAATCCTAAAATACCGCCAATGGCTTTCCCTACTTTTCCACACATAGTGTTACCTCCTCTTGAACAAATCGTATTTCGTATTAGCCGTCCCTATATCCGCATCCCTGCGGAGTACAGGAAAGGCAAAGGTCAGCGCCAGGGCATCTGCTTCGTTCGGAGATGGAAGCCCGCGCCGCTTCATGTCTTCTTTTTTCTCCAGCTGTATTTCGCCTTTAGCATTGACAAAGGCTTCCGGCCCGATGAGGTCGTCATGGATGACGTCCCCGTCTTCGAGTACCCCGCCATCCCGCAGCCAGTCCCGGAGGGCGCCCCACATTTCAGCGCGTTTATTGGCATAGCCCCGCTTCCCTGCGGCGCTGCCAAAGGCCACCAGCCGCCAGTGCCGCCCCATGGTCACACCGAAGGAATAAACCCCGGTTCCATAGCCCTGGTCGATGAAGACAGCCTGCGCCTGGTACTGGTCTTCAAAGGTGGCAATCTTTCCGGCGATGACACCGTCGTTGTCGTTTTTCGCATACGACGCCAGCTTGCGGCTGTACAGTCCCTGCCGCAGATAGATGACGGTCGCATCACCGCCGCTCCAAGCCATGTCGACGCCGAGTATAGCCGGCGCAAAATTGTACTGAGTAGGCCGCAAGGCGCGTTTCTGTGCATCTTCTACAAGTTGTGCCGAGATGAATTGATTTTCCGATGTAGACGGAAATTCGCCGCGCACACGAACCCGGAAGAAGTCCGAGTCTTCGCCGTATTGGTCTTCCCATTGTTGTATTTGGGCTTTGTTCGATATAGGTACAGACCGGCTGTCTATCTTTTTTGTGTTCCAGTATTTCCGGTATTTCGTAAAGCAATCATGAAAGCGCCCGGTGTTGCGCGTCGGGTTGCCGAAGGCACACCAGATAATCTGGGTATCCGTATCAGTCAGCGCCCCTTCGGCGACTTCCCAGATAGCATCGTCAATGGCCGAGGCTTCGTCGAATACCAATAAGATTCGGCTGCCCTGGTTATGCAACCCGGCGAAAGCTTCCGGATTGTCTTTGCTCCAGGGAATCGCATCAATGCGCCAGGTCCGGTCGTGCCCTTCCTGGATGGAAAACAGAGACGTTGCCGTCAGATGGAACAGTTCTTTGCCAATGAAACGCCGATACCATTTTGCAAGCTCCGGCCAGGTCTTCGTCCGCAACTGTGCTTCTGTATTGGCTGTGACGACGCCGCGCGTGTTGGGATACGTCGAGATAGCCCATAATATGATCCAGGCGACCAGCGCCGATTTGCCGATACCATGACCAGAGGCCACGGCTTGATGAATGACTTCATTCGGCTTAGCCAGCCCTTTCCCTATCATCCTTAACTGCTCCAGCTGCCAGTCCTGTGGCGCCTGACCTTGCAGATCCGGGTCATGGTCCCAGTCAAAAGCAAACCAGACAAAGGCTTCCGGATCGTCACTTACTTGCCCCAGGCAGTCTATGACTTGATAAGCTTCATCTATGGTCATTTCTTTTTCTTCCTTTCCATAGCGGCTTTGAGCCGGTCCTCTGTATTTACAGCCGCATCGATACTCAGGTTCCCTGTTACTTCTGTCTGCTGCTTCTGCTTCCAGTCACTCCCGGCCCGGTTCGTCAAGTAGAAGATACCGGCCCGCGTGTCCGGCGGATAGTAGCAGAGGCTGTTTTTCTCCGTTGTCGTCGTAACCTTCTTGCCGTCTTTTTCGACGGTGACAGTTTCGGACTCGTGGATTTTCTTTTCGATTCCCAAGGCCCTCGTCAGGAGCGCATTTTCTACGCGGGCGATGCAGTATTCTTTTGGCTCTTTGAGGGCCTCCGAAAACTCTACATGTTCGGACTGCCACTTATAGAACGTAGACAGGCTGATACCGATGTAATCGGCGATTTCATCATTAGTCCAGCCTTTACGGCACATGGACTGGACAATCATCATGTTTTTTGCCGTGTTGAATTTAGCCCAGGTTACGGCGCGGCGCTTTTTAGTTTTTATTTTGCGCGCGCTATTTGGGCGCGTATTATTTTTATTTAAAAATATCTTTTCCCGGCGAATCGGTGTTCCCCGGATTTTATTGGCTGTCATTTAAAGACCCTCTTTCTGGACCGATAGGGGACCGGCTCATGGTTCAGATCTGACACATGGCGTTTCGCCCGATGATATTTCAGTTCAAAACACACACAGCGCTCATGGACGATTTCCAGGCGCAGGTTCGTACAGATTTCCATTTGATTGAACTTACAGCGGATGTTATCGCAGTGAATCATGGCCGTCCCCCCTTTCTGGGTACAAAAAAGGCGCTCCGCGATTAGGCGAGCGCCCGTATTTTGTTGTTTTCTGACACTATCATTTTACCACAGGTTCGACTCCTATTTACTCCTGTCTTTTAAAATCTCGATAAATTTCCGCATCCACGCGGCCCGTATCAGACTGTTCAACTGCTCCAGTGCCTGTTTGTGGTTGTTATACATCCGGGACGGCGATAAGTGAATTCGCATGGCGACTTGTTCCCATGTCAAGAAGTCGACGTAGTAGTATTTCAAGATGGCCCGCGACCTGGCATCCGGAAGCAGGGATATAAAGTCTTTTCCCATTTCTCGTATCCGATAGAGTGCCGCTTCTTCGTGGGCAATCTTTTTCACAAATTGTTCGATGTGAACGGGGATACGCGATAAGTCGTTAGGACCGCCAGCACTGACGCAGGGCCGCGCCGGGTTCGATACTTTGATACAGAGGCCGTTTTCTTCGAGATAGCGTTCGTACTTTAGCTCTTCCAATTCGTAATGCTGCTCCCGTATGGTTAATAGAAATTTTTTGGCATCGACGATATTTGCTTTCACAATGTCCATGCCGTCACCACCTTACCAGCGCAATGGTAATTCCCAGCCAGAAGATGATGCACCACAAAATAATTGCCAGCCAGACAATGCCTTTCAGATCCACGTTATCTCCCCCTTCTTGGTATGCGTGCTATCGGGCACCAATACTGCACCCTTTTTTTGTCTACGAGCTGCTGCACGTCGTCGACAATCCAATATTCCCCGTCAAACAGTCCGCATACAGGAAATCCGTATTCCGTGTCGGCGTACATCGCACATAACACACGACGTCCTACTTCCGGCATTTCTTCACTTGTTGCTACCCATTTCATCACATTTCACCCTTTCCTTCATTTTTCTTCGTTTTTTCGTGGAGAACCCGCAGGTGATCCAGTTCCTGATACAGCGTCCGTGCTTCATAATACAGCGTCCGTGCTTCATGCTGTGATTCGGCGATATAATTTTCCGTTGTGATATTCCCGTTAACGTATTTATCATGAAGTTCCCAAAGGCTGTACGTTCTCTGCCAGACGCTCTCTGCTACTGTCTGGTATTTTTTCAGTACCTGGTTTTCTTCGGAGTCCGTGGCATCCTCTTCGTCTGCCGGTTCTTGTACCAATTCCACCGCCGCAGGGCGTTCCGGTTCTCGACCAGCTTCCACCATAGGCCGTGTTTCTTCTGCTGGCTCTTCGGCCGGCTTGTCGTCGATGAAGTCCATGATGGTTGTCTGCCGTGGATCATCGGCCGGCTTATTACTAATGCCGTTCATGTCTTTATAGTGTCGGACATCGGCCAGGCTGATTTCTTCTATGTCGAATTTGGTCATTCCATCGAGCAGGCCCTTTTGGTCTTCTGGCCGTAACTGGCAGATTTCATAGGCCACGGATACACCGAGTTTTCCGTCTTTCATTTTCTGCTGTAAGTCAACGATGAGGTTATTGTAAATGGCGCAGAGGCGTCCAATGGTTCCGCTGCTTTTATGCAGTAAGGTCTGCATGGCCTGCCGCTTCGTTTCGGAGATGACGCCTTCCTGCCGCTGGCGGGTAATGATTTCATCAGCCCGCTGCGCTTGCAGGACTTCTTCCCATGGCGTCAGGATACGGGCCGCACTATTGGCCCTAATGAGTAATCTTTCCGCCTTCGCATGGTCCGGCTCAATTTCACAAGGCAGGTCCGCTTCCACGTCGGCCCCGTCGGCCAGCAGTTCTTTGACGGCCTGACAGCGCCGGTGCCCGCTGATGATGATGTACGTTCCATCGCCCTTCGGTTCGACGATGAGGTTTTGGCGGACGCCGCCGTCTTCTAAAATGCTGGCTTTCAGCTCGTCCAGACTGCCGATGTGGTAAAAGTTCGCCGGGTTCGGGATGAGCTTGCCTACGTTGATAGCCCGCACGGCCCGTGCCGTCTTTTGCGGTACGAAGCCCAGGCTTTCTGCTAAATTCATGTGTTACCTCCTGTCCAATTTGGACAACCTGTCCACGATTTCATTCATGACACGCCGATACTGCCAGGCCGGCTTGATGCACATCGGCTTTAAATGATGGTCCGGCCCGGTCAGTTCTGCCAGGGGCTTATGTTCGATAGTCGATTCAGCCACCCAGGCGCTGCGGCTGATGGCCGTCGTAAATAGCGGCAGCCGTTCGCCAAGCAAAGCCTTTACGTCATCACTGTACCATGCCGGCTCATCGTGCGTGACCAGGACGCCCAGCACTTTCGCATCAAAGCCCGCTTCCTGTAAGTAGCTTAACTGCTGCATGAGGTTTTCCAGACCGTGCGTACTGAAGGCATCCAGGCGGATTGGAATAATCAGATAGTCTGCACACCGCAAGGCTCCCGCCGTCAGTTTCCCCAGGGCCGGCGGGCAGTCGATAAGGCAAAGGTCGTAGTCGTCGGCAAAGCAATCGACGTCTAAGGCCACATCTTCCATACCCGATAGCGATAAATTTCCAGGGATAATGTCCAGCCAGGGCCATTCCGTGCCGACCGGGTTCAGCTGGACAGGGCCGTCCGCATCATAGCGGCTGAAATATTGCGACAAGTTCCCCTGCGGGTCCCGGTCGACCAAGAGGACACGGCGTAAGCTGTTCCGCTTCGTCCCTTTGAGTTTTTTTGTTCGATGGGTTGCGTACAAATGTCCCAAGTTGGCGGCCGTTATGGTTTTGCCGACGCCGCCCTTGAGACTGTACACGGCTATTTTAATCATGGCCATGCTCCTTTTCATAGACAAATTTCAAATGGTAGAATTCACTCCGCACACTAAGACCAGATTTCTGACAGCGCGTCTTGATCATGGCCATCATCTGGCCATAGCCGCCGATACCCATTTTTCGTCCCAGGTCTTCTACTTCGGCCATGAAGCTCCGCGTCTTCGGCTTCTTGATTTTGGGGGCCGGTTTATATTCCGGGTGGTTATCGTGCCAGCGCAGGTTGATGATACTGCGGCTCAGGCGCTTACATTTTTGGCTGCAATACTTTTGGCCGCGCCTGGCATCGGGCATGGTACGCCCACAGATACAGCACACGCCATGGGTCGGATGATAAATCCGCTGTTCAGCTGCCACGGAACAGGCTTCGCACAAGTTCCGTTTCTGACTGGTTTCAAATGATTTTCCGCAGAGTTCACACGTGGCAATCATTCTTTGAGCGCCCCCTTTTCACCGTACAGACGGTGCAGGTAGTCTACGCAAATATCTCGTGCGACTGCCGGCGCCTGGTGATGACGGATGAAATGGCAGTGCGGGCAGAGCATGACAACTTTCGTTTCTTCGTCACTGCGGTAAATGCCGCACGGCTCATGGTGGTACTTCACGCCATATTCAATCGGCACGCCGCACCAGATGCAGTGGCCGCCGTCGCGGTCGTAAATCTTATCGTAAAATTCCCTAGCCTTCCTGCCGGTCAGGTGGATTCGCTTCTTTTTTTTGAGTTCCATTGTCGGGCCTTCTTTCTATTCGTCCGGTGCTTGTATACCCGGAATTTGACCAGGCGCTTATCGTAGATATACTCAACGCGCCCATAACATTCTTTGCCGGTCCGCCGCCCGTGTTCGAATTCGACGAAGTGGATTTCTTCGTCAATCCGGACACATTCGTTTTTTCCGAGCAGCAGCGTGTTTTCCCGTCCCTCTGCCACGGCAGCGAACGGGACCGGCGATTTGCGGATCAGGTACACCAACGCTTTCCTCCTCTCTTATCATGCGATAGAACATGTACGGGAACCCATAGGCCGTATACCCGTATTGCACGGGCTTTTCAATATAATAGCCCTTCTTGGGTTTCGGTTCCCGCCACGTCTTGGACTGTATGATTTCCTTTTCAACCTTTGGCTTGCGAAGGTTCCGGCTGCACCGATAGCGGGACCGCTGACAACGTTCTTTCTGGCAGTACGTTTCGCGCGTTTCCTTGACGAGATATTTGGCCACTCGTTCCGCATCAGCTGGCTGGCCGTCGTAGAAGCGAAAGGCGTTATAGGGTATTTTGCCCCACTTCCACAGTGCCTGATATTCCCGCCGTCCCCAGCCGATGTTGTTTATCAGCAGATGATGATGAGGGCGATGGTCCTTGCCCTCGCTTGTGCCAATCCACTTCAGCTCATGCCCGGCCGCCCGGTAGTGGCGTCGCAGGCATAGGATGAAGTTGTCCAGCCGTTTTTTCGCTTCGGCTTCGGTCGGAGCTTCCCCGGCATAGGTCAGGTCCAGGCGTATGTCATCCTCTTGGAAGTTCTCCAGGATGAGGAGCCGCAGGTTCCGGATGGAGTTACGCTCATTTACCTTCCACTGGTCGGCGCCGGTCTTATTGCAATTCCGGCTGCGCGGCATCGATGGATGGTGGTAGCGGGCGGTATGATATTTTCTCACCTCGATGACGGGACCTGCTGTCACCGTTTCCATGACATACATGCCGAACCTCCTGTCCGCCGGTTGTTTGTATATTTAATACCTTTAAGCAAGTGTAAAATAGGGCTGTGCCCTATCCTTGAAACCCTGCTCTATGTTATACTGATTGTGTACCGACGATCTCTTTTGCAACACAAGGTAGAAAGCGTCTCATTCTTCATGAGTGAGGCGCTTTTCTATTGCCCTCATATTTTGCCGGAACTTTTCCACGGCCCGGCCGCCGCGTGTATCTGGCAAAGCCTGTTCCTCCGCCTTCGGTTTTCCCTTCGGCGCTTCTTGCTTTATGCCATACCAGCAGGACCACAACATAGTCCCTGCAAAATATTTGCAGGCCTTGCAATGGTCCTGGCAAATATCCTGCGCCCTGGCCTTGCAGTAAATCCAGCTGTTCGCCGTTTTGCCGCATAGTGGGCATGTCATCGACTGCCTCATCAAAACTTGATAATCAGCCGTTGGCCGGGATGCAGGTCCTCTGTGCCGGAAATGTTGTTGACTGTCTGTAGTTCATATACGACCTGCCGAATATCATCACTATCGCCGGCAATGCCGGATGCAATGTCCCAAAGGGTTTCCCCCTCTTGGACGTAATGGATGCGCTGTTCTTCTAATTGTTTAGCTTCTTCGCCGGCCGTATGCCCGATGTAGATACCAATGCCACAGGCCATCGCCAGCCCCAAGCAGAAGGTTATCCCTTCACGGATCCGCGACCGCTTCGACTGCATCTCCGTAGTATGATGGCCACGTACTTCTGTCACCTTCATTTTTCTTCACCTACCTTGTATTCCCTCGAATCAAAAATCGTAAAAAATTTCGTCTGGTATTCCGGATGTGCCTTCATCCAGGCCAAAAAGCATGTTTCGATAGCGTTGTCCAGTTCGTCTTGATGGGCTTTTGTGACATTATCCAACCAGCCTAGGCTATAGTCCCCTGCTTCTTCGTATGCCTGGTCCTGTAGCTGATATAATAATTCGTCTGCAATGCTGATGACCGGCTGGAATCGTTGTACTTGTCCAACCCATACGGTCTGCACATCTTCCAGTCTGGCTTCGTGTATGGCTTCATCCAAAGCTTCTTCCTTGCTGTCATAGAAGATATCGTTATAGTCTTCTTCGTCGCCTAATGCGTAAGCCCATTTATCCGTTACTTCCATCATAGCAACCACCTTTCAATCCCTTTTAGGACATCTACGAGTAATGCTCCCGGGCTGTCGTAAGCAACCCGGATGGTAATATGTTCGTAGCTTCTCAAGTTAGTAACTTCGACTTCGCTTTCGTCTTCTGTCAAAATGAAGCTCAAATCTTTTCCGGCATATTCTGCTGCCCGTTGAAGACAGGCCAGTACATCCCGTTTCTGTTCCCATTGACCACTCATGTTTTATCCTCCTTCCCCTGGTCTTCTTCCTTTGCCTTTCGGTATTCTTCCAAAGCCTGGACATTGGCCGGGTCCATATAAAACTCTAAAATGTCTCTATAGAATTCATCCAACATCGTCTTCACCGCCTTTTTTCATTAATTCTTTTATAAAAAACGTTCCATGTCGTCGGCATCGTAAGCGTCTATCGCGCTTATCTTGTCCACGCGTTCCCCTGAGTTGGCGTTGATGACGGCCAAATATACGCCGCCACCAAACTTTTCAACCAGGTAATTATGGATGTCTGCAAACGTAATATTCCCGCCTTTAGGCTTTCTGAATACTTGTACCAACGTTCCAGTACAATCCCTATATGAATCCATGATTAGTTTTTCCATGTTCACGTCCTTATAATACTTTCGAAGTAATTCGCTCAATTATATATCTAGTATACTAGATTTTTAGCTTATAAGTTCAGTCCAATTAATATCCAATGCATTAGAAATTGCTTCTATTGTAGACAATTTAACTTCTACAGTCTCACCATTTTCAATTTTAGATATAGTAGCTCTAGACACACCGGACTTTTTTGACAGTTCTTTTTGGGTCATTTTCTTTGATTTTCTAATTTCAGCAATATTGTATGCCATATCTAGTTTCCCCCTTTCTTATGTCTAGTTTACTGGATTTATATTTTTATGTCAAGTCTATTTGACATATAGTAGGGATGTACTGTAAAATGTAATTGACATTATTATGTTTTGCGGGGGTATTGAAATGAAAATTGGTGAATGGGTAAAAACTTATAGAAAAGAACACGGACTATCAATGCAAGCTTTTGGTGATATGTGTGGGTTAAGTCGAGCGTATATCTCTATCTTAGAAAAGGGAATTAACCCTACTACTAAGAAATCATTTTCTCCAACAATTCAAACCTTACAAAAAATCGCCGAAGTCACTGGCCTAGATTTAAATATATTAGATAAAGATCAATCCGTAATTATTAATGCAGAAAAGAAATCTAACAAATCTATTTCATTAACTGCTGATGAAACAGAACTTCTTGCATTGTATAAACAACTTGATCCCTGTGATAAAGCTGAAATTCGTGGAGAAATAAAAGGCATGTTACGTGCTGAAAAATATCAATCGAAAATTGAAGAAGGAAAGGTAATCTGATATTTATTAAATTTAGAAAAGGGTGAATTATTAAGCTAAAGGAGTAACACTCATAAGCATATGCACTGATTGTAGCACAACAATTTTTAGAACAGCGCTGTAATTTAATCATTGTCAATTTCAAAAGAGGGTGTCATTATGCGTAAATTCTTAATTTCAGTAATGCTTATTTTATCTATGAGCGCCTCGGTATTTGCTATGGACATTAAATTGAATTGTATGAAAATCACTTTACCTCAATCCATAGTTAATAATATTACTATTCTCAATTCTAATTCTATTAGTATCTTGACCCCAAATCATTTGCTTATATATACTACCAATCCTCTGACCTCTACATCAGCTAATAAATATATATCATTCTCTGCTATTCCTCATTTATATCCTAAATCGGGGGAAGATTTTTTAAATACTTGGAGAACCAATCTCATGAACAAAAATTCTGATATTATTTTCTCTGAAATTATTCCCGAAAAGAATGGTGTATTGTCCATTTTAAAAGCAGATAAAGGGCATTACTATATATGGTGTAATTTCATTAGCAATAACTATTGTTATTCTATTACATGTTCAAGTAATTCAGATTTTGATGACACTAAAGAATTGGGAATGAAATTATTTAATACAGTTTCATATTGGCAATTATTTGGAGAATAAACGCCTTTGATTATTATTTAACTTTAATTTATCGAGGGGATGATTTTCTTGAATACAAATACCCTTCCTCAAATTGCTCCACGTTGTCCACATTGCGGTATTACTATGCAAAAGCGTCATGGTACTTTTGGATTCTTTTGGGGTTGCCCTAATTATCCTAAATGTCCTTTTACGCTAAATTATCCTAGTGGTAAATTATCCGCATCACAACAAAAATTTTTAACCGGACTCCGTGATATTGAAAATCTCTGTAAATCTTACTCATCAAAACTAGCTAAAGAATCTGATACAGCAACTATCCAGTCTCTACTGCTTTCATTTGAAGACGAGTTTTCCATATCAAAAAAAGCGCTGACCTCTTATCTTCAAAAGCAAAAATATTTCTACATGAGAGAATATATCAGCACATTAGCTGGCTTAGTATATTATTCTGGAGCAAAAGCCTTATGCTCCAGAGGCGAGTTTACGGAAGCATTGAGAATTAACGGTATTGCCCAGGGGTTAATTCACTCCACTGATGCAAATACAGAAAAGCTCCATACTTTAGATGCTTATATTCGTAACAAAATGAAACACCCTGATTTTATTTTACCTCCACTCAATAAACCAGTTTCTGATGCTCAATCTATTCCTCCGCGCGCCTCTGGTAATGGATACATCAAAGTAGCTGCTACCCCACATTCACGTTCCTTTTCAAAATTCAAATATATTTCACTATGCATAGTAATTTTATTGGCCTTCTTTACACATGGCTTTGGCCTGTTAAGTCCTTCAACATCTAAACAGAAAGCCTCACCGCCAACAAAACAATCCATTCCGCTAAAAAAGGCTCCATCTTCTAAGAAGGATACTTCCCCCATTGTACTTCCTGCAACAACGGGTCCAGGTTCATCTACCAAATCTTTTCAACCAACATTACCTACAAATCAAGATATTCAAAATCCAATTTCCACCACTTATGTAGGAAATGCACGCACAGGAGTTTTTCATCGTTCTGGGTGTCGTGCTGAAAGGCGGATGAGCGAAAGCAACCGCATCTACTTTGATAATCGGGACGAACTTATAAATCGTGGATTTAGGCCTTGCCTAATCTGTAAACCATAAAAAAATCCCGTATCCTTCGAACCAGGATACGGGACGCGCCGGCGGTATCACTAGTACCGTATCGGCATTTGTAAATAACCAAGTAATAGGCTGATTTACGGTATCATTATATCATGAATCAGCCCCATTCGCCTACGAAAGGACTGATTTTTATGTCAACAAATGCTGTTATCTACGCCCGCTTCTCGTCGGACAAACAAAGAGAAGAATCCATCGACGGCCAGATCCGCGAATGTAAAGCCTTCGCCCAGGCCAATCAGTTAAACGTCATCGCTATTTATATTGACCGGGCCATGTCGGCCCGCACGGATCACCGGCCGGACTTTCTGCGGATGATTAAAGATAGCCGGTCCGGTTCCTTCGATTATGTCCTCGTGTATCAGCTCGACCGCTTCTCCCGCAGCCGGTACGACAGTGCTATTTATAAGCATGAGCTGAAGAAAAATGGCGTCAAAGTATTATCAGCCAAAGAAAATATCACCGATTCGCCGACGGGTATCATGCTAGAAGCCATGCTCGAAGGTTATGCTGAATACTATAGCGCCGAGCTGTCGCAGAAGGTCCGCCGCGGCATGACGGAAAACCTGCTGGAACATAAGTGGAACGGTAGCCCTGTCCCCCTGGGATACGCCTTAGACGCAAACCATCGGCTTGTCATAGATCCGGATATGGCACCTCATGTAAAGACCCTTTTCGATATGTTTCTGGCCGGTAAAAGTTACGCCGAACTTGCGCGGTATCTCGATGAAAAGCATATACGGACCGTCACAGGCCGAAAGTATACCGGCCCAACGGTCCATAACTTGATGAGTCGACAACTCTATACTGGCACTTATACCTGGGGTGGCCAGGTAATTGAGGATTTTTGCCCGGCCATCATATCAAAAAGCGATTTTTCCCGCGCCGCCTTGCGCATGGCCAACCGGAAAAGGACTGCCAAAGACGGTATCCCTATGAGCGTGCGCCGCAGTCCAGAGTACGCATTAACAGGCATCATCTACTGTGGCGAGTGCGGCCGTACCATGACCGGTTATTCCGGCCGGGGACAGAATGGTGATCGTTATTACTATTACCGCTGCAACAGCAACAACAACCGCTGTCGTCAGACGGAAAAAATCAAATGTAAGAATCACCCTATTCGCCGCAATCGCCTAGAAGATTTGGTATTACAGACGACGGTCAATATCTTGTCCGACAAAGAAGCTGTGGCGGCCATTGCCGAGCAAGTATCCCGCATCAAATTGGAAAACCCCTATGCCTCTGAGCTGTCCAATATCAAGTCACGGCTTGCGGATCTGAAAAAACGACACGACAATTCTGTAAAAGCCATCGAAGCCGGCGTCATGTCTCAAGCCATCATGGACAATGTCTGCAAGTATGAGGCCGAAATGGACAACTTAAAAGCACGGCAGGAAAAAATCAAGCTTGCCACCCCGTCCCTACAAATCGACCCGGTCGCCGTTGAATATTTTCTGAAAAGCCTATTGCTAAATAAAAAACAACACGATAAATACCGCCTCGATCTCTTCGAAGCTTTCATTCATCGTGTTGTCGTCTATCAGAATAAAGTTGAAATCCAGTACAACTACTTACCTGGACATAAACTCGAAAACCCGATAACGACGCCGCTACCGGGTTGTTCGAATTTGAATAAAGTGGTGGGCCCACTTGGGTTCGAACCAAGGACCAACCGGTTATGAGCCGGTGGCTCTACCACTGAGCTATAGGCCCAAAGGATAAGGCACAAGGCCTTACCAAGTCATTATACGCTAATTGACATATGACGTCAAGGACGGATTTCGGCTTAGAGGAAATCTTTGATTTTTTCCCGTTTGCCCCAGTTGCGGAGTTTGCTCAGGGCTTTGCCTTCGATCTGGCGGATACGTTCACGGGTGACGTTGAAGTGCTGGCCGACTTCTTCCAGGGTACGGGGACGGCCGTCTTTGAGGCCGAAGCGCAGGTAGAGGACCTTGCGTTCCCGGTCAGTCAGACAGGAAAAGACGTCTTCGATCTGTTCTTTCAGCAAGATGAAGGAGGCAGCGTCGTCAGGGGCGACGGCTTCCGAGTCTTCGATGAAGTCGCCGAGGTGGGAATCTTCTTCTTCGCCGATCGGCGTTTCCAGGGATACCGGTTCCTGGGCAATCTTCATGATTTCCCGGACACGTTCTACGGGAATGTCCATCTTTTCGGCGATTTCTTCCGGCAACGGTTCGCGGCCTTTATCCTGCAGGAGCTGACGGGAAATGCGGATCAGCTTGTTGATGGTTTCGACCATATGGACCGGGATGCGGATGGTCCGGGCCTGGTCGGCAATGGCGCGGGTAATGGCCTGGCGGATCCACCATGTCGCATAGGTACTGAATTTATAGCCTTTGCTGTAGTCGAATTTATCGACGGCTTTCAACAGGCCCAGGTTCCCTTCCTGGATGAGGTCCAGGAACAACATGCCCCGGCCGACATAGCGTTTGGCAATGCTGACGACGAGGCGCAGGTTGGCATCGGTCAGTTTTTTCTTGGCAATCGTGCCGGCTTTGATGTCTTCTTCTGTCGCATCGGGAGCATTGCCCTTTTCAATGGCCTTGGCCAGGGTAATTTCTTCTGTCGCCGACAGCAGGGGGACGCGGCCGATTTCTTTCAGGTACATGCGGACCGGGTCATCGATATTGATGCCTTCCGGTACGCTGAGGTCGACATTGTGCAGATCCGGCACTTTTTCTGCATCTTCATCATCTATATCATCGTGTTCATTCATGGAATCATCTTCGCCGATGATGTCGATGCCCTTGTCGGCAAAGACTTCGTACATCTTATCGATCTGGTCCGGCGTCAGTTCGTCTTCTTCCATGAGGTTCATGATTTCTGTATAGGTCAGGCTGCCTTTCTTCTGCCCCATTTGCAAGAGCTGCTTGATGTGCTGCAGGGCCAGGGCCTGGCGTTCTTTTTCACTCAACGGTTTCTTTACGGCTGCATCCTTTTTCTTGGACGTCTTACGGCGCGTCGTTTTCTTCGTCGTTTTTTTCGTTACTTTCGTATCATCTGTCGTTTTATTCACCATGGTGTACAGGCTCCTTTCTGCTCCTCAAGACCATTGTTTCATTTCATCGTTAATTTTTTTACAGGCTGCAAGCTCTTCAGCCAACCTTGCATCGCCATTCCGGCTATAAGTGGCAGCCAGGCGGCTGTGCGCCAGGTACTGCTTTTGTAAATCGGCCAGGCGAAAGCGCTTGACATAATCCATCAGTACATTTTCGTCCATTGGGACATCTTGTAGAACCATAATTCGTGCTACTTCTTCGGCCTCCTCAGGAGTTAATTTTTGCTGGATGTCATGTGGTGTGTACATCCCTTGGTGTGCATACGTATCCAAAATGAGCTGGTAAATATGGCGCCGCCGCTCATCGGCAAAGAGGTCCGGCGAGACTTTGGCCTGGACCCGCCCGCAGGCAGCCGGTTTTTCCAGGAGGAAACGCAGGATATTCTCTTCAGCCACGGCCATGGAGCCGTTCCCGCGGGCTGCGGCATTTTCCTGGGATACGGACTGGGAGATGACGACCTGCTGCTGGCCCGCTTCCGGGTGGGCAGCGACGTATTTATTGAACTCGCTGCGCACGGCGTTTTCCCCGATTTGGAGCTGGCCTGCCAGTTTCTTCAGAAAGGCTTCCAGGAGGACCCGGTTATCGACGGCGGCGACGACGGGAAGGACCATGGCCGTAATGGCCGATTTCCCTTCGAGGGTCGTCACATCGAACTGCTGCAGCGCCCGCATGAGCATGTAATCGAGCACATTCGGCGCTTCATCGACGGCCTGGCGGAATTTTTCCGGTCCGGCGGCGTTGATGTATTCATCAGGATCCTTCCCCTGCGGCAGGGACAAGACGCGGATGCGCATGCCCAGGCCGCGGACGATTTCCATGGCCCGCCGTGTCGCCTGCCGGCCGGCGCCGTCCATATCGTACCCCAGGACGAGTTCTTTGGCCTGGCGCTGCAAGAGCCGCGCCTGTTCCGGCGTAAAAGACGTCCCCAGGGACGCGACGACATTACGGATGCCCCGGTTATGAGCGGATACGACATCCATATAGCCTTCGACCAGGATAGCCTTGCCCTGCTCATAAATCGCTTTATGGGCCAGGTCCATGGCGAAGAGAAGGCGTCGCTTATTGAAAATCGGCGTTTCCGGCGAATTGAGGTACTTCGGCTTGCTGTCGTCGAGGACGCGGCCGCCGAAACCGACGATGCGGCTGCGGCCATCGCGGATGGGAAACATGACCCGCCCGCGGAAGGCATCGTAAAAGTGGCCGTTCTTTTCCTTGGCCAGCCCCAGGAGGACTAATTCCCTGCCGGTGACGCCTTTTTTCATAAAGGCTGTCGTCAGCTTATCCCAGCTTTCCGGGGCAAAGCCCAGTTTGAAAACTTCGATGGTATCGTCCGATACGTGGCGTTTGTGAAAATAAGCCAGCCCGGGCTGGCCGTAATGGGTCCGGGTCAGGCAGTTATGGAAAAAGTTACCTGCCATTTCGTTGATCTGATACAAGCGGTCCCGCTGTTTATCGCGGGCGATTTCTTCGGCCGACCGTTCGACGACAGGCAGGGCGAGGTGTGCCCGTTCGGCCAGTCGTTCGACGGCATCGGAAAAGGAAAGGTTTTCTTTTTTCATAATGAATTGGAAGACATCGCCATGAGCATGGCAGCCGAAACAATAGAAAAAGCCTTTGTCGGCAGCGACGCTGAAGGAGGCGGTCTTTTCATTATGGAAAGGGCAGCAGGCCCAAAAGTTCCGGCCCTGCCGTTTCAGCGACACGTAATCGGAGATGACGCTGACAATGTCATTGGCCTGTCGGACCTGTTCGATAAATTCGCTGGAAAACCGTTTCACTCATATCACCTGTTTCATTTCAATAACGCTGACGTATATATTATTCTCTATCCACCTGTGAAATTCCTTCTTTAGGGAACACTCTTTTCTCGCAAATCATAAAAAATGGATACATAACATTCCTATGATATACTATTTCGACGCGGAGCGTCAAGTTTCCTTTTCCAGAAGATGATTTTTTCTGAAAAACCGCACGCTCAGGCCCTTGCGGGCTAAAATATAGCCCACATGATTTCACGAAATGTATGGATTTATTTATTTTCATTTTGTATAATAGATGTAGACAAAGCCAATATAGGGGAAATGCATATGATTCATTTTACCGTCGGGACGATTACCCGGCCCACATCCTTAGGCGGCGCCTTGAAACACTTCGGCGTCTCATCGACGCTGCGGCGCCGGATCAAACACAACGGCATCTGCACCATCAATGGACAGGCGGCGTCGACGCGCGACTTCGTCCAGGAAGGGGATGAAATCTGTGTCACCCTTCCGGAAAAGAATCCCTTTCCGCCAGAGGATATACCCATTGGCATCGTCTACGAAGACGACTACCTCATGGTCATCGACAAGCCGGCAGGTATCCTGATGCACCCGACATCCGCCGTCCGGGACGGGACCCTGGCCAATGCCGTCGCCTATCACTATGAAAAGACGGGCCAGCACTGTTCGTACCACCCAATGCACCGCCTGGACAAGAATACGTCCGGTCTCTGTATGGTCGCCAAGGAGCCGCAGATCCAATATGCTTTCGATAAGCAGGACCTGGGGTATAAGCGTTTGTACTTAGCCATCTGTGAGGGACGATACCCATCGCGGGTCACAACTGTACACGCCCCCATCGGAAGATGTCCCGATAGCATCATTACCCGCTGTGTCCGCCTCGACGGAAAGCCGGCCTGGTCCGATTTCACCTGCCTCGCAGCTGGTAGGGACTACAGCCTGCTCCAGGTCGTCCTGCACACGGGACGGACCCATCAGATTCGGGTCCACAGCAGTTACCTGGGCTATCCCCTGGCCGGCGACGACCTCTACGGCGGTTCGCGCCGCTTCATCGGCCGCCAGGCCCTGCACGCCTACTGCCTCCAGTTCACCCACCCCATGAGCCATCGCTTCATCACCGTTAATTCCCGGCTGCCTGAAGATATGGACGCCCTCGTCCAACGGGCCGGCTGGAATTATATATACTAAAACATCTTTACGTATTATGTAGGAGGAATGTAAACATGCCATTAATTGGAACTACAGAAATGTTTAAAAAAGCCTATGAAGGCCACTATGCTATCGGCGCATTCAACATCAACAACATGGAAATCGTCCAGGGCGTCACCCAGGCCGCTGCTGAATTGAACTCGCCGATCATCCTTCAGGCTTCGGCCGGTGCCCGCAAATACGCTAAACCGCCGTATTTGAAACATCTCGTAGAAGCAGCTTTGGAAGATCATGATCTCCCCATCGCCCTTCACCTCGACCACGGCGCTGACTTTGAAACCTGCAAAGACTGCATCGACGGCGGTTTCACTTCCGTCATGATCGACGGCTCGAAACATTCTTTCGAAGACAATATCGCCCTCACGAAAAAAGTCGTTGAATATGCACACGCTCACGGCGTCGTCGTCGAAGGCGAACTGGGCCAGCTGGCCGGCATCGAAGATGATGTCAAAGTCGCTGCTCATGAAGCTCACTATACCCGTCCGGAAGAAGTCGAAGAATTTGTATCCCGCACGGGCGTCGATTCCCTGGCCATCGCTATCGGCACCAGCCACGGCGCATTCAAATTCACACCGGAACAGTGCACGCGCAACGCAGACGGCGTCCTCGTACCGCCGACACTTCGCTTCGACATCCTCGAAGAAGTCTCCAAACGCCTGCCGGGCTTCCCGATCGTCCTCCACGGCGCATCTTCGGTCGTACCGGAATATGTCAAGATCATCAATGAAAACGGCGGCAACCTGGCTGACGCTATCGGCATCCCGGAAGATCAGCTCCGCAAAGCGGCTTCCATGGCTGTCTGCAAGATCAATATCGACTCCGACCTCCGTCTCGGCCTGACTGCCGGCATCCGTCAGCACATGGCACAGCACCCGGAACATTTCGACCCGCGCCAGTACCTCGCCGACGGCCGTCAGTTCGTTCATGACATCGTCGCTCACAAGATTAAATGCGTCCTCGGCTCGGAAGGCAAAGCTTAATCGTATGTCTTGTAAAAAAGGTATTGATTTTTTCTGCGCCATATGGTAAAATTTCTTCTAGTGTTCTTGTAAATTAGGGAGGTGAATCCATTGCCGCAGATTAAATCCAATATCAAAACGATGGAAAAAGACGCAGCTCGTCACGCAGCTAACTCTCAGGTTAAATCTTCTGTTCATACCGCTATCCGCCGTACGACCGAAGCTATCGCCGCTGGTGACGCTGAAGCTGTTAAAAAAGCATTCGATAAAGCTAGCAGCGTAATCGACAGCGCCGCACAGAAAGGCGTTCTCCATAAAAACACTGCAGCTCGTAAAAAATCCCGTTTGGCTTCCAAAGTCAATGCTATGGGTAAATAAGCTTGACTGAAAAGGGGGACTGGCGCATGAAGGTTTCGACCATCATGCACGGTCCCTTTTTCGTTTATGTTTGAGGTTTGAAGCTTGAAGAAGGCCTTTAAATTTAAAGCCATCCGCTAACAACTAACTGCTAGCCACTAACAACTTTAAAGGGCTTGTCGTTGTGCGACAAGCCCTTTTTCATACAAGGAGGATGCTATGTTCCCCCATTTATTTCAATTGCGCCATTTCTTGGTCCTGTTCTTTCCCCTGCTCCTGACGCAGATGGCCCAGGTCGGGACGGCCGTTTTCAGTTCGATTTTCAGCGGCCGCGCCGGGACGATCGACCTGGCCGGAGTCGCCGTGGCCGTCAATATCTGGTATCCCGTCTTTGCCGGCCTGTGCGGTATTTTCTTCGGCATCTCGCCGATCATCGCCCAGCTCCGGGGTGCGAAAAGGACCGAAGAAATCCCGCCGTACATCATGCAGAGCCTGTACCTGAGCCTGGGCTTTACAGTCGTCATTTTCCTGGCCGGTGCCGTTCTCATGCCGCCCTTCCTCGACTTCATGGGCCTCGACGCGCCGGTCCGCTACATCGCCTGGGAATACCTCAAGGCCCTGGCCCTGGGGCTGGTCCCCATCTGCCTGCAGGCGACGATGCGCTATATCGTCGACGCCCACGGCAAGACCCACGTTTCCATGACAATCTTAGTCATCAACCTGGTCCTGACGATTCTCCTCTTCCGCCTGCTCATCTTCGGCGCCGGTCCCATTCCGGCCATGGGCGGCATCGGCACGGGCTATGCCATCACCATCGCGTCGTGGCTGTCTTTCCTGCTCTTTGCAGCTGTCCTGCAGTGGATGGAACCGTTCCGGTCCTATCACCTGTGGAGCCGCCTGCGGCCCGTCAGCTGGCATCACATCCATCACCAGCTGGAATTGGGCATTCCCATCTTTATCGCCGTCTTCTGCGAAACGAGCCTGTTCTCCATCGTCGGCCTGTTCATGGCCGAGTTCGGCACGCTGTACCTGGCCGCCAACCAGGCCGCCATCAGTTATTCGACCCTGACGTACACCCTGCCCTGGAGCATCAGCCTGACGGCGACCATCGTCATCGGCTATGAAGTCGGCGCCCGCAATTACGCCGCAGCCCGGCAATACGCCGTGCTCTGCCAGATGACGGCTTTTGTCATCGCCCTCGGGCTCATCGCCATGACCTATCATTTCATCGACCCCATCGCCAGGGTCTTTACCAGCGATGCCGAGACATTCTGGGCCATCCGCATGTTCATCTTCTATGCCGTCGCCTTTTCCTTCTTCGATGCCGCCGGTACGCCGGTCCAGGGCATCCTGCGCGGCTATAAGGACGTCAAGATCATCACTTATGTCGCCTTCGTGACGTACTGGCTCATCAGCATCCCCATGGGCTATGCCATGGCCCACGCTACGTCTTACGGCCCCTATGGCTACTGGATCAGCCTCATCATCGGCCTGGCCATCAATGCCAGCGCCCTGAACTGGCGCCTGTGGAAACATACGGCCTGGAAAGTTCCCATCTCATACCCATCTACTAAGGAGTGATTTTATGCCAACTACTCAGCAATTAACGGCTTATGCCCGCGTCCTCTTACAGAAGGGCCTGAACCTGCAGCAAGGCCAGACCCTGGTCATCAACGCCCCTGTCGAATCGCACGACTTCGTCGCCCTCTTGACAAAAGAGGCCTATACGGCCGGCGCCGCCCAGGTCGTCTGCAACTGGCGATCTGACGCCATGGCCCGCCTGCGCTACGAACACGAAGACCAGCAGTACTTCGAGTCCCTGCCGGACTGGCGCCGCGATTTCAGTCTCTATTATTACCATAAGAAAGCGGCCTTCCTCAGCCTCATCTCGGCCAACCCGTATCTCATGGACGGCATCGACACTAAGAAGATCTTCGCCCAGCAGAAGGCCCAGAACGAAGCCCTCAAGGAATACATCGACGGCATGATGGCTTCGAAGACGACGTGGCTCGTCGCCGCTGTCCCCAGTGCCATCTGGGCCAAGCTCCTCTATCCGGACCTCGACGCCGACGCCGCTTATGAAGCCTTGTGGAAGCAAATCCTCCAGTCATCCCGCGCCGACGGTGCCGATGCCCTGGCCGACTGGGACGCCCATCTGGCAGAGCTGAAGAAGCGCCGGACCTGGATGACGGATCAGCACTTCACCAGCCTCCATTATACCAACAGCCTGGGGACGGACCTGACCCTCGGCCTGCCGGACGGCCATATCTGGCAGGGCGGCATGGAAGAGACGGCAGACCACCTGCTGTTCAACGCCAACATCCCGACGGAAGAAATCTATTCCGCGCCTAAGGCCGACGCCGTCAACGGCACGGTCTACAGCACCAAGCCCCTGGTCTATAACGGCAACCTCATCGACAAGTTCCACCTGACCTTCAAAGACGGCAAAGTCGTCGCCGCAGCCGCCGAAACGGGTGAAGACGTCCTGAAGAAGCTCATCGCCATCGACGAAGGCGCCTGCCGCCTCGGCGAAGTGGCCCTCATCCCCTACCATTCCCCCATTTCCCTGTCGGGCATCCTCTTCTATGAAACGCTCTTCGACGAAAACGCCTCGTGCCACCTGGCCCTGGGCGCATCGTATCCGACCTGCCTGGCTGGCGGCGCCGATATGGACAAAGACGCCATCGCCGCAGCCGGTCTCAACGATTCCATGATCCACGTCGATTTCATGGTCGGTTCGCCGGACCTGACCATTACCGGGACCAAGGCAGACGGCACGACGGTGCCGGTCTTTACCCATGGCGACTGGGCACAATAACGATTTTCCATTGACAAGCCCGGCCATCCGTGCTATTATAAGACGCAACAACCATATACCCTTCATCCAGAGCAGCTGAGGGACTGGCCCGATGACGCTGCGGCAACCCCCTATCGGGAAGGTGCCAATTCCAACGGAACATTCCGACAGATGAAATGAAACCGTATATACGGCCGTCATCTGTATGACGGCCTTTTTTGTTGTTGTTTTTCCCTAGTTACGCCTATTTTAAGGAGTTGATATTGTGATTACACTGAAAAATATTACCAAGACCTACGGCGGCTCGGCTCAGGTCCAGGCCCTGAAAGGCATCAACCTGACCATCGAAGACGGCGAAATCTTCGGTATCATCGGCAAGAGCGGCGCCGGCAAATCGACGCTGGTACGCTGCATCAATATGTTAGAGAAGCCGACGAGCGGCCAGGTCATCATCGACGACAAGGACCTGACCAAGATGAGTGAATCCCAGTTGCGGGCAGAACGCAAGAACATCGGCATGATTTTCCAGCATTTCAATCTGTTATCATCCCGTACGGTTGCCGAAAACATTGCCTTCCCGCTGGAACTGATTGGGGCCTCGAAAGACGTCATCGAAAAGAAAGTCGCATCTCTTCTGGACCTGGTCGGCCTCAGCGACCGGGCCGGCAATTACCCGTCCCAGCTCTCGGGCGGCCAGAAACAGCGTGTCGGCATTGCCCGCGCCCTGGCCAGCGACCCGAAAATCCTGCTCTGCGACGAAGCGACGTCCGCCCTGGACCCGCAGACGACGAAATCCATCCTGGAACTGCTCCAGGACATCAACAAGCGCCTGGGCATCACCATCGTCGTCATCACCCATGAAATGGCCGTCGTCAAGGAAATCTGCCATCGCGTCGCCGTCATCGAAAGCGGCGTCATCAAGGAAATGGGCCGCGTCGTCGACATCTTCACCAATCCTCAGTCCCAGACGATGAAAGACTTCGTCACGTCCATCATCAACATGGAACTGCCGGCAGGCATCAAGAACCTGGGCGTCACCAATCAGCCTGCACCGGACCGCAACATGCTCGTCCGCCTGCGCTTCAAAGGTGCTGCCACCAACGATCCCGTCGTCGCCGACGTCGTCCGCAAGTTCAACGTCGAAGTCAGCGTCCTCTATGGCAACATCGACTATATCCAGGATGAACCCTTCGGCTACCTCATCGTCGTCATCATGGGCGATATGGAAACACAGGCCAAGGCATTCTCGTATATCAAAACATTACCGATTGGAAGTGAGGTTTTAGGTTATGTCCCAAGAAATAATTAAGTTAATGCTCCAAGGCATTCAAGAAACATTCTATATGGTCGCTGTCGCCACGATCATCGGCGGCATCATCGGTATTCCCCTGGGTATCACCCTGGTCACGACCAGCAAAGGCCATATTCTGGAAAACCGCTTCATCAATCAGATTCTTGGAACCATCGTCAACATCATCCGTTCCATTCCGTTCATCATCCTCATGGTCGCCATCATCCCGCTGACGCGCCTCATTGCCGGCACGTCCATCGGTACGACGGCAGCCTGCGTCCCCTTGACCATCGTCGCCATCCCCTTCCTGAGCCGTCTCGTCGAAACGTCCATCCGCGACGTCGATTTCGGCCTCGTCGAAGCGGCCGAATCCATGGGGGCTACGCCCTTCCAGATCATCCGCAAGGTCCTTATCCCGGAAGCCCTGCCGACGATCATCAATAACATCACCGTCCTCATCGTCAACCTCATCGGGGCATCGGCCATGGCCGGCGCCATCGGCGGTGGCGGCCTCGGGGATATCGCCATCCGCTACGGTTACCAGCGATTCCGTCCCGACGTCATGCTGGCGACGATCATCATCCTCATCGTCGTCGTCAACGTCATCCAGGCCGGCGGCGACTTCGCATCGAGAAAAAAGAATAAGAAATGATAGAAAAAGGGCTTGTCGCGTATGCGACAAGCCCTTTTTCTGTAGGGGCCGTCCCGGAGGGCGGCCCGCTCATGCCAATGGGTCACGGGAGTCTTACATATACCCGACGGGTTCGTGAATGGGATTCCCACAACGGGCCGCCCTTTGGGACGGCCCCTACGAACCACGAACCACTAACTACGAATCTCCAATGCCCCTACAATATCCTGGATGTGTTCGATGCCTTCGTCCTTACAATACTGGTCCAGGCCTTCGGCGATGGTTTCTACGGCTCTGGGGTCCACGAAGTTATGGGCCCCGACGGCGACGGCGCTGGCACCGGCCAGCATAAATTCGACGGCGTCCTGCCAGGTCGTGATGCCGCCCAGGCCGAGGATGGGGATGGATACGGCCTGAGCCGTCTGCCATACCATGCGCAGGGCAATGGGTTTCACAGCCGGGCCGGACAGGCCGCCTGTGATGTTGCCCAACAGGGGGCGGCGGCTCTTGATGTCGATGGCCATGCCCGTCAGGGTATTGATGAGCGATACGGCGTCGGCACCAGCCGCTTCGACGGCTTTAGCCATGACCGTAATATCCGTGACGTTCGGCGACAACTTGACGATGACCGGTTTCTTCGTATGGTCCTTGACGCTGCGCGTGACTGCAGCGGCCGCTTCCGGCTGGGTCCCGAAGACGATGCCCCCTTCTTTGACATTGGGGCAGGAAATATTGACTTCCAGGGCGGCCACACCATCGACGTCGAGCTGGGCTGCCAATTCGCCGTACTCTTCGGCAGTACCGGCCGAAATATTGACGATGAGCGGTGTCTGGCAGGCTTCATGGACCTTGGGCAGGATATCCCGCTTGAAAACTTCGACGCCCGGGTTTTCCAGGCCGATGCAGTTGAGCATCCCTGCCGGTGTTTCGGCTACGCGGACGCCAGGATTGCCCGGCCGCGGCAGCGGCGTGATGCCTTTGGAAATGATGGCCCCGACGTGGTCGAGGTCGAGAAAATCACTGTATTCTACGCCGAACCCAAAGGTTCCCGAGGCTCCCATGACCGGTGTCTTCATGGAAATCCCGGCGAATTGGACGGCAATCCGTTCGCTGATCATGCAAAGACCTCCTTCGCGTCAAAAACAGGACCGTCGGCACAGACTTTATAGCGCTTGCCGTCGAGCTGGCTTTCAAAGGTGCAGCCCAGGCAGACGCCGATGCCGCAGGCCATCCGTTTTTCCATAGATACTTCACAGGCGATGCCGGCCTTGGCCGAAGCCTGGGCAATGGTCTTCATCATGACCGTCGGGCCGCAGACCGATACGCGGTCGATGGGCTGATCGGCAAAAATCTGCGGCAGCGCATCGACGGCAAACCCTTTGATGCCCTGCGAGCCGTCGTCAGTCGTCACGTAGATCCGGCCGGCATAGGGTTCAAAGAACTTCGTCCAGAACGTTTCGGCTGCCGTCTTTCCGGCGACGAGCACGATGGGATGGTCCAGGCGCTTGGCCAAGAAGATGAGCGGTGCCAGGCCGACGCCGCCGCCAGCCAGCAGGACCTTGCCCGGTGTCGTCGTAAAGACGCCTTCCCCTAACGGGCCTTCGACGCTGAGTGCATCGCCCTGGCGCAAGGTCTTCATTTCGGCCGTACCGACGCCGACCAGGCGGTAAATAATAGTCACATTGCCCGATTCCGTATCGGCATCGACGATGCCGAAAGGACGGCGTAAAAAGGTCTGTCCCCCATCGCGGTGGACATTGACAAACTGACCGGGCCGCGCTTCTCTTGCGATTTGCGGCGCATGGAATACCATTTTCCAGACTTCGGGAATAATGGCTTCATTCTCGACGATAGTCGCCATTTCCAAGAATTTTTTCACCCTCTGATCATCCTTCCTCTGTTTGCAATAAGTCGTCTTTATTGTACCACAGAACTGCCGATTTTCGTAGCCGCGATTATAACTGCCGCTTCTTGCCGATTTCCTGGCGCATCTTCTTTATATTGTCCCGGAAAAGGCCTTCTTCCTGCATGGCAATCCGCGTATAGAGGACGTCGCCGATGGCCATGTGGATCAGGCGCGATGCCCCGGCTTCCGACGTATACTGGACTTCACGGCCCATGCCGCACAGGCAGACATCGGCTTCCCCGGCCAAAGGCGACTGGCCGTGGCTGGTGATGACGATGACCTTGCCGCCGGCCGCCTTGGCAGCCCGGACGGACTGGAGCAGTTCCTTCGTCGCCCCGCTGTGGGACACGGCCAGGACGACATCTGCTGGCGTCATGAGTGCCGCTGCCGTCACCTGCATATGGGAATCGGCATATTCCCGGATGGCCAGGCCCAGGCGCAGGAACCGCGTGGCCATATCCATGCAGACCGTCGCCGAATTGCCGAAGCCAAAGACATAAATCCGCCGGGCCTTCAAGATGAGCCGGGCCGCTTCATCGACGGCATCATAATCGAGGAGGCTCAGCGTATCCTGCAAACCTTCGGCGATATTGGCAAAAACCTTGGACGCCACCTGGCGGCCCGTATCGCCGGCCTGGATATCGTGGAAGTCCTTCTGCGGCGCTGCCGACAAATCGGCAGCCAGCATGAGCTTCAATTCCTTCAACCCGCTGCAGCCCAATTTCTTGCAAAACCGGGAAATGGTGATTTCCGAACTCTGCGCATGAACGGCCAGGTCCGCTACGGTCTCTTCCATGACCTCGCCGGGATGATCGACAATATAATCGGCAATACGGCGCTCTGACTTGGTCAGACCGCCGTATGCACTGCGCAGGACAGGAAATACCTGGAGCTTCATTTCTTCCATCGTCTTCCCTCCTACTTTCATATTCACTTTTATTTTAGCCTACAAAGAGATTCAAAACAAGTACACCAGCTAAACCCATGACGGCAATGATTGTTTCCAGGGCGCACCACGTGCGGACGGTCTGTTTGACCGTCAGGCCGAAAAATTCCTTGAACAGCCAGAAACCAGGGTCATTCGGCGGGCTGAAGATGAGCGAACCGGCGCCCGTAGCCAGGACCATCAGTTCCGGATTGGCACCGGTGACGGCGCAGATAGGGGCAGCAATACCGCCAGCCGTCAGGGCTGCTACCGTAGCCGAACCGCAGGCCGTGCGGATGACGGCAGCGACCAGCCAGGCCAGGAGCAGCGGCGACAAATCCGAACCGGCGACGAGGTTGCCGATGTACGTGCCGACACCGCTGTCGATGAGGACCTGTTTCAAGGCACCGCCACCGCCGACGATGAGCAAGATCATGGCAATGGTCAGGACGGCATCCTGGACGGTCTTCATGACATCTTCCATGGATTTGCCCCGGCCCAGGCCGAAGGTATAGATAGCGATGGCGACGGAAATGGTCAGGGCAATGTCCGGCTGACCGAAGAAGGTCAGGATATGGCGGGCCGGGACATCGGCACCCATGGTCAATTTGGCAATAGCCGAAGCAGCCATGAGGATGACCGGGACCAGCGCCGTGAAGACGGAAATACCAAAGCCAGGCATTTCGTCGTCCTTAAAGATTTTCGGGTTGTACATGCCCTTGGGGATTTCCGGATTGATGTCCCGCGTCAGCGTGCAGTACAGCGGGCCGGCGACGATGGCCGTCGGGATGGCGATGATGGCACCATAGACCAGGGTCGTGCCGATATCGGCATTATAAATGATGGAAATCGCTGTCGGGCCCGGATGAGGCGGCAGGAAGCCGTGCGTGACCGACAAGGCCGCAGCCATGGGGATACCGACTTCCAGCAGGGGAATCTTGGCTTCCGCCGCAATGGTGAAGACCAAGGGGATGAGCAGGACGAAGCCGATTTCATAGAACAAGGCGATACCGACGATGAAGCCCGTCAGGCAGACGGCCCATTTGACCTTTTCCCGGCCGAAGACGTTGATCAGTGTCGTCGCAATGCGCTGGGCACCGCCGCTTTCAGCCATGAGCTTGCCCAGCATAGCACCGAAGGAAACGACGATGGCCAGGCCGCCGAGGGTCCCGCCCAGCCCTTTTTCAATGGTCGGGATGAGCTTGTCGATAGGCATGCCTTCGGCCAGGCCGACGGCACCGGCGACGAGGAGCAAGGCCAGGAAACTGTTGAGCTTGACTTTGACGATGAGGAAAAATAAGACGAGAATGCCAATAGCGAGTATGACGAGTGGCATAATGAGAAACCTCCTTTATTTTGTATAATGTTCATGCCAATGGTGATGGAAGGTACCGGCTTTATCGACGCGCTGGAACGTATGGGCGCCGAAATAGTCGCGCAGGGCCTGGATGAGGTTGGCTCCGACCTGAGGGCTGCTGTAGGCGTCGAGGTATTGGAGCGAAGCCGAGAAGGCCGGAATGGGAAGGCCGTTGGCAATGGCCAGGCCGATGATCTGCCGCAGGGCGCCCTGGTTGGCATTGATTTTAGCCAGGAAGAAATCGTCGAACAAGAGATTGTCCAGCTCCGGATTCTTGTCATAGGCTTCGGTGATCTTGGTCAGAAATTCGGCCTGGATGATGCAGCCGGCCCGGAAAATGGAAGCGATGGCGCCGTAATCGAGGTGCCAGTCATACGTTTCCGAAGCGCTCTTGTAGAGGGAAAAGCCCTGGGCATAGGCGACGATTTTGGCCGCATACAGGCTCTGGCGGACAGCTTCGACGAAGTCCGGGCCGCTCTGGGTCGTCAGGGCCGGCTTGGCAATGACATCCTGTGCTTTGGCACGGCCTGGTGCGTTGGACATGACGCGGGCATTGCAGGCTGCCGTAATCATGGAAATATCAACACCCTGTTTCATCGATTCGATGCTCGTCCAGCGGCCGGTCCCCTTCTGACCGGCGGCGTCGACGATCTTATCCAGGACCTGTCCGCCTGCTTCGTCGTCTTCGGCGAAAATATCCGCGGCGATACCGATGAGGAAGCTCTTCAGTTCGCCCTGGTTCCATTCATGGAAAATCTTAGAAATGGCGGCGTTATCGTAACCGCCGACGTGTTTGAGCAATAAATAAGCTTCGGCGATGAGCTGCATATCGGCGTATTCGATGCCGTTGTGGACCATCTTGACGTAATGGCCGGCGCCGTCTTCGCCGATGTAAGTGCAGCACGGCTTGCCATCAGCCGCTTTGGCCGCAATGGCTTCGTAAATGGGCTGGATTTCAGGATACGTTTCCTTATTGCCGCCCGGCATGATGGCCGGACCGCGGCGGGCGCCCGTTTCCCCGCCCGAAATGCCCATGCCATAGAAATGGATGCCGTCTTCTTTGCAGCGGTCGTAGCGGCGGCGCGTATCGCCGAAATAGGAGTTGCCGCCGTCGATGATGATGTCACCTGTATCCAGGAGGGGCAGCAGCTGGTCGAGCATGCTGTCCACAGGCGCACCGGCCATGATCATGAGCATGATTTTGCGCGGCCGCTTCAGGGAAGCCAGGAAATCCTTCAGCTCGAAGTAGCCCGTAATCTTGTCATGGGGCCGTTCCTTGAGGAACTGTTCCGTCAGATCCGGCGTATAGTTGTAGACCGAAACGTCGTAGCCGTGGTCGGCCATGTTCAGGGCCAGGTTACTGCCCATGACGGCCATGCCGACGACGCCAATATCGTGAAGTGCCATAGGTATCTCTCCTTTTCACTGGAAATTATAATTTCTGCTGGTATGCCGTAATGTCGGCAAATTCTCCCTGCAAGTTATGGTAGAGCCGGACGAAGATGTCGTAGAGCTGCTGGTAGACGGCTACGTTTTCTTCGATAGGCGTATAGATTTTCTTGGCGTGGACCAAGTCGGCCGTATCGGCGATGCTCTTCAATTTGCCGCTGGAAATGAATCCCAGCACGGCCGCCCCGAAAGCAGCGCCTTCACTGTTGTCCGGCAGGGTGATGGGCTGATTGAGGACGTCCGATAAAATCTGGAGCCACAGTTTCGACTTGGTGAAGCTGCCGCTGACGCGGATGTCCTTGATGTCGCCAAATTCCTTGAGAGCTGCCATGACGCTGTTCAGGCTGTAGCAGATGCCTTCCATGACGGCGCGGATCATGTGGGACCGGCTGTGATTGAGGGAAAAGCCGAAGAACATGCCCCGCAGTTCCGAGTTCCAGTACGGCGCCCGTTCGCCCGTAAAATACGGCAGGCAGATGAGACCATCGGCGCCGGCATCGACGTGTTCTGCCTTCATGGTCATCAAGTCATAGGGGTCGATGTCCAGCGTTTCCAGAGCACTGCCGCCGTAATGGCAGATTTTGTCGCGGACCCAGCGCAGGATCATGCCGCCGTTGTTGATGGCTCCGCCGGCGACCCACATGTCGTCGGTCAGGTTATAGCACCACGTGCGCATCTGCGGGTCCGTCTTGGGCTGGCGGGTCAGCATGCGCAGGGCGCCGCTGGTCCCGATGGTCCCGCTGAGCTGGCCCGGTTCGACGGCACCGATGCCGACGTTGACCAGGACGCCATCCGTAGCGCCGATGACGACGGGAAGGCCGGCCGGCAGGCGCAAAATCTTGGCAGCGTCTTCACACAAACCCTGGCTGTACGTCGTCGATACGACAGGCGGCAGCTGGTCTTTAGTGACACCGGCATAGGCCAGGATTTCATCATCCCAATCCAAGGTCCGTTCGTTGTACATGCCGCTCGTGCTGGCTGCGGACTTGTCGATGACCCATTGGCCCGTCAAGTGATAGAACAAATAATCTTTCAATGATCCGACATAGCGCATCTGGCGGAAGAGTTCCGGCTGGTTCTGGCGCAGCCAGATGATCTTGGCCAGGGGATAGCAGGCGTGGATGGGGCAGCCCGTCCGTTCATAGAAAGACCGGCACAAGCCTTCGTCTTTCTTCATTTCCCGGACAATAGACGCGCTGCGGCTGTCAGCCCAGGTCTGCATGTCCATGAGGGGGTCTTTGCCTTCGTCGAGGCCGGCGAAACTGTGCATGACCGTGCTCAGGGCGATGCCGGCCAGCTCCTTGTTCTTATAGCGAAGCTGAGCGGCCGTCTTGCTGATGACTTCCTGGACGGCTTCCAGGATCTGGAGCGGGCTTTCTTCGGCCCAGTCCGGATGGGGTGTCAACAAAGGATAAAAAGCTTCCGACGAGCAGACATTGGTCCCGTCTTCCGTATAAGCAATGGCCCGGACGCCAGTCGTACCGACGTCGACGCCGATCCACACTTCCTGGTTCGCCGAATCCATAGGCGTAATGGTATTCATGAGTCATACTCCCTTTCACGTATTTGGCTAAGGAATCTTCTTGATGACTTTATGATACCATTTCCATGGACTATATGCAATAAAAATATCATTTTAAATTTTATATTTTGATACTTTTATGTCATAAAAATAGGCTACGCTATGCGTATAAGGAAAAATCAGCCGTTAGCGGTTAGCGGCTGGTTTTGCGAACCACGAACAGCGGCCTGCGTATTTGCTTTTTTGCCCTTTCTGTGCTATAGTATTTTTGCAAAAGATTATTGTATGAAGGCTTCTGTCATCATACATTTTTCTTTATTTTTAGTGTTTGAAGTTTGACGTAAGGGCCTTTAAATTCCATCTACATCAAACATCAAACTTTTAACTTCAAACTGATAATAGCTGTCTTATTAGTTATGACAACCATTATCATGTAATCATGATATTTACAGGAGGGATTCCCATGAAAGTTATCTTATTGAATGGCAGCCGCCGCGAAAAAGGCTGCACCTATACAGCACTGTCTGTCGTCGCCGATACGCTCAAAGAAAACGGCATCGATGCAGAAATCGTCCATGCCCTTCCCGATGACGCCATCGTCGACGCTGTCGCCGAAAAAATGAAGACCGCCGACGGCCTGGTCATCGGCTCGCCGGTCTACTGGGCTTCGCCGTCTGGTGAAATCATCTCCTTCATGGATAAACTGGCTGGTAAAGCCGGTGCTGCCCTGACCCATAAAGTCGGCGCTACCGTCACCTCGGCCCGCCGTGCCGGAACGACAGCCACGCTGGACGTCCTCAACAAATACTTGTCCTACCATCAGATGGTCAGCGTCGCTTCCAACTACTGGCCCATGGTCCACGGCAATACGCCGGAGGACGTCAAGAAAGATGAAGAAGGCCTGCAGATCATGCGGACCCTCGGCCGCAACATGGCCTGGATCCTGAAATGCATCGAAGCCGGCAAAAAAGCAGGCATCGAAGCCCCGGCAACAGAAGCGAAGATCATGACCAACTTCATCCGCTAAGGACTCGTAGGGATAAGAAATCGTAGGGGCCGTCCCAAAGGGCGGCCTGCTCTCGTAACCCACTGGCTCTCCTCATAGGAGAGCTGTCAGCGATGCTGACTGAGAGGTTGCTTTTCATAGTTGTTGGCATGAAGTTACTACAAACTGCAAACTTAATACTCGAAAAAGAGGCTGTCACACAAAGACAGCCTCTTTTTCACTCAGAAATTTGTTGTATTTACTACAGCTTTTTCCTCTTATAATGGTATAATAGAAGGCGTACAACTTTGAAAGGGAGTTCCGTTTATGTATCCTATTAACCTCGATCTTACCGGTCAGGCCTGTCTGGTCCTCGGCGGCGGCAGCGTCGCCGAACGCAAGGTCCGGCGTCTCCTCGATGAAGGGGCCGTCGTAACGGTCATTGCACCGGCCTTGACACCAGCTTTGCAGATTCTGGCCGAAGAACATCAACTGTCCTGGCAAAGGCGGACCTATCAGCCTGGCGATGAAACCACCTTCTTCCTCATCATCTGCGCCACCGATGACGAGGCCGTCAGCCAAGCCGTTTCAGCTGCTGCCAAAGCCCAGGGGAAACTGCTCAATGTCTGTGACGTCCCGGACCTGTGCAACTTCACCCTGCCCTCCATCGTCCGCCAGGGCGACCTGCAGCTCACCATCTCCACCAACGGCAAGGCGCCGGCCTTTTCGCGCTGGCTCCGGAAGCACTTGGAACAGCACTTCGACGAACGCTATGGCCGCTGGATGGCTGAACTGGCCGCTATCCGCAAAGAGGGCCAGGCCCTCCTCGCGACCAGCCGGGACCGCCAGGCCTTCTGGCGCCAGGCCCTGACCGATGACGTCATGGACCTGGTAGAAAACAACGAAATCGACGCCGCCAGCTCCCTCCTCCGGAAGCGGCTGGCCGCCTGGGAAAGGAAAAACCATGAAACGTAATCTGACTATCGGTACGCGGCGCAGCCAGCTGGCCCTGTGGCAGGCCAACTACGTCGCCGAAGCCCTGCGCCGGCACGACCCGGAACTGACCGTCCAGCTCCAGCACATCGTCACGCAAGGCGACAAAATCCTCGATGTCCCTTTGGCCCGCATCGGCGGCAAAGGTCTGTTCACGACAGAACTGGAACAACGCCTCCTGGACGGCACCATCGACCTGGCCGTCCACAGTCTGAAGGACCTGCCGGCGGACGTCCCGGACGGCCTCTGCCTGGCAGCCATTACGGCCCGCCACCATGTCCACGACGCCTTCGTTTCCAATACCTATGCGTCCCTGGAAGCCCTGCCGGCCGGTGCCCGTATCGGCACGTCGAGCCTGCGCCGCAAGGCCCAGCTCCTCCACACCCGGCCTGACCTGTTCGTCGCCGATCTGCGGGGCAACGTCGACACGCGCCTGAAGAAGCTCGACGACGGCCAATACGACGCCATCATCCTGGCCGAAGCCGGTCTGCAGCGCCTGGGCCGGGCCGACCGCATCACACAGCTCCTGCCCGTCGATACGATGATTCCCGCCGTCGGCCAGGGCGCCCTGGCCATCGAAACCCGCGCAGACGACGAATCGTTGAAACAGGCCCTGGCCTTCCTCAATGACGAAGGCACCGCCGCTGCGACGACGGCCGAACGGACCTTTCTGGCCGCCATCAACGGCAGCTGCCAGGTCCCGGTCGGCGTCTACGGCACCGTCCAGGACGGCATCCTGACGCTGCAGAGCATCATCGCCGCTCCCGACGGCAGCCAGGTCTGCCGCACGACGACACGCGGCTCCGCGGCGGACAGCGCCGCCATCGGCCACGAGGCCGCCTGCACACTCCTCGACGACGGCGGCCGCCGCATCCTCACTGATTTGGGCATCATCCCGACCTATTAAGGAGGTTCTCTCTATGAACGGTATCGTTTATCTCACTGGCGCCGGTCCCGGCGACTACCGCCTGCTCACCCTGCGGGGCCGGGAGGTCCTGGAACGGGCCGATGTCGTCATCTACGACTATCTGGCCGATCCGCGCCTTCTAGAATTTGCTCCGCCAACAGCGGAAAAAATATATGTCGGCAAAAAAGCGGCCGACCACACCTTGTCCCAAGACAAAATCATCGACCTGCTCATTGCCAAAGCCAAAGAAGGCAAGATTGTCGTCCGTCTCAAAGGCGGCGACCCCTTCGTCTTCGGCCGCGGCGGCGAAGAAAGCCGGGCGCTCCACGACGCGGGCCTGCCCTTTGAAATCATCCCAGGCGTCACGTCGGCCATCGGCGCCCCGGCCTATGCCGGTATCCCCGTGACCGACCGGACGGCGGCTTCGTCCTTTGCCGTCGTCACAGGTCACGAAGACCCGACCAAAGGCCAGTCATCGATTCACTGGGACAAACTGGCAACGGCCGTCGATACGCTGGTCTTCCTCATGGGCGTCCACAACCTGCCATCCATCACCCAGCAGCTCGTCGCCCACGGCCGTCCTGCGACGACGCCGGCAGCCCTGGTCCGCTGGGGCACCAAGGCCGACCAGGAAACGCTGGTGGCTACGGTCGGAGATATCGCCGAAAAAGCGGCGGCCTGCCATTTCAAGGCACCGGCCGTCTTCATCGTCGGCGACGTCGTCGCCCTGCGGCCGTCCATGCAGTGGTTCGACACGAAGCCCCTCTTCGGCCTGACCATCGCCGTCACCCGGACCCACGCCCAGGCGCCGGACCTGACACATCGCCTGGAAGAACTGGGTGCCCGCTGCCTGGAAGTGCCGACCATCCGCATCACGCCGCCGACAGACGGCTACCAGGCGCTGGATACTGCCATAGCGGACCTGGAACATTACGACTGGGTCATCTTCACCAGCACCAACGGCGTCGATGCCTTTTTCCGCCGTCTCCAGCATCACGGCCGCGACAGCCGTGCCCTGGGCCGGGCCAAACTGGCCGCTATCGGCAGTGCCACGGCCAAGGCCCTGACAGCTTACGGCCTCCAGGCTGACGTCGTCCCCGGCGCCTACTGTGCCGAAGACCTGGCCGCCGCCCTGGAGCCGCACCTTTCCGGCAAAGAACGCATCCTCATCCCCAGGGCCAAAGAAGCCCGGTCGGTCCTGCCCGACACACTGCGCCGCTGGGGCGCCGTCGTCGATGTCTGCCAGGCCTATTGCACCGTCGAAGCCAGCGAAAACGGCGCCGTCCTGAAAGACCTCCTGGCCCGCCAGACCATCGACGTCGTGACCGTCACCAGCTCGTCAGCCGTCCGCAGTTTCCTCTCCCTGAGCCAGGCCCAGGCCAGCGACCTGGATGATATCACCTTCGCCTGCATCGGCCCCATCACGGCCCGTACCTGTCAGGAAGCGGGCCTGAAAAAAATAGTGACAGCCCAGACCTACACCATTGCCGGCCTGGCTGAATGTATTACAGATTGGAGAATCAAACAGTCATGAAATTGAATACCTTACGCCCCCGCCGCCTGCGCCTTTCCGCTCCCCTGCGCGCTATGGTCCGGGAAAACCATGTATGCCTCAACGATTTGATTTACCCTATCTTCGTCGTCCCCGGCACGAATGTCAAAGAAGAAATCCCCAGCATGCCCGGCTGTTATCACCTGTCCGTAGACAACGCCGTCCGCCTGGCCGAAGACATCTATGCCTTAGGGCTGCGGGCCATCGAAGTCTTCGGCCTGCCGGCTTACAAAGACGAAATCGGTTCCAGCGCCTGGGACCCGCAAAGCCCGGTCCAGTGCGCCATCCGGGCCATCAAGAAAGCCCTGCCGGACATGGTCATCGTCGGTGACGTCTGCCTCTGCCAGTACACCGACCACGGTCACTGCGGCCAGATCAAAGACCACTACGTCGATAACGACGCCACGCTGAAACTGCTCAACAAAGTCGCCGTCAGTCAGGCCGAAGCCGGTGCCGACATCGTCGCCCCGTCGGACATGATGGACGGCCGCATCGCCTCCATCCGCCAGGCCTTGGATGAAGAAGGCTTCATCAACACCATCATCATGTCCTATGCCGCCAAATATGCCTCCGGCTTCTACGGTCCCTTCCGCGACGCCGCCGATTCGGCACCGCACTTCGGCGACCGCCGCCAGTATCAGATGGACCCGGCCAACGGCCGCGAAGCCATGAAGGAAATCGACCTCGACCTGGAAGAAGGCGCCGACATCATCATGGTCAAGCCGGCCCTGTCCTACCTGGACATCGTCTACCAGGCCCGCCAGCGCTGCCAGCGGCCCATTGCCACGTACAACGTCAGCGGCGAATACGCCATGGTCAAAGCGGCTGCCCGCAATGGCTGGATCGACGAAAAGCGCATCGTCATGGAAGAATTGACCAGCATGAAGCGCGCCGGTGCGGACATCATCATCACCTACCACGCCGTCGACGTCGCTAAGTGGCTGAAGAACGACGAAGTCGAGGCCTAACGATGGACCTCGTCATCCTTGGCCTCAACCATAAGACCGTCCCCGTCGCCATCCGGGAACGCTTCACTATGACGCCGGACGCCATCCACCAGGGCCTGCAGCACCTCGACGATTACGGCGGCCTGCGCGAAGCCGTCGTCCTGTCGACATGTAACCGGTCCGAAGTCTACGCTGTCGTCGACGACATCCGGGACAACGAACAGGCCCTGCGCGACTTCTTCCTCGACCTGGCCGGCCGCCCGGCTTATGACCCGGCGTATTTCTACAGCTATACGGGGAAAGCCTGCATCCACCACCTGTTCACCGTCGCCGCCAGCCTGGACTCACTGGTCCTCGGCGAAGGTCAGATACTCAGTCAGGTCAAACAGGCCTACGTCATGGCCCATGAAAACGGTGCGACCAGTGCCATCCTCAACATGCTCTTCCAGCAGGCCATCGCCACAGGCAAACGGGTCCGGACGGAAACGCACATTGCCTACAATGCCGTATCCGTCAGCTATACCGCTGTCCAGATGGCCGAAAAAAGCCTGGGCTCCCTCTCTGGCCGGAACCTCCTGCTCTACGGCGCCGGCCAGATGGCCCGCCTGACAGCCCAGAATTTCTTAGGCAAAGGTGCCGGGAAACTGTACATCGTCAACCGCCATCTGGATCGGGCCCAGGAACTGGCGGCGGACGTCGGCGGCCAGGCCGTCCACTATAAAGAAGTCCAGTCCGTCGTTTCCGATGTCGACATCATCATCGCCTCGACTGGCGCACCGCACTATGTCATCACCGTCCCGCGGCTGCAGCGTTTCCAGGAACTGCGCCAAGGGCGGCCCCTGCTGATCATCGACATCGCCGTCCCGCGCGACGCCGACCCGGCAATCACCCAGATTCCCGGCGTGACCTTATATAACATCGACGACCTGCAGGAAGTCGTCCACGATAACGAAGCGACGCGTCAGCGCGAAGCCATTGCCGCCAGCTATATCGTCGACGAAGCCGTGGACACCATGATTGAACGCTATCAATACCTGTCCGTCCGCCCCGTCGTCCTTAGCCTGTCCCAGCAGGCCGAACGGACGCGGCGCCATTTCGTCAAGCGGGCGCGCAACAAACTGCCCGAACTGACAGACGACCAGTTCCGCGTCGTCGAGAACTTATCCCACATCCTGGTCCGCAAAATCCTGCGCGCTCCCCTGCGGCGCACCGTCGAAGCGGCCAACACGCCCGATGAAGACCGGGTCGTCCGTGAACTGCGGAATGTATTCAACTTAGACATCAAAGAATGAGGAGGCCTTCCCATGCTCCATTTAGAAAAATCAGCTGCGGCTTTTGCCGAAGCGCAGACCCTCATGCCGGGCGGCGTCAACAGCCCGGTCCGCTCGTATAACCGTATCGGCTGTCCGCCGCCGTTCATCGCCTGGGCCAAAGGCAGTACCATCTGTGACATCGACGGCAATCAGTACATCGACTACGTCGGTTCCTGGGGTCCCATAATCGTCGGCCATGCCCACCCCCGCGTCGTCAAGGCCCTGCAGGAAGCGGCCACGCGCGGCACGAGCTATGGCGCCCCGACGCTGATTGAATCGCAGCTGGCCAAACTGGTCAAAGAAATCTACCCGTCCATCGAAAAACTGCGCATGGTCAATTCCGGCACGGAAGCGACGATGAGCGCCATCCGCGCCGCCCGCGGCTATACGGGACGCGATAAAATCGTGAAATTCATCGGCTGCTATCACGGCCACGGCGACAGCCTGCTGGTCAAAGCCGGTTCCGGTGCCGCCACCTTCGGCCAGCCCGACAGCCCAGGCGTCACAGCCGGCACGGCCAAAGACACGCTGACCGTCGCCTATAATGATGCCGACGCCTTCCGGGAACTCATGGACCGCTGCGGCGACGACATTGCCGCCGTCATCGTCGAACCCATTGCCGGCAACATGGGCCTGGTCCTGCCGGAAGAAGGCTATTTACAGCTCTTGCGTGACGAAACACAGAAGCATGGCACGGTCCTCATCTTCGACGAAGTCATGTGCGGCTTCCGCACGGCCCTGCACGGCGCCCAGAGTATCTATCACATCGTCCCGGACATGACGACCCTGGGCAAGATCATTGGCGGCGGCCTGCCCGTCGCAGCCTATGGCGGCCGTAAAGACATCATGGACTGCGTCTCGCCGGCCGGCCAGGTCTACCAGGCCGGTACCCTCAGCGGCAACCCCCTGGCCATGGCAGCCGGACTGGAAACGCTGCGCCTCATCACAGAAGACCCGGATTACATCGAAAAAGCCTGTGCCAAAACGAAAATCCTGACAGACGGCCTCAAAGACGCCGCTGCCCAGGCCGGTGCTGCCGTCCAGGTCCATCGGGCCGGCACCATGTTCAGCGTCTTCTTCAGCGCCGTCCCGGTCACCAACTACGCCACGTCCGAAGCCAGCGACCAGGACGCCTTCCGCCGCTACTTCCTGTCCATGCTGGAACAAGGCATCTACCTGGCACCGTCCCAATTTGAAACCAACTTCGTCTCCGGCGCCCACAGCGATGAGGATATCGCACGCACCGTCAAAGCCGCGGAAACAGCATTCCGGGCGGCCCGGGGATAAGGCCCTGCGGGCCGTGGTTCGTGGTTCGTGAGTCGTAGACCGTGGATTGCTGGAGATTGTGCAGACACCCTTTCGGTGTAGGGGCGCCCGAGCGAATCCTGTGCACAGCCTCAGCCTGCATTTCTACGAATTTTCGGCAAACGAATCACGCCAAACGAACCACAAAAAAAGCTGCCGCTTATGCGACAGCTTTTTTTTACGCTTTTTACAATATCTTCGACAGGAAGAGTTTCGTCCGTTCTTCTTTCGGGTGGAAGAAGATGTCGTCCGGTTTGCCCTGTTCGAGGATTTTCCCTTCATCGATGAACAGGACGCGATCGGCGACTTCCCGGGCAAAGCCCATTTCATGAGTAACGATGGCCATGGACATGCCGTCTTTGGCCAAATCCTTGATGACGTCCAATACTTCGCGGACCATTTCCGGATCCAGTGCCGATGTCGGTTCATCGAAAAGCATGAACTTCGGTTTCATAGCCAACGCGCGGGCAATGGCCACACGCTGCTGCTGGCCGCCGGACAAGGTTTCCGGATAGGCATCTTTCTTATCGGCCAAGCCGACTTTTTCCAACAGCTGGATAGCCGTCTTTGTCGCTTCTTCCTTGCTTTCGCCGCGGGTCTTCATAGGCGACAAGATGATGTTCTGCAAGACCGTCATGTGCGGGAAGAGATTGAAGCGCTGGAAGACCATGCCGACTTCCTTGCGGATATTGTTGATGCTCTTGGCATCGCTCATGCTGATGCCGTCGACGATGATTTCCCCAGCCGTCGGCTGTTCCAGATAATTGATGCAGCGCAGGATCGTACTCTTACCAGAACCGGACGGGCCGATGATGACGACGACTTCTTTATCCTGAATGGTCAAGTCGATGCCCTTGAGGACGTCGTGCTTGCCAAAACTTTTTTTCAAACCTTTAATTTCTATCATCCGTTGCGAACCTCCGTTCCAAATAGCTTACGAGACGGGCAATGGTCAAGGTCATGACCAGGTAAATGGCAGCGACCGTAAGCCAGATTTCAAAAGAACCATAGGTCTTGGCGATGATGAGCTGGCCGCGGCGGGTCAATTCTTCAAAGCCAATGACCGAAACCAGGGACGTTTCCTTGGTCATGGAAATAAATTCGTTGCCTAACGGCGGGATGACGTGTTTGAAAGCCTGGGGCAAGATGACGTAGCGCATGGTCTGCATCCACGATAAGCCCAGGGACCGGCCGGCTTCCATCTGGCCTTTATCGACAGACTGGATCCCGGCGCGGAAAATTTCCGAAACATAAGCCCCACTATTGATCGAGCAGGCAGCGACGGCAGCGACGAAAGGATTGATACGTTCACCGATAACCATGGGCAGGGCAAAATAAATCAGGAAAATCTGGACCAGCATAGGCGTACCACGGATAATATTGACGTAGCAGACGGCAATGACCTGCAGGACCTTGACGCCTGACAGACGGCAGACACTGGTAATCAGGCCGAAAATGAAACCCAGGCCGACAGCAATCGCCGTGATTTCAATGGTAACACCGGCACCGGCTAACAGCAGGGGCAATGAGTTCCAGATCAGACTAAAATCAAACGACATGATAACACTCCTCTAAATGACACTCTGTAACATATGATAATATATACGCTACTCTATTATACGTGCATATTTATAAGATGTCAACGCATTGAAGGGGATTATCGCACGAAGGCTGCCGTCGTCATGCATAACCCCTTTTTCACGTCGTTTACCGTGGGGCGTGGTTCGTTTGCCGTAATAAACAAACGCAGTCGGCTGGCCGCAGGCCGCGGTGTAGGGGCCTCCATAAGCGGAGGCCCGCGCGAATCCTGTGGGTGTCCCAAACCTGTATTTGTGAGAGCTTTCACAAAAAAAGAGGCTGTGCACAAGGAGCATTTCCTTTATGCACAGCCACGGCAAACGAATCACGTTGCACGCCAAACGGCGCCGCAGGCGCCTTATCTCCCTAAGAGATGGACCAGGCTCAACAGATTTTCGTCGATGGGATAGCGCAGGGCTTCGGCTTCCGAATACGGCGTCGCTACGACGCGGTTATCGATGAGGCCGACGACACAGTTGTACGTGCCAGCCAGCAGGCTGTCGACGGCTTTCTGGGCAAAACGGCCGGCCATGATGGCGTCATAAGCCGACGGAGCGCCGCCGCGCTGGACATAGCCGAGGACGGTCAAGTTCGGCGAAAGGTAGGTGTGTTCTTTGATGTAGTCGACGACATCAGCCCCTTTGGCAGCACCTTCGGCGACGATGACGATGCTGCTCAATTTCTTCATGCGGTGCGATTCTTCCAGGTGACGGCAAAGCGCAGCCAGATCGACGGGATGTTCCGGGACCAGGACCGCTTCGGCACCGGAAGCCATGCCGGCATTGAGGGCGATGAAACCGGCTTCGCGGCCCATGACTTCGATGACGGCGACGCGGTCATGGGAGAACGCCGTGTCGCGGATCTTATTGACCGATTCCAGGACCGTATTGACAGCCGTATCGAACCCCAGGGTATACTGCGTCCCCATCATATCGTTGTCGATGGTGCCGGGAATGGTAATCGTCGGGATGCCCCAGCGGCTCAAAGCCTGGGCACCGCGCATGGAGCCGTCGCCACCGACGACGACGAGCGCATCTATTTCCAGTTCACGCAGATAGGCAGCTGCTTTTTTCTGCGTTTCTTTTTCCTTGAATTCCAGGCAACGGGCTGTCCGAAGCATGGTGCCGCCACGATGGATGATGGCACCGACGTCACGGCGGCCCAAGGGGCGCGTTTCATGGCTAAGCAGGCCTTCATAACCGCGGATGATGCCTTCGACAGTGAGACCCTTCTGGATGGCATACCGCGTGACGCCGCGGATAGCCGCATTCATACCAGGAGCGTCGCCGCCACTGGTCAATACTCCGATTTTGTTGATCATTTTACATCATTCTCCTTCTTTTCCCGGGCAATGAATTGCACATGCCTTTCGTTGATTTTATGGACAATGGATTCGACGATCTGTGACGCTCCCCCGCGCGTCGTATCAATGACGCAGTCGCAGTACGGATAGACCTCTTCCCACTGTTTCATCATCGTGTGGACGAAATCATGAAGATTCTCATAATCGACAGTCGGCCGCTTGCCTATATGACGGCTGACCCGTTCTTCCACGCGGAACGGTTCGGACAATAAAGCGACGATAAACCCATGACGATGCAGGATTCGATAAGTACCAACATTCATGGGAAAGTTGCCGCCAAAGGAAATGACAGCTTCATGATAGCGGCTGACTTGCTGCAGGACATTGATTTCCCGTTCACGAAAAACTTTTTCTCCGGCACTGGCATAGAACTCGGCAATGGTCATGCCCACAGCCCGTTCAATACGCCGGTCCGTATCGACAAATTGCCAGCCGAGGCGCTGGGCCAGCTTGCGGCCAATATGACTTTTGCCGCTCCCCATCATGCCGACGAGAACGATATTCCGCTTCATCATTATCGGCGCACCTCCTCTATTAGTATACTCTGCATATGTACCCCCTTATTCTATCATAATTTTTTCTCCTTGACACAAAAATTTTTGTGCTTTTTCTTCATAGAACTATAAATGGAGTGAATTTCCCTTCATAACAAGATGTTTCCGCCCCTATTCAAGCCCCAAGGCCTGCCTTATAATAGAAACATATTCTATGGACGCGAGGCGAAATTATATTATGAAAATCACACAGCTTATGTATATCAATGAAATAACAGGCCTGTCGTGCCGCGGCAATGAATATTTCTTGCCATATGGCGAAATGCTCTGCCTGGCAGGGCGGCCCGTTCCGACAGCGCGATTATGGGACAAACTGCAAAAAGACGGGTACATCGAATTTCCGGACAAGACGGGCTGCATGGATGGCACGTGCCGCCTGACGCAACAATCCTTCACGCCGCGCAAATCCGTTTACGACCTGAGCCGGACCGATTCGGCAGGCACCGTAAAAGTCGCTACGATTACGGTAGAACAGTTCCCGCGGCCGACGGCCATCGAAGGCCACAAAGTCCGGGGCCTCATGGCAGTGACTCAGCCCCGTATGCCGTCGAATACGGCAGAAGCGTTGACCTTGGCAGGCGTTCTGGATACGGCCGGCCAAATCGCCCTGGCCTTGGGTGTCATCCGCCTGGTCTACGACGACACACTGCCCGTCGCCGACGACGATGCTGCCCGTCTCCGCGACGAGCTGGCCCAGACCCAGGCCTATTACCAGACCTTGCAGGAAAATTACGACGGCTACGTCCAGACGCTGGAACAATCCCTGCGCGAATGGGAAACGCGCTGTCCCCAGGAAGACGTCGAAAAAAGGGCCTTTCCCCTGTCCGACGACTATACGTCGCGCCTGGAAAAGGCCCTGGAAGGCTTCCGCGTCTGTCTGGCCGGAGGCAGCGCCCTGTGGCATGACAAAGTCCGCACGCACTTCCCCCATTGGATGATTTTAGAAAACAAGCACTTCGACGTCCAAAAACTGCAAGGCGCCGACGTGCTCATCATCAACACCAACCACACGGGCCACGCCCTGGTCCGCAAAGCCTGCCAGCAGGCCGCGTCCCAAGGGACCCTGGTGTGCTACACCAGCCGCTACAACCTAAACGCCGTCGCAGCCGACGTACTCTATGCCCTAGGCGAATAAGCCTTACGGCTTGACATCTTTCAATTCCGCTTTGAATTCCTGGGCCAGCCGGTTCAAGCTATCGTCGCTATTCAAGGCCGAATTGGTCGTGGCCCCGTTGGCCATGGCCGTGTACAATACCGACGCGAAATCATCACGCGTCATCATAGGACTCTTCAACACAGCCGGACGCTTGAATCCCTTGAGCGCGCCGGCTTTTTCCAACTTGGCCACATAAGCATAGGCCCAGTGATTGTCAGGCACATCGGGGAAAATATCGTCGCCGTGAGCCGCTGCCGGACGGGCAGCCTGAGACTGGTTCTGAGCCAGTTTTTCCAGAATAGCCGTCTGCCGTGCCAAAATCTGAGTCAAGGCTGCCATATCGCCAGACGGAGCGGCTGTCATAGCCGTTGTCGTCACAGCCGGAGCCGGCGTTGCCGGAACGACCGCTTTCACCGGAACTGGCGTAGTGACAGGAGCCGGAGTGACAACGGGTGCCGGAGTAGCAACAGGCGCCGGACGGGCCGGAGCGGCCTGCTGTACGACAGGAGCTGCCTGGACCGGATGCGTAACCACAGGCTGAGCTGCCCGTTGTTCATGACCGCTGCGTCCCATCTTCCAGGTGATGCCGGCGTTGACCATATTTTCACCGCCACCCATACTGCCGCCAATAGACAGAATCGTCGTATCATTGGGATGATAATAAGCCCCGATAGCCACGGCATTGGCGTCATGATAGCAGCCGTAGTTGTGCTTCAGAGATAGCCGCTGCCAGCTGACTTTCTGTTGCAACCTTAGTCGAGCCTTTATAACCGCCCACGGAAACATCCTGCGTCGCTTTTGCAACTTCCCATGTTGTATTGGACAGGCCGGATACTGTCTTATTTGCGCCATCTATCGTCACGCCACCGACTGTTGCCATGCCCTTTGCACTGTCCATGAGGATTTTGTTCGCATCCGCATCTTCCCCCAGCTGAATAACACCGTTTGACATTTTGCTGGATCCGACTTGTACAGAACCGTCTTCCGACAAGTTCAGCGTCTTATTGAGTCGGATACGCAGCACACCGCCTTCATTCGATGTCTTGATGTTGCCATCCTGCGAACCTTCACCGTCACCTTTAATTTGGATGGTCTTGCGAAGATCCTGCATAATGGAGTCCCCAGTATCTGCTTGCAAGCCGAAACCACCAGTACCACCACCCGACGTAGTGATATTCTCAATGGCTTGTTTAAGTTCTCCTTCTATAGCTGCCATACTGTTGTTTTCCGATATGGTCGCGCGATCCCATTTTGTATTGGAAAGGCCTGTAATATAGTTACCGTCTGCAGTGTTGGCACCAGAACCTGCCTGCTTGCCAATCAAGAGGCCGCCCAACCAGTTCCCATTATTCAAAGTACCGCCAAAGTGGATGGTATTCATTCCGGTTAAATCGGTCTGCAGGCCATAGGTGAAGGAAGCTCCATTCTGGACAAGGGATAGGTTGTTTCCGGCATTGAATATTACCGTATCTCCGGCTGAAATCTGTTTATCCGCAACGTTGGCCGTTTCATCCGTCTGGCTACCGCTACCGGATTTTCCGGAAGCCGCGGTCCAGTAAGTCTGGTTGATGGTTTCCGCCACGTTCTTGGCGGTAACCAAACCATCATCTGCCATATTGATGGACGAAACTTTGCCATCCGCAGCCGTCAGTGCCTTGGTCTTCAGTCCATAGGTCACATTCGCTGCATCAGTTCCGGCAGATTCTGTGTTAGCGGTCAGATACTGGCTGCCCGTCTTGAAGGACACCTTCTTGCCAGCGCCGATGTCAGCAACCTTCTGCCCGTCATTACCGGCAAGCTGCCAACCACTGCCGACCTGAGCCTGGACTTCTTTCAGCTGGGACACATTGACTGCATCTGTATCAGCTGTACCAGCGCCAACACCACTGAGGACGTTACCGCCATTACTCAACCCCTTATTAGACAAGATAACAGCTGTCTTGCCGTCTTCTGGAGTCTTCGGTGTCAAGGTAATGCCCTGCCCATTCTGAATATAGGTATTGCCCGCTGCATCCGTGGTCGTAATGCCTTCTGCCGTCTGAACCGTAGAGCCTTTCGTCGTATCGGATGTCGTGACTTTAGAGATACTGATTTCTTGTTTCAGGCCGTAAGTGAAAGTTGCTTCGCCTGACGTATTATCCCCCTGAACCAAAGTCAGATTTCCATCATTGGCAAAGTGAACAGTATTTCCTGCTTTCACTGCTTTCTTACTACCCGATGTATTATCAGCCACTACATTGATAGATGCGCTGTTGATAGCATTCGCTACATCCTGGGTCGTTGCCAGTCCATTGGCTGTGGAAGTAACCGTACCAGCCTTATCACCGGTACCAGAACCAAATGTGCCGGTGGTCACATCCACCTTCACCGTGGCATTGCCAGTGCTGTCATCCTTCGTGACTACAGACTTGGTATAGTTGCCGTTATCATAGGTCACGGTCTTGCCCTTACCGATATTGGCGCTCACATCTGCATTCGCCGGATCTTTGCCTTTGATTGTCCAACCTGCGTTCACATCGGACTGAATGGCTTTGAGCTGCGATACATTGACCGCATCCGTATCGTTACTGCCATTGGCAACACCACTGATGACCCTGTTTCCCGCGTCGATACCGCTGGCGGCAATCTTCGACCCGCCGGAAATGGTGAGACCCTCTGTATCCAGTGTGCTATTGCCGGTAGTGACTTTCTTCAGGGAAATCTCCTGATTCAGGTTGTAGGAAACAGCACCGCTCTCTTCTACAGAAGCAGTTGTATTAGTGCCGTCATTGAAGGTCAGGCCGTTTTTCAGCGTCACCGATTTCGCAGCTTCTTTGTTGGCTTTCACTGCCAGATTGTCCACATTCACCGTATAGGTATGGTGTCCATCAGCATCTGTATCAGCCAAAGTGATATTCGTGCCCTGGGTCAGCAATGTACGGACAGACTGCAGCTGCTTAACATTAACCGCATCTGCATCATCCGTACCTGCCGTCACATTATGGATTTTCTGGCTGGCTGCATCAATGCCGCTGCTGGTAAATTTCGGGTCATTGGCAATCGTAAGGCCTGTGGTATCCAGGGTAGTCTTTACGGTTCCATCAGCACCAGCCAATGTCATCTGGCCGCCGTTGGTCCCTGTGCCGTCGAGCTTGATGGTTTCTTTATAGCTTTCCCCACTGCCAGAGCCCAACTGAGCGGTGTTCAGGTCCTTGAGGTTGCTGGCCAGCTGTACATGGAGGGCATTCTTGTCCGCATCTGCAACAACAGCAATGTTATTGCCGGTGAGCTTGGCAGTATCCACCGTGTTGGTGGTCTTGCCATCGACGTTGGACGAAGTGACAGCATCGCTGCCGCCGGTGATGGAAATAGCCTCGTTGGAGCCACGGGCCACGACGTTCTGATCGTCTGCCGCAGTGGTACCGAAGCTGGAATTGTCACCGCCGAAGCGGATCTGGCGGGTCAGAGCATAGAGTTGGGAGCCGTTGACGGCGTCGGTGCTCGTAGGACCGACAAGACCAGCAGATACGTTCTGGATGCGGCGGGTAGCGTCTTTACTGCCTACTGTAACAATACCATCAGCCTGACTGCCCGCATAGTTGTAGCTACTATCATTGCCATAGGTGTAATCTGTGTCGTAGTTGGTCACGCCGGCAGAGATACCGTCCTTGTCCATTGCCGCGATATTGGCCGCATGGATATACTTGGCTTCATATTTCTGCTTGATGGCATTTTTGGCTTCGTCTGTGGCAGCGTTCTTGTATTCATCCGAAGCAAGTGCTTCTGTATCGCCCTGGTCTTTGGCCAACTGGATGGCTTCCGCCGTTGCCGACTTAGACGCCGTGGCGGAAGATTTTGTGCCGAGATAGACGGAATTGCCGAGAGTAGCTGTCACATCGTTGCCGAGGATCTGGAGATTGGATACGGGTGTCGACTGCTTTGTTACATCGACGGCGTTGTATTGGCTTTGAAATACTTGTACAGATTGGACACATAGGTGATATTCCCGCTGTTGTCCGTTATTTTTTCCACACCCAGGGCATTGACGGCTGAATCCAAAGCCAGCAGATTGTAGGCAGTGGATTGCCCGTTATAAATATAGAAACCGTTTTCAGGAGGCCGCAGTTCCGTATACAAGGTTCCGCCAATGAGCAGTTCTTCGTTTCCATCAGCAATGGTCCCAATACCCAGGGCTTCACCCCAGAGTTTGGCATTGTCTTCCTGCTTTTTCTTTTTGGCTTCATCGGTGGTTTCACTGGAAGTATCAATTTTCGTACCGATGTTGGACGCATCCACATTGGCCTTGGAAGCTAGGCTGTTGTCGCCAGTAGTCAGTTTGGTTTCCAAGTCACTGATAGCCTTAGTCCGAGCTGTGGTTTCATTGCTGATGGCCCCTGTATTAGCGGCAATATTGCTCGTATTCGTGGCAATGCTTGCAGTGTTTTTGTCTATTGCCGTCTTATTCGCAGTAATATTGTTTGTATTGGTAGTTGTCGTGGTTTTATTGGCAGCAATATCCTGTGCATTCTTGACTACCTGCTTGTCCAGAGCCTGGATATTCTGGACTTCTGTATTGGTATCAGAGATATAGGTAGTATCCCCACTCCCCGTATTCCCACTTCCCTCTTCTGCCTGCACGGCCACCCCCACGGGCATAGCCAGGCTCATGGACAAGACGGTCATCACGATGCCTCGGGCCAGGCTCCCGTGTTTGCTGAAAACGGTTTTCAGCATTTCTGGGGTTTCTGATTTGGTACGGCCTTTGGCAAGTTCGGATACGACTTGATACATGCATCGCGTCCGGTTGTAAATGACTTTATACGTCTTGTTCATGATAAAACCTCCTGCACGCCTCATGATGTCACAATGAGTTCAAGTAATTCAGTCTATTTCATCAAATATATGCTTATAATAGTGACAAAATATAGCATTTTATATGCGAATTGTATACATTATTCATTATATGCCTCTGATAAGTATTTTTCAATAAACCCGCCATACGTTTGTAAAATAAGACAGGTTTGTCCATTTCTCGTGCAATTTTTCACGGTATATTGACGGTTGCCTCGGCGACGCGCTATAGTAAAATGAAGAAGGAGGTGTTATCGTGAAAATTTGGAAACAGGCTATCCTGGCCGCCTTGTTCTGCACCTGCACGACCTTGTCCGGACGGGCTGCCGACGAAGCTGCCAAAACGGTCCCAGCCGAGCCAGCCGCACAGGTCCAGGCCGCTAATCCGGCTAATACAGCCAAGGCCAGTGTACCGACGGACCCTTTGGCCGGCCATACGGGCAAGATCATCGACAAATACTACCTGACCAAAGGGTCGACCTATAAAGACGTGACGACGCTACTCCAGACCATCGACTCCCATCGGACCAGCTTGGACGCCAAGGACAGGCCCTATTATTTCCGCGTCGACAAAGACCTGACGGATAAGTATTTCCGCCGCGTCCGGGCATATGACGAAAAGACGACGGAACAAATCGGGGACTACCTGGTCGCCAAAGACAAAAGTTCCGTCTGGCGCATGGACGCGCCCCATGAAGGCTTGATTTACGGCAGCGCCGAAAAAATGATGAAAAAGAGCCGCGTCATCATCTATCCGCGCTATCTGGCCTTGGGCAGCAAGGGCCTCGTCGCCTTGCAGACACCCGGCAATGTCCCCTATGACCTAACGGCTAAGAGCCTCAATGAATCGGTCGCCAAAATCGGAGAAGACAACACGATCATCCCCGTAAAGACAGGCCAAGTCGACATCTTGGCGGACGTCACCGTCGGCGACATCAAAGAAACGGCATCGCGCCGCATCTCCGTCGTCACCCAGGCCGACCTGGAACGCATGGCCTACAACGCCTACCTGACCCAACTGTATATGGATACCTATTGGAACTGGGGCGGCCCCTTCTACAACGATTGGGGCTGGCACCGTCCACCCCCGCCGCACCATGGCCACCGGCCACCACCGCGGAGATGAAAAAAGGGCTTGTCACACATGCGACAAGCCTTTTTAAGTGGTTAGTGGCTAGCAGTTAGTGGTCAGTAGATGGTATTAAATTTAAAAGTCATCTTCTGCAAACTACAGACTCTGTACTACAAACTATAAAGCAAAAATTCCTAACGGGTCGCCCACGTGCGACCCCTACGAACTCGGTACTACTCTTAGCACTGTACGAGCTCCTACGAGCCACTAAACTCACACCAAATGTCTGGGAGCAGCCGAGACGGCTCCTTCCAGGCTTTCTTTTTCTGTTTTGTAGATGCGTTCGGCGATTTCGTCGACTTTGTGGGTCAGCCACATATAAGCCGTTGTACCCTCGCGGTAATCGGCTTCAGCATACATATCGATGCGGCCATCTTCCCGCAATTGTTCGACTTGGCGGAAGGCCTTGCTGTTTCCTTTAGGGTAAATGGCAAAGGTCGATCCGCCAAATTTTTTGACTACCGAAAAGGCCGGCACATCGCTGGGCCCGTCGGCAATATAAATCATATTGGGAAAAGCGACGCGCCGCAGAGCATCGGACATCCTGGCATTGACGTCGATTTCCGGATGCTGGGGCACGCCCTTATTGATTTCAAACAGCGCCCGTGTCTTAGTCGTATTGTCGATAGTGTAGCCCACTTCGCTGATGATCTTATGCTTTTCTCCATCAAGCCCTTCAATGAGGTCACAGCCCCAGATAGCTTCGACATAAGGCATGACCGCCGACCCTTTGATGATAGCCGACATACCCGTACTGACGATGTAATGCTCTACCTTGATGTTGTACTCGCGGTACTTGGGATTCTCTTCGACGACACGCTGGAGATTCTTGAAGATTTCCGGGACACCGTGATAATACTTCTGTTTCTGGCCAAAAGTTTTCAGCTTTTCATTATTGAGGCCTTTGAAAATCCCATTCTGTGCGTCCTTGATGAACTGATTCAAGTAAATCGTGTCCGCATTGACCTTGACGCCCTCCTTGGCATAGCGCGCTGGCAAGGCATTGACATGCTGCCAGAATTTGGCCTTATCAATATGATATTCCTCAAAAATAGGGTCCTGCATATTCCCATCAATCAACGTCTTATCGAAATCCCAAATCACAGCAATGATGTTCTGCATAAAGCCCACCCCCGCTTTCAGGCAATCAGAAGGAAAAGGTATCTTTCAGCCCCAACCACTGCTGGTCTTTATCGCTCAGATTCAACGGGGTCCCATCTTCGAGATGATAACCGGCGGCATTGGGCGAACCTTTATATTCACCCACGAGCTGAGGCCACTGGATGCCGATTTCCGGGTCGTTCCAAGCCATGCCGCCTTCATCATTGGGATGCCAGAAATCGTTGACTTTATAGCAAAATTCAGCGACATCGCTGAGGACTAGGAAGCCATGGGCAAAGCCTTCCGGAATGAGGAACTGCTTCTTATTTTCTTCCGTCAATTCGACGCCATACCACTTGCCATAGGTCTTGGAATCGCGGCGCAAATCGACAGCCACATCAAAGACACTGCCGCGGACGGCACGGACGAGTTTGCATTGAGGGAAATGCTTCTGGAAATGAAGTCCCCGAAGCACACCTTTGGTGCTCATGCTCTGATTATCCTGAACAAAATGGATATGGAATCCCGCTTCTTCCATATCCTTCTGATTATACGTTTCCATGAAATATCCACGGCCATCGCCATGGACCGTCGGCATAATGACACAAAGCCCGTCAATACCGCCCACATTCTTTTCAACCTGTATCTGACCCATTAATAGTTATCTCCCTTCATGCATGTTTCCTTTATTATAACATATTTAGTTAAACGCAAGCCGCAAATCGGAGTCTTGTATTTTTTACGGTCCACAGGACCGCAGGCGGCCCGCCACGACTCCTGGGAATTGACAGTCCCCAACAACTGTATGGGCGACCACGTGGGGCGACCGTTCGGAAGAACGAGGCATAATTTCCACCTGTTCACAGCGGGCCGCCCTTTGGGACGGCCCCTACAGATGCGGCTGCAGCCGCATAATTTTTTTATCGCCTGCATGCGATTTCGTAGGGGACGTCCTGATAAGGCGTCCCGCGTGAATCCTGGACATGGCCAGAATTTATGACGAGTAGCACACGGTCGTAATACAATTATGAAATGTTGCCGCGCAACGGCATCCGTAGGGGACGTCCTGTAAGCCTTTTTGGCCCGTCAAGTGACGACCAACGGGAGGCACAGGACGGCTGCCAAAACGGACAGCAGAGGCTGGCGGCCCGCTACGCGCTGAGGGTTATCCCGAAGCGTCGTTGTCACTTTGAATCCATCGCCGCATAGCGGCATCTGAGTCCATAACGAGCCACGAACCACTAGCCACGAGACACTAAATTTTCCAAATACCGCTTCAAGGCATCTTTCCAATCGGGCAAAGGCCGGAAGCCCTTGGCAACGAGTTTGCTTTTATCCAATCGGGAATTGAAAGGCCGTTTGGCTTTGGACAGGCCGTATTCTTCCGTCGTGACAGGAATGACTTTCGTCGTATAGCCGGCTTGGCGATAGATTTCACAGGTAAAATCATACCAAGAAATATACCCGCCTTCATTGGTCGCATGGTAATAACCATATTTATCGCTTTCCATCATATCCACCAACAGCCGGGCCAAATCAAAAGTATACGTCGGCGTCCCAATCTGGTCATTGACGACGCGGACCGTATCATGAGTCTTGCCGACATTGAGCATGGTCTTGACGAAATTCTTGCCATTCTGACCGAATACCCAGGCAATGCGGACGATGAAATATTTTTTCAGCGTCTGTGATACAGCCAATTCCCCTTCCAACTTCGTCTGACCATAGACATTGAGGGGCTGGTAATCCTTACAATCTGGCTGCCACGGCTCCGTCCCCTGACCGTTGAACACATAATCCGTACTGAGATAGAGCATCTTGCAGTCCAGTTCTTTGCAGACATCGGCAATATGCTGCGTCCCGCCGGCATTGACGGCCCGGACCTGATCCACTTTGTCATCATCTTCGGCCAAATCGACAGCCGTCCAAGCCGCACAGTGAATGACCGCATCGGGCTGCACATCCGTTATGACCCGCCGTACGGCATCAGCGTCGGTAATATCCAAAGACACATACGGCGCCGTCGTCACTGCCGTCCCATCATCCATCCCACTGTACACCGCCTTTGAACCACTGCCCACGGCTATATGCCCGCGGCGGATCAATTCATTCATCACATCATGACCCAACTGGCCATTCACACCCGTTACAAAGATTTTCATAGGATGGATTCCCCTTTCATACTTTCTTATTACACCATCGTTATCAGGTAAACGCAGACCACAGACCGCCTGCAAACTGCGTTCATTTCACATCGCCTCTACGCAATTTCTATGAATTGACAATCCCAACAACTGTAGGGGCGACCACGCGGGGCGCCCGTTCGGAATAGCGGGGCATAACAACATACTGCGTGCCATGTTGACCGTCCGGATATATATCCAACGGTTCACAGCGGGCCGCCCTTTGGGACGGCCCCTACAGCTGCGACTTGCAGCCGCATAATTTTTTATCGCCTGCATGCGATTTCGTAGGGGACGTCCTGCTAAGGCGTCCCGCGTGAATCCTAGGCATGGCCAAAATTTATGACGAACGATTCATGGTCGTAATACAATCATGAATTGTCGCGGCAACGCCGCATCTGAATCCGAGGCGGCCTGCGAACTGCGCCGGGGTTTCAGCCTCGGCTTCCATACATCTTCTGGTAATACTGCTGGTATTCGCCGGAAATAATGGGCTGCCACCAGTCTTCATGGTCCAAGTACCACTGGATGGTCTTTTTGATGCCGTCGGCAAATTTCGTTTCCGGCAGCCAGCCCAATTCTTCATGGATTTTCGTCGGGTCGATAGCGTAGCGCCGGTCATGACCTTTGCGGTCGGTAACATGATGGATGAGGCTTTCCGGCTTGCCCAATGCTTTGCAAATCAATTTGACGATGTCGATGTTCTTCATTTCATTGTGGCCGCCGACATTATAGACTTCGCCGACGCGGCCCTTCTGGAGGATGAGGTCGATAGCCCGACAATGGTCTTCGACATAGAGCCAATCGCGAACGTTGAGTCCATCGCCGTAAACGGGCAACGGCTTGTCATGCAGGGCATTGATAATCATGAGGGGAATCAATTTTTCCGGAAAATGATAGGGCCCATAATTATTGGAGCAGCGGCTGATGGTCACCGGCAGGCCATAGGTCCGATGATAGGCCAGGACCAAGAGATCAGCCGACGCCTTGGAGGAACTGTACGGGCTGGATGTATGAATCGGCGTCGTTTCCGTAAAGAACAAATCCGGCCGGTCCAAGGGCAAATCCCCATAGACTTCATCGGTCGATACCTGATGATACCGCTGGATGCCGTACTTGCGGCAAGCATCCATGAGAACCGCCGTCCCCATGATATTCGTTTCCAAGAAAATCGCCGGATTCTCAATGGATCGGTCGACATGGGATTCCGCCGCAAAATTGACGACCACATCGGGATGTTCTTCTTCGAATAACGAATACACCGCACCGCGGTCGCAAATATCGGCCTTGACAAAACGGAAATTATCCTGCCCCATAACCGGTGCCAACGTCGACAAATTCCCGGCATACGTCAACTTATCCAAACAAATCACCCGGTCCTGCGGATGCTCCCTCAACATATGAAACACAAAATTCGACCCAATGAAACCGGCACCGCCGGTGATGATGATAGTCATGCTCCGTTCTCCTCTTTCGATATAATACTTTTATCACCTAAATAATAGCAGTTTGATGTTTGATGTATGATGTTAAACCAGGTTAGTTTTTAAGCTTTTTATCAGACCGCCGAGCAGTCCATCGATTTCAGTGCATAATTTCATAACCTTTTGAATCTCTTCTTTTTTCAAATATTCAAAATCCAAGCACAATAAAAATTGTGTCATCAATTCTGAATTAGAACCTTTAGCAATATGCAAAAACTGAATAAATTCTTTTTTAGTATTTCTCGATTGACCTTCTGCAATATTAGAAGGAATAGATACAGCAGCCCTTCTCATTTGATCAGACAAAGCATAGCGTTCCTCCATAGGTAACAACTTGACCAAGCAATAAGTCTCTCGTGCCAATCGCATTGCTTTTTGCCAAACGATTAAATCACGAAACGATCGTAAAGGCACACCAAGCACTCCTTTCTCACAAATTTCGCACCATTCACATCAAACATCAAACCTCAAACATTCCTTACAAATCTTTCAAAAATCTCCCTTCTGCGACTTTTTTCAAATATTGTCCATATGGGCTCTTGCCGTATTTTATGGCGCTTTCCATGAGGGTTTCTTTATCGATCCAGCCGTGGCCATAGGCGATGTCTTCTAAGGCGGCAATCTGGATGCCGGCCCTCGTTTCTACAGCCTTGACGAAGTTCGAAGCTTCGCTCAGGCTGTTGACTGTTCCCGTGTCGAGCCAGGCGTAACCCCGTCCCAGGGTGACGACGTTGAGATTCCCCTTTTCCAAATACATCTGATTCAAGTCCGTGATTTCCAGTTCGCCCCGCGCCGACGGCTTGACTTGTTTAGCATATTCACAAACATGCTTATCATAAAAATACAGGCCCGTAACAGCGTAATTCGTCTTTGGCTGTGCCGGTTTTTCTTCAATAGAAATGGCTTTGCCCTTTTCATCGAATTCAATGACGCCGAACCGTTCCGGATCATCGACATAATAGCCAAACACCGTAGCCCCTTCCGTATTGGCTGCAGCCTGCTGCAAATGACGGGTCAGCCCAGCACCGTAGAAAATATTATCGCCCAAAACCATAGCACACGGTTCCCCGGCAATGAATTCTTCACCGAGAATAAAAGCCTGAGCCAATCCATCTGGTGACGGCTGCACCTTATAACTCAAATGAATACCATAGCGGGACCCATCTCCCAGGAGCCGTTCAAAATTCGGCAAATCCGTCGGCGTCGAAATAATCAAAATATCCCGAATCCCAGCCAACATCAACGTCGACAACGGATAATAAATCATGGGCTTATCATACACCGGCAACAACTGCTTAGACGTCACCATCGTCAGCGGATACAACCGCGTCCCACTACCACCAGCTAATACAATCCCTTTCAAAAAAATCACTCCTCACCGTAAATTTTAACACTTAATTATACCAAAAAAGAACCTGCCATACAAAGTCATGAAGAACTTTGACGGTGTCAACATATTATGGGAATTTTTTTGAGTGAGAAAAAGGACCTTGGTATAAGCGTTACATAATATGCTGATAACCACCATTTTCTATGAGTCGCATCCATTACCGTTCAAAGTTGATTCACGCCCCGGCATATGAGCTGCTTCATCGGGAACGTACGTACAATACGGCAATTTTCGGCGACTCCATTCTTTCTTCAATATTTCTTGATTAACTTCGGGTTTTCTCGTCTGCCTATGAGCCGTGAATTGTTTCCGCGCATAGGCTTCCAGTTTACGAATAGACTGTAAGACACTTTGCCCACTCAAGCTGGCCGGAGGCGTAAGCGCAACGGACTTACGATAACTGACATCTGCAGAACGTGTGACTAAACGAGCTCGGCACAATGGCTCAATATGCGTAGACTTATCCAATCCCAGCTATTCATTCAACAGGTAATTATGTTTTCTTTAATGCATTAAAGTTTCCCCACAATTATTTTACACCATCAACTTTCCGGGTGAAAATGTTGATTCATAAAATCATCGCCCTTAGTCTGTTACGAATGTAGCCACTATTCTGAGCGGGACGCCCTTTGGCCGTCCCCTACGATAGCCTCCGGCAAGGGGCATTACGATACGGCTGAGGATTACGCGAGTCGTCGTTATTGGTTTGTGTTTGTCGCGGCGGGACGCCGCATCCGTACAACTGCCCCTGACGGGCCAAAAAGGGCCTATCAGGGGAGGCTTAAGGCTCCCTTTGTAGGGGAGCTGGCAGCTCTGCTGACTGAGAGGTTGCTTATTTAGCGTTCCAGCCATTCTTTGAATTCGTTTTCGCTGATGATGGGTGTGCCCAGTTTCTTGGCTTTTTCGTATTTGCTGCCCGGGTCGGTTCCGACGACGACGAGGGTGGTCTTCTTGGTGACAGAGGACGTGCATTTACCGCCTCGCGCTTCGACGGCCTGTTCGGCTTCTTTGCGGCTGAACATCTGTAATTTCCCTGTGAGGACGACGATTTCGCCGTCAAAGGTCGTGTTGATGAGGGTCTTCTTTTCCGCCGTCATGTCGACGCCGTGGGCGCGCAATTTTTCGATGAGAGCCTGGTTCTTGGCATCGCGGAAATAAGCTACGATGCTGTCGGCAATGCGCGGGCCGATGTCATCGATGGCCGTCAGGTCTTCCGTGCTGGCTTTCATGAGGGCGTCGACAGAGCCGAAGGATTCGGCCAGGACGCGGCCAGCTTTGGCTCCGACGAAGCGGATGCCCAAGGCAAAGAGGACCCGGGCCAGGCCGACGGACTTGCTCGTTTCGATGGCTTTGAGCAGGTTATCGGCTGATTTTTCGCCGAAGCCTTCGAGGTCGACTAGTTCTTCTTTAGTCAAGCCGTAGATGTCGGCTACGTCGTGAATGAGCCCCTGAGCCAGGAGCTGCTGGACGATGGCGTCACCCAGGCCGTCGATGTTCATGGCATCGCGGGAAACGAAGTGGGCGATTTTTTCACCGATGACTGCCGGGCAATCCGGGTTAGTGCAGCGCCAAGCCGCTTCCCCGTCGCGGCGAACGACAGGACTGCCGCAGGCCGGGCAGGTCGTCGGCATGGTGAAGACTGTTTCCGAACCGTCACGCCGTTCCGGCAAGGAGCGGACGACTTCCGGGATAATTTCACCGGCTTTCTGGATGACGACGGTATCACCGATGCGGATATCTTTTTCTTTGATGTAATCTTCGTTGTGCAGCGTCGCCCGCTTGACCGTCGTCCCAGCCAGATGGACTGGTTCGAGATCGGCAGCCGGCGTCAGGACGCCTGTCCGGCCGAGGCTGACGGAAATGCCGAGTACTTTCGTCTTGGCCTGTTCAGGCGGGAATTTATAGGCAATAGCCCAGCGGGGAATTTTGACGGTGTTCCCTAAGCGGGCCTGCTGGGCAAAGGAATTGACCTTGACGACCATGCCGTCTGTCGCATAAGGCAGGCTGTCGCGGCGGTCGTCCCAGCTGTGGATGAAGGTAATGACGTCTTCGATGTCCGTAAACTTGCGGTATTCCGGATTGACTTGGAAATGGAACTGCGCCAAGTCCTGGAGCAATTCTTCTTGGCTCTTGATTTCAATGCCGCTGTTGCCTCCCAAGGCATAGGCAAAGAAGGCCAGTTTACGCTGGGCTGTAATGCGCGGGTCGAGCTGGCGCAGGGAGCCGGCAGCGGCGTTGCGGGGATTGGCAAAGGGTTCCAGTTCGTCGTCGCGGCGCTGCTGGTTCAAGGCTTCAAATGACGTGATGGGCATGTAGACTTCGCCGCGGATTTCGATGTGCGGCGAATCGCTGGCGATATGTAAGGGTATGGTGCGGATGGTGCGCACGTTGTTGGTAATGTCTTCGCCGACGACGCCGTCGCCGCGGGTGACGCCGCGGATGAACTGCCCCTGTTCGTAAATGAGGTTGACTGCCAGGCCATCGATTTTCAGTTCGACGACGTATTCCAAGGATTCACCGCCTAAATCGCTGCGGACGCGCTGGTCGAATTCCCGTAATTCATCGTCGCTGAAAACGTCGCCCAAGCTGAGCATGGGCCGGTCGTGAGTGTATTTTTCAAAGCCGCCGGAAATCTTAGAACCTACGCGCTGTGTCGGCGAATCGGGCGTGACCCAGTCGGGATGGGCTTTTTCGATGTTTTCCAGTTCCCGGTACATCATATCGTATTCATAATCAGTCACCGTCGGTTTGTCGAGGGTGTAATACTGATAACTCAATTCATCTATTTTTTTGCGCAGCTCCAAGAGACGCGCTTTTTCAGTATCCATAGGTTCCTCCTTTATTCCTGAAAATCAGTTCCACTTATCTGCAAAGACATACTCACAACATCTGTGGCGGGACGCCCTTTGGCCGTCCCCTACGAAGGCCCCGATTGGGGGTATTTTTACGAGCCGAGAGCTTCCCGAGGCGGCCTGCAAAAGCACAAGCAACCTCTCCGGCCCGTTGGGCCACCTCCAGCTCGGCTCTCTGTTTTGGCAACCGTCCTGCGCTTCCCTATGGTCAGCACCTGACGGGCCAAAAAGAGCCTATGAGGGGAGGCTTAGGCTCCCTTTGTAGGGGAGCTGGCAGCTCTGCTGACTGAGAGGTTGCTTTTTACGAGCTGAGGGTTACTCAAGGCGTCGTTGTCAGTTTGAGTCTGTCGCGGCGCAGCGCCGCATCCGTAGGGGCCGTCCTGTGAAGGCGGCCCGCTACGCGCTGAGGGTTTCCCGAGGCGTCGTTGTCAGTTTGAGTCTGCCGCCGCACAGCGGCATCTGATTCCGAGGCGGCCCCTATTATATTTTCTCTAAGGGGGCGTATTTTACGACGACTTGGCGGACGCCTTTTGTTGGGAATTGGATTTTCATCTGCATGTTCGTGCCTTCACCGATGACGTCGAGGACAGTACCGATGCCCCAGATTTTGTGGCGGACTTTGTCGCCTTTGGCAAAGGTGTCGGTCACGGCGTGTTTTTTCGGCAGGCTCGACGCGACGGGCTTGGTCAAGATGGAGACGCGTTGTTTCCCAGGCACGGCCGTCGTCCGGCTCTGGGGCATGGCGCTCTTGCGATGGTAGTCTTCCATGAGCTGCGGTGGAATTTCCGCCAAGAAGCGGCTGGGCATATACGCCGAGATGCGGCCGTACATGGTCCGCGTAATGGCATTGGTCACGTAGAGCTGCCGTTCTGCCCGGGTAATGCCGACGTAGGCCAGGCGCCGTTCTTCTTCGACTTGCGCCGGGTCCAGCAGGGTCCGGCTGTGCGGGAACAGGCCTTCGTCGAGGCCGGTCAGGAAGACGACAGGGAATTCCAACCCCTTGGCGGCGTGGAGAGTCATGAGGGTCACTTTGGAATCACTGCTTTCAAAATCATCGACATCGCTGACCAGGGCGACGTTTTCCAAAAAGTCCTGGAGGTTGCCGTCGGGATTGCTGTCCATGTAATCTTTGGCGACAGACAGGAATTCGCCGACATTTTCCTTGCGGCTTTCGCCTTGCGGGTCATGTTCCGCTTCTTTATCGAGCATATCACCGTAGCCCGTCTCTTTGATGACCGTTTCGATGAGACTCAAGACATCTTTGCCTTCGATGTCGTTGAGGAGGTCGAAAATCATGGCGGCGAAGTTTTCCAACGACGTCCGGGCTCGTTTGGTGACGGGAATCTCGTCCGTCGACGACAAGGCTTCAAACAAGGATATGCCCTGTTCTTCCGCATAGGCTGCGACGTGTTCCATCGTCGTGGCGCCGATGTTCCGTTTCGGCACGTTGATGATACGCGTCAGGCTCAAGCTGTCTTCCGGGTTGTAGAGCAATCGCAAATAGGCCAGGACGTCTTTGATTTCCTTGCGGTCGTAGAACTTGGTGCCGCCGACCATGGTATAGGGAATGGCATAGCGCATGAGTTTCTCTTCGAGGACACGGGACTGGGCGTTAGTCCTAAAGAGGATGGCCATATCGCCATACGGTTCGTGGCTGATTTCGTGGCGGTTATAGATGACGCCGGCGATATAGTCGGCTTCATCGTGTTCCGTCTGGGCCTGGTAATGGATAATCTTGTTCCCTGCCGGGTTTTCCGTCCACAATGTCTTCTTGGGCCGGCTTTCGTTGTTGTCGATGACGGCATTGGCGGCGTGGAGGATGGTCTTTGTCGAGCGGTAGTTCTGTTCCAATTTAATCGATGCCGCATCGGGATAGTCCCGGGTAAAGTCGATGATATTGCGGATATCGGCACCGCGCCAGGCGTAAATGCTCTGGTCCGCATCGCCGACAACGCAGATGTTGCGCCAGCGGGCAGCCAGGATCTTGGTCAAGGCGTATTGGGCATGGTTCGTATCCTGGTATTCGTCGACCAAGATATATTGGAAACGGGACTGGTACTTTTCCCGAACATCTTCCTTTTCCTGCAAAAGGCGCACGGCCAGGAACAAGAGGTCGTCGAAGTCGACAGCATTGTTTTCCCGCAGCTTTTCTTGGTACAAGGCGTAGACGTCGGCTACTTTCTGTTCGTAGAAATCGGAGGCTTTCGCCGCAAAGGCCTTAGCGTCCATGAGGACGTTCTTAGCCGACGAAATGGTCCCCAAGACGGACCGCGGCATGAACTGCTTGTCATCGAGGTTGAGCTTTTTCAAGCAGTCCTTGACCAGGACCAACTGGTCTGACGAGTCGTAAATGGTGAAATTCCGCGTATAGCCGTGGAAGCCGTCGACTTCAAAGCGCAGCAGCTTGGCACAGAACGAATGGAACGTGCTCAGCCAGATGCTGTCCGCCTGGGCGCCGACGAGGTTGGTCACGCGTTCCTTCATTTCCTTGGCAGCCTTATTGGTGAAGGTAATGGCCAGGATGCGGTACGGCGCGACGCCCAGTTCCAGGAGGTGGGCAATGCGGCAGGTCAGGACCTTGGTCTTGCCCGAACCGGCGCCAGCCGTAATCAGCAGCGGCCCTTCGGTATGCTTGACGGCTTCACACTGGCGGTCGTTGAGGGTATCAAAAATAGGATTCATGCATTATTCCCCTTTTACAGATAAAAAGGCCCACACCGTGTCGATGGGGCCTCTGAAAATCATCACTTATTTCATTGCCGAAAGGATAGGCGGAATGACCTGTTTCTTACGGCTCATGACCTTGGGCAGGTAGACTTCCTTGTCGAGGACGTCTTTGCCGAAGGCACTGCTGACGACGTCGTCCATATTGCCGGCGAAGATGAGGTTCGTCGATTCGTCGATGATGCTGGTGATCATCAAGAAGGAAGCGGCGTAATCGTGTTCAGCGCGCAATTTTTCCAAGGCGTTGAGCAGGACCTGTTTCTGGTCGAGGAGGTCTGTCGTATCCATGACCTGGACCTGAGCCACTGTGAAGGTCGTATTGCCGCTGGAAAATTCTTTCATGTCGTTGTGGACAATCTGGTCCGGCGTCAAATCGGAGACGTTAGCACCGGCTTTGAGCATTTCCATGCCGTATTTTTCCATGTCTACGCCAGCGATGTTAGCCAATTTTTCGGCAGCTTCGCGGTCAGCCGGCGTGCAGGTCGGCGAACGGAAGAGGACCGTATCGGAAATGACAGCCGACAAGAGCAGGCCGGCAATGTCTTTCGGGATGTCGATCTTAGCCTGTTCATACAAGCCCGTGACGATGGTAGCCGTGCAACCGACGGGTTTGAAGAGGATGGAAATAGGGCCAGCCGTTTCCAAGGTGCCGCCGATGCGGTGATGGTCGATGACGCCGACGATGGATGCTTCGTCGATGCCGTCGATGATCTGTTTCTTTTCGTTGTGGTCGACGAGGATGACCGGCTGTTTTTCAGCAGCAGCGACGCAGTCTGCACAGATCATGCCGACGTATTTACCATTTTCGACGACAGCATATTTGCCATCAGCCGGGATGTCGTGACCGTTGTCGGTCGGTTTGAAGAACAATTCCGGATCATGAGCCAGGCCTTTGACGGTGCTCAATTCTTCGCCCATAACGGTCTTGATGAATTCATCAGCAAGCTGGCTCTTTTCGATGACGCCGACGAACTGACCGTTGTCGGCAACGGGAGCGACGTCGCTTTCATGGGATGCGAACCATTTGGCAGCATCTTTCAGGCTAGCGCTGACCGGAAGGGCTTCTACTTCCGTGTGGACGGCTTCGCTGACTTTGACGTAGAAATCCTTGACCAACGGCTGGGGAGCGACGTGGAAATAATCAAGGGCAAAGGCCGTTTCCTTATTCGGTTCGCCTGCGCGGATCGGCGTAGCGTCGATGCCCTGTAACTGTTTCAATTTTGCATAAGCAATAGAAGAACAAATGGAGTCCGTGTCCGGGCTCTTATGACCGGTAACAAAAATCTGTTTTGCCACGATAATCACCTCATTGAAAATTTATCTGAATGTATTTATTTATCCTTTGTATTATACCATAGACAAGAATGAGTGGCTAGGGGGATGGCGTATCGTTCGTCGTAGGTCGTTCATCGTTCGTCGAGGGAAATGGCGCCTGGCGGCGCCGCAGGCCGGAAAAGCATGTGCTGTTCGTCATGGATACGGCTGTGGATTTTTTTATAATCGCCCAAAAGCGATCGTTACATAATTACGCAGCATCGCCCGTATCGTAGGGGCGACCGCGTGGGGCGCCCGCTATGCACCGCAGGGGATACCCGAGGACGCATTATCAGTTTGAGTCGAAAGGCGCGCAGCGCCATCTGAGTCCGAGGCGATGAACGACGAACGAACTACGATCAACGATCATCTCGGTCCGCACATGCTGTTTTCGCCCAAGTCCTGGTTACTGAGGCCCAGACGCTTTAGCATGGCCATGTCTTCGACGATGGTCGAACCCGATGTGGTCAGCATGTTGCCCGTAATGGAAGCCGACGCGCCGCTGAGGAGAGCCGTAGCGCCGTTTTCCGGCAGGAGTTTGCGGCCTGCTGCCAGGCGGATGTTGGCTTCCGGGTTGATGAAGCGGAAGAAAGCAATCGTACGCAAGATGTCGCGGCTGTCGAGTTGGATCCGATGTTCCAAGGGCGTGCCGGGAATAGGCATGAGGGCGTTGATGGGAATGGATTGGATGCCCAGTTCGGCCAGGCTGATGGCCATATCCAGGCGGTCTTCCCAGGTTTCCCCCATGCCGATGATGCCGCCAGAGCAGACGCAGAGCCCTTCTTTCTGAGCGGCCTTGATGGTGCGGATGCGGTCGTCATAAGTGTGGGTCGTACAGATGTGCGGGAAGAAACGCCGCGACGTTTCGATGTTGTGATGGTAACTGGTGACGCCCGTTTCATGGAGGCGGTGCAGCTGTTCCGGCGTGAGCAGGCCGTGAGAAGCACAGAGGTCGATGTGCAGGATCTGTTTCATCGTGCGGTATGCATCCAGGGCCTTTTCAAAATCAGCACCGGTCAGCGCCCGGCCGGACGTGACGATGGCAAAGCGGTTGGCGCCGGCATCCTGATTGGCCTTGGCGTTGGCGATGATTTCTTCTTTCGGCAAGAAACCGTATTCGTCACAGCCCGTATGATGGCAGGCCGCCTGAGCACAGTATTTGCAGTCTTCCCCACAACGGCCGCTGCGGCCATTGATGATGGTACAGAAATCGACATGGTTGCCACAAAAATGGCGCTGTAAGGCACCGGCCCCCTTCTGCAGCTCCTCTAAAGGTGCTTCCAGGAAAATCGATAAATCATCACCGCGTTGGATGCGGTATCCTTTTATAATGCTATCTGTCAGTGCAGCTATTGTGTTCATTGTCAACCCACTCCTTGCTTTGTTTTTGTAAACTATGGGATTATTATACTCGCTGCATCGATTGCAGTCAACTCAATTTCATTTATATCATGGTTAACAATATGAGTGCACGATATCCTGAATCGCAGGATGGCCCATTTGTTTAAGACCAACCTCTCCGGCCCTTCGGGCCACCTCTAGCTCAGCTCTCCGTTTTGGCAACCGTCTTGCACTTCCCTGCGGTCAGCACCTGACGGACCAAAAAGGGCCTATGAGGAGAGGCTTTGGCTCCCTTTGTAGGGGAGCTGTCAGCGCAGCTGACTGAGAGGTTGGGCACGGCGGGCCGCCCTTTGGGACGGCCCCTACGATGGAGCCATGAAAAAAGAGGCTGGCCCGCGAAGCCATCTTCGCAGGTCAACCTCTTTTTCAAGTGTTCTTGCCAATGAATTACCGACGTTCGCGGATACGGGCAGCTTTGCCTGTAAGACCACGGAGGTAGTGCAATTTTGCACGACGGACGATACCGTGGCGAACGACTTCGATTTTAGCGAGGCGCGGGGAATGTACTAAGAAAGTACGTTCAACACCAACACCGTAGGAAACGCGGCGGACAGTGAAAGTTTCGCGGACACCGCCGTTCTGACGGCCGATAACGACACCTTCAAAAACCTGTACACGTTCGCGATTGCCTTCGACAACCTTTACGTGAACTTTGACTGTATCACCAGGGCGGAATGCCGGGATATCGTCACGAAGCTGTTCCTGTTCAAGTACGCTGATAATGTTCATTTCTTTTTTCCTCCTATAAGACATTCGTGCCCCCGTTGCCGCCACCTTTCACGACAATCGTGTTACCGGACAGAGGACTGCCTAAATTAACAAGGGAATTATACCATAAAGACACTGTCCTGTAAAGGGGTTTTCCCCATATTATCCATTACATTTGTACGTTCGGCATGAAACTGCGGGACATGTGGGCGATGATGGCCTGGTACTTATCTTTCTTGCTGGTCGGATAGGTGACGGAGAAGGCCGTATAGGTCTTGTTCTTGTCGTTGATGTAGAGTTCGTGGTAATAGGATTTCTTGCCGTCCGTCCAGCCGATGGCATAGCTATTCTTGGTCTTGATGTTGGTCGTCAAGGTCGGCGAACCATTCATGCCCAAAGCCATGTTGTAGAGTTCGTCGATGGTAAAGCCCATGGTGTTCTTGGCAGCATAGGTCATGTAGACGGCATCGTCTTTGGGGTCCTGGAAATAGCAGCCGTCGCCGTCGGCATTCATGTCAGCTGTCGTAGCCGCTCTGGGGATATCGACGGCATACTGATAGGCGCTGTTATAATACTGATAGTACTTCTTGTCTTTTGTCGTCATGACCTGGACGACTTCATAGCTGTCGGCACTGGCACTCTTGATGCTCACTTTTTCTTCAGCCATAACTGTCGAGCCGGCAATGCAGGTAAGGGCAGCAGCCAACATGACGAGATTCTTGAATTTCATAATGATCACTCCTTTATAGTAGGTGCGGAAAAGGAGCTGTCGAGTGAAGACAGCTCCTGCAATACTCCCTATTATTATATCATATTTTTCATTTTTGGCCATGGAATTTCCGCTTTATCACAGGATTCGCGGCGGGTCGTCGAAGGTACAATCAACCTCTCCGGCCCATTGGACCAGCTCTGCTGACTGAGAGTTTGCTTTTTACGAGCCGAGGGTTACTCGAGGCGATGTTGTCCACCTGAGTCTGTCGCCGCGCAGCGCTACATCCGTAGGGGCCGTCCTGTGAAGGCGGCCCGCTACGCGCTGAGGGTATCCCGAAGCGTCGTTGTTCATTTGAATTTGTCGCCGCGCAGCGGCATCTGAGTCCGAGACGAACCACTAGCCACTAACCACGAAATTACGCCAATTTCTTGATGTCGCCTAAGGGCTGGATGAGGCTGTACGTCAAGGCCAGGAGATGGAGGCGGTTTTCTTTGACAGCTTCATCTTTGTGCATGACCAGGACGTTGTCCAAGAAATCGTTGATAGCCGCAATGCCTTCGGAAAGGACTTCGGCTACGCCTTCGTAGTCATAGACAGCGTATTTCTGCGGCAAGTTGACCTGCATAGCCTGGCAGGCGCTGTAGAGGGCTTTTTCTTCTTCTGTTTCGAAGAGGTCCGGGTTGACGCCGGTATTGTCGGCGCCTTTGATCATGTTGCTGACGCGGGTGAAGGCCTGCAAGAGGTCGGTCTTGCCCATGATGTCGGCATCGATGAGGGCCTGGGCACGGCGGGCTTCTTCGTAAGCGTTGAGCGTATCCGAAGCCAGGACGCAGTCGATGATGTGGTAATCCATGCCTTTATCCTGGAAGATGTTCTTCAGGCGCAGCGTGAAGTAATCGTCGAGCTGGCCCATGACTTTGGCTGCGTCTTCCCCTTCTACGCCGAGGAGGCTGAGGACGAAGGCAAAGACTTCATGGCAGTTGAGGTTCCAGCCGGCATCCATGAGGATGTTGAGGATACCGATGGTCTGGCGGCGCAGGGCGAAGGGGTCCTGAGAACCGGTCGGAATGAAGCCGCGGCTGAACATGCCCGTAATGGTATCGAATTTATCGGCAATACCCAAGACCTTGCCCATGTCGGTCTGCGGCAGGACGTCACCGGCAAAACGCGGCTGGTACTGTTCGTTGATGGCTTCGGCAACGCCTTTATCTTCGCCGTCGATGAGGGCATATTCCTTGCCCATGACGCCCTGGAGTTCCGTAAATTCCATGACCATCTGCGTAGCCAGGTCGGCTTTCGCCAGGAGCGAAGCGCGCTGTAATTTGGCATCGTCCAGGCCGAGGTCGAGTTTATGATTGAGGAAGACCGTAATCTTTTCCAGGCGCTGGGCTTTGTCGTAAAGCGTGCCCAGGCCATCCTGGAAGACGATTTTCTTCAGTTTTTCCGTGTAATCGACGAGGTGATGTTTCTTATCTTCTTCAAAGAAGAACTTGGCATCATCCAGGCGGGCGCGGAGGACGCGTTCGTTGCCGTGCTGGACCGTTTCCAGATGGTAATCGTTGCCGTTGCGGACGGTCAGGAAGAGGTTCATGAGCTTGCCGTCTTTATCGCGCATAGGGAAATAACGCTGGTGGTCCTTCATCGGCGTGATGATGGCCGCTTCCGGCAGTTTCAGGTAATCTTCATCAAATTCGCCGCAGAGAGCTGTCGGATATTCGACGAGGTAGACGACTTCTTCCAAGAGGTCGTCGTCCATGATGATGGTACCGCCCTTTTCGTCAGCCAGCTTCTGCAAGCCGTCGAGGATCATCTGTTTGCGGACTTCCGGGTCGACGATGAGGAAGTGTTCTTTGCACGTTTCTTCGTAAGCTGCCGGGCTTTCGATTTCGAAATCACCCGTGCCCAGGAAGCGGTGGCCGCGGCTGACCTTGCCCGACTTGACGTTGGCCAGTTCAAAGGGGATGACGTCTTTATCGAAGAGTGCGACGAACCAGCGGATAGGACGGACGAAGTGGAAGTCCAGGCTGCCCCAGTGCATGCTCTTGGGGAAATTGAGGCCCGTGACGATACCCTTCATAAGGTCCGGCAAGAGGCCGGCTGTGTCAGCGCCGACACTGGTGACGTTGGCATAGACATAGCCGTCTTCGACGACGAGGTCCTTGACGTCGATTTTCTGACCCCGGGCAAAACCCATGGCGGCTTTGGTCGGATTGCCGTCGGCGTCGTAAGCGATCTTGACCGACGGGCCTTTATGTTTAGCCGATACGTCGGCCTGTTTTTCAGCGACGCCCTTCATGATGAGGGCGATGCGGCGCGGCGTACCGAGGGTACGGATCGATTCGTAGGCGATATGGGCTTCGCCAAAGGATTTCCCGGCCAGGTCCTTGACCTGGGACAGGATACTCGGCATATAATGAGCCGGGATTTCTTCAGTACCGATTTCAAGTAACAAATCTTTGCTCATCTTATTTTTCCTCCTTGTTAAGCATCGGGAAGCCTAATTTTTCACGCTGTTCCAAGTACGCTTTGGCGCAGGCCCGGGCCATGTTGCGGACGCGGCCGATGAAAGCAGCTCGTTCGCTGACGCTGATGGCGCCGCGGGCGTCGAGGAGGTTGAACGTGTGCGAGCATTTCAATACGTAGTCATAAGCCGGAAGGACGAAGCCGGCTTTGATGACCCGCATCGCTTCTTTTTCGTATTCATCGAAGAGGTGGAACAAGAGGTCGGCATTGCTCAATTCAAAAGCATACGTCGACTGTTCGACTTCGTTCTGATGGAAGATATCGCCGTAGGTGACGTCTTCATTCCATTTGAGGTCATAGACATTTTCGACGCCCTGGATGTACATAGCCAGGCGTTCCATGCCGTATGTGATTTCCGACGAGACCGGAGCGACGTCGATGCCGCCGACCTGCTGGAAATAGGTGAACTGCGTGACTTCCATGCCGTCGAGCCAGACTTCCCAGCCCAGGCCCCAGGCGCCGAGGGTCGGCGATTCCCAGTTATCTTCGACGAAGCGGATGTCGTGTTCGGCCGGGTTGATGCCCAGTGTTTCCAAACTCTTCAAATAGAGTTCCTGGATGTTGTCCGGCGACGGTTTGCAAATGACCTGGAACTGATGATGCTGGTACAGGCGGTTCGGGTTGTCACCATAACGGCCGTCAGCCGGGCGGCGCGACGGTTCGACGTAAGCGACATGCCACGGTTCCGGTCCGAGCGTGCGCAGGAACGTAGCCGGGTTCATGGTCCCTGCCCCTTTTTCTACATCATACGGTTCATAGATGATACAGCCCTGAGAAGACCAAAAGCTCTTCAATGCAAATATCATGTCTTGAAAATTCATCTTGTTCCCTCCTAAATACAAAAAAGTCCCTGTAACACATGACATGTTACAGGGACGAGTATACTTACCCGCGGTTCCACCCTGGTTGGTCGAAAGACCCGCTTGATTCACCGGCCATACACATCAAAAGACTTCCGGCCGCGGCCTTCAGAGCGCCTTCCGCATCGGCAGCAGGCTCACACTGTCCCTGCTTCGCTGAGGATGATACGTACTTACTCTCCTGCATCGCCTATGTATTTGTACGTCCCCTATCATAGCAGAGATAGAGGAAAAAGTCAATAAAAAGGAGCCGTCTTAAGAGACAGCTCCTTTTTAGGTTTGATGTATGATGTTTGACGTGAGGGCTTTTAAATTTAAAACATTCTTCATCAAACATCAAACTTTCAACATCAAACCTGACTTTATTGCTTGCCGTATTTTTCGGCGACATCCAGGCGGCGCAGGGCTCTTTGCAGGGCCGCTTCGGCGCGGGCCGTGTCGATGTCGGCAGCGTGTGCAGCCAGGCGGTCTTCGGCGCGTTTTTCCGCCGATTTGGCACGGTCTACGTCGATGTCCTCCGGTTTTTCCGAAGCCGGCGTGATGACCGTGACCGTATTGTCATGGACTTCCAGGAAGCCCGACGCTACGGTGACGTACTGGCGCTTTCCGCCTTTGTCATAGCACAAGGGCCAGATCGACAGGGACGCGATGAGCGGCGCATGGTTGGGCATGATGCCCAGGTCACCGTCCAGGGCGCGGACGAGGACGAAATCCACGTCTTCATGGAGTACGGCAGCATCGGGTGTAATGACTTCCAGATGGAGTGTCTTTCCTGCTTCTGCCATAGACTATTCCCCTTTCAGTGTCTTAGCCTTTTCGTATGCTTCTTCGATATTGCCGACCATGTAGAAGGCCTGTTCCGGCATGTCATCGCATTTACCGGACAAGATTTCCTTGAAGCCTTCGATAGTTTCTTTCAGCGGTACATAACGGCCTTTCTGACCGGTGAACTGTTCAGCGACGGCGAAAGGCTGGCTGAGGAAACGCTGTACCTTACGGGCACGGGCAACGGTCAGCTTATCTTCTTCGGACAGTTCGTCGATACCCAGGATGGCGATGATATCCTGCAGGTCTTTATACTTCTGAAGGATTTCCTGGACGGCACGGGCCGTGTTGTAATGGTCGTCGCCGATGACATGGGGGTCGAGGATACGCGACGTCGAATCGAGAGGATCGACGGCCGGGTAAATGCCCAATTCAGCGATTTCACGGGCCAGGACGGTCGTAGCATCCAAATGAGCGAAGGTAGCGGCCGGAGCCGGGTCCGTCAAGTCGTCGGCAGGGACGTAGACGGCCTGGACGGACGTAATGGAGCCGTCTTTGGTCGACGTGATGCGTTCCTGCAGGGCGCCGACGTCGGTGCCCAGGGTCGGCTGGTAACCAACGGCCGACGGGATACGGCCGAGCAGAGCCGAAACTTCGGAGCCAGCCTGGATGAAACGGAAGATGTTATCGATGAACAGCAAGACATCCTTGTGTTCTTTGTCGCGGAAGTATTCTGCCATGGTCAGACCGGTCAGGCCGACGCGCATACGGGCTCCAGGCGGTTCGTTCATCTGGCCATAGACGAGTGCCGTCTTGTCGATGACGCCGGATTCCTTCATTTCGTTCCAAAGGTCATTGCCTTCACGGGTACGTTCACCGACGCCGGTGAAGACGGAATAGCCGCCGTGGCCGGTAGCTACGTTATGGATGAGTTCCATGATGAGGACGGTCTTGCCGACACCGGCACCACCGAAGAGGCCGATCTTGCCGCCTTTGGCATAGGGGCAGATGAGGTCGACGACTTTGATCCCCGTTTCAAAGATTTCCGTTTCCGTCGCCTGGTCCTGGAATTTCGGGACCGGACGATGGATTGGCCAGTAATCATCGGCTTCGACTTTGGCGTCGACTTTATCGACAGTCTGGCCGAGGACGTTGAAGATACGGCCCAGGACCCCTTTACCGACGGGGACCTTGATAGGACCGCCCGTATTTTCAGCAGCCATGCCGCGGACGAGGCCGTCCGTCGAGTCCATGGCAACGCAGCGGACGACGTCGTCGCCCAAGTGCTGCATGACTTCTACAACCAGGTCGATCTTCTGGTCGCCTTCGCCACCGGTGATATGGATGGCGTTGTAAATGGCGGGCAAGTCTGCTTCCGAGGCAAACCGCACGTCGACGACCGGGCCGATGACCTGGACGACTTTCCCAATATTATTACTCATGAAGAGGTTCTCCTCTCTTTCAGAATCGTTGACAGACGGGCCTTACTGCAATGCGTTGGCGCCGCTGACAATTTCCGTCAATTCGTTGGTGATACCAGCCTGACGGACTTTATTGTACGTAACAGTCAGTTTATCGATCAGTTCGCCTGCGTTGTCCGTAGCCGACGTCATGGCCGTCATGCGGGCACCGAGTTCACTGGCAGCGGACTGAAGGAGGCTGTTGTAAATGAACAGATCCAGATACTGCGGCAGCAGGGCATCGAGGACGAGCTTGGCATCTGGCGCGAAGAGATATTCTTCCCGCGGGCCGGATTCTTGCTGGCCTTCCTGCTGGGAAATGGGCAGCATCTTGACGATTTTCGTGTCCTGGGACAAGGCCGATTTGAAGTGCGTATAAATGACGTAGACTTCATCGACTTCGCCAGCCAGGAATTTCTGCGTCGCCAAGTGGGCAATCTGCTGGGCGTGGCTGAACTGGGGCTTATCCGAAAAACCGGACCACTTCTTTTCCGGCACCAGGTGCAAGTGCTTGAGGTACTCAATGGGCTTGCGGCCGGCGACGAGAAGCATCGATGCGTCGCGGGGCTTGTCCTTGAGGACCGAGACCATGGCCTTGTTGACATTGGAATTGAAGGCGCCAGCCAGGCCTTTGTCGGAACCGATGACGATGTAGCAAGTCTTCTTGACTTCGTCATGCGGCGTGAACAAGGGATTGCCAGCGTCAGGCGAAGCCGCAGACAGACGCTGCAGCATGCCTTCCATCTTTTCGGTATACGGGGCGGTAGCCAGTGCCCGATCCTGTGCACGGCGCAGTCGCACGGAAGAAACCATCTTCATGGCCTTAGTGATCTGCTGGGTATTGGTGACGGATTTAATACGTCTGTTTATTTCGCGTGCACTCGGCATAGCTTATTCCTCCTCTTTGATCAGTTCGTGAGAAGCGCCGTACTGCTTAGTGTATTCAGCGATGGCTTTCTGAAGCGTTGCTTCTGCATCTTTGCCGAGTTCCTTCGTCGACTTGATGCTTTCGCCGACTTCGGGATAGTTGCTGTGCATGAATTTAATGAAACCGTCTGCAAACTGCGAGACTTCCTCAACCTGGACGGGCATGAGGTAGTTCTTGACGGCCAAATAAATCTGCATGACCTGGTCTTCGACAGGCATGGGATGGTACTGCGGCTGAATGAGGAGCTGCATCGTCCGTTCACCGGCGTCGATCTGGGCTTTCGTGCTCTTATCCAAGTCGGAACCGAACTGAGCGAAAGCAGCCAGTTCACGGTACTGAGCCAGGCTCAGGCGGAGCGTACCGGCAATCTTCTTCATGGCCTTGATCTGGGCAGACCCGCCGACACGGGATACGGAGAGGCCGACGTTGATAGCCGGGCGGATCCCGGAGTTGAAGGCTTCTGTTTCCAAGAAGATCTGGCCGTCTGTGATGGAAATGACGTTGGTCGGGATATAAGCCGACAAGTCACCGGCCAGGGTTTCGATGATCGGCAAGGCCGTAATCGAACCGCCGCCGAGTTCATCCGACAATTTAGCAGCTCGTTCGAGGAGACGGGAATGTAAGTAGAATACGTCGCCCGGATAAGCTTCACGTCCTGGCGGACGACGGAGGAGCAGACTCATGGCACGGTAAGCCTGAGCGTGTTTGGACAAGTCATCGTAGACGCAGAGGCAGTCCTTGCCCTGGAGCATGAAGTATTCGGCCATGGAAACGCCGGAATACGGAGCCAGGTACTGGAGCGGTGCGCCGTCGGAAGCCGTAGCGGCGACGACGATGGTATAGGCCATGGCGCCGTTTTCTTCCAACGTGCGGACGACACGGGCTACGGTCGAAGCTTTCTGGCCGATAGCGACGTAGACGCAGATGACGCCCGTATCCTTCTGGTTCAGAATCGTATCGATGGCGATGGCCGTCTTGCCGGTACCACGGTCACCGATGATGAGTTCACGCTGGCCACGGCCGATAGGGACCATGGAGTCGATAGCCTTGAGGCCTGTCTGGAGCGGTACCTTGACCGGCTGGCGGTCAGCGATGCCGAAGGCCTTGACTTCAATCAGGCGCGATTCTTTGGTCTTGATTTCCCCTTTGCCGTCGATAGGCATACCCAAGGGGTTGACAACGCGGCCGATCATGGCTTCACCAACAGGGACACGCATGACGCGGCCTGTACGGCGGACCGTGTCGCCTTCCTTGATGAGGGCGTCATCGCCGAGCAATACGGCGCCGACGTTGTCTTCTTCCAGGTTCAGGGCCATGCCGTAAACGCCGTGCGGCAGTTCCAGCAGTTCCCCGGACATGGCTTTGTCCAAACCGTAAATGTGGGCAATGCCGTCCCCGACTTCCAGAACGGTGCCGACATCGTCGACGTTCATTTCCACATTATAATCTTCGATTTGTTTCTTGATTATAGCCGTTATTTCTTCTGGCTTCATTTTCATTATTCGTCCGTCACCCCATTCGTCACGTCAGCCTGGAGCAGTTTATGCTGCATATCGCGCAGCTGCCGCCGGAGGCTGCCGTCTATTAATTTGTCGCCGATCTGGATGACCATGCCGCCGATGAGCGACGGGTCGACGTAGTACAGCGGTTCGATGTGCTGCCCCGTCATGGCTTCCAGGCTGGCAACTAATTTTGTTTCTTCTTTCTTGGACAGCGGTTTGACGACGCGGATCTTGGCCACTTCGATGTGCTGGGCCTTGCGGGCCAAATCGATGAACCCGTCGATGGCAAGCAACAGGGCCGCTTCGCGGCGCCGGTCGATCATGACGTACATGAACTGCAGGACGATCGGCGACAGGCTGTCTTTGAAAATCTTTGCAAGTGTGTCTTTTTTAGACTGCGGCGGTACGAGGGGATGATTCAGGAATTTCCACAAATCGGGATTTTCCTGGAACGTGTCCCGCACGCCTTTCAGTTCTGTTCCGAACTCAGTAAGCTTCTTCTGTTCGCTGGCGATGTCGAACATCGCCTGGCTGTATTTGCTGTAGATCGTTTCGGGTATCATAAGATCAGTTCCCCTTTACGCGGTGCGTCTGGAGCTGGTCGATACAATCGGCTACCAGTTTTGCGTTCATGTCAGGATCCATGTTTTTCTGGAGCAGTTTTTCTGCCACAGCCATAGACAGTGTGACTACTTCATTACGCATTTCCCGGATAGCCGCTTCCCGTTCGTTGGCGATTTCCGTCTGGGCGATCTGTTTTTCCCGGGCGATCTGGGCGCGGATGGCTTCCAGCTGGGCCTGGGCTTCCTTGTCGGCCTGCTTGACAGCTTTGTCGACAATGGCCTGGGCTTCTGCACGGGCATCGCGGATCTGGGCTTCATAATCGGCTTTCATCTTTTCAGCCGTTTCCCGGGCTTTGGCTGCGTTGTCGAGGTCCGACGCAATCTTGTTGCGGCGGTCTTCCAGGACTTTGAGCAGCGGTTTATAGGCGAACTTTGCCAAAATGGCAACTAATACGAAGAAGTTGATGAACTGGAACAGCAAGGTACCATTAATACTAACCAATGTACTTCCCTCCCCGGCTGTAGATTAGAATCCTCGGATTAGAGCAGGCTGACGAACGGATTGGCGAAGACCAATACGATAGCGATGACAGCTGCGATAATCGGCATGGATTCGATCAGGCCGATGGAGATAAGCATGTTTACGAGGAGCTTGCCGCCCATTTCCGGCTGACGGGCTGTACCTTCGAGCATCTTCGAAGCAGCGTGGCCGTCACCGATAGCAGCGCCGAGGGCTGCCAAACCAATACCTAAGCATGCACCAAATGCAGATAATGCCAATACGAGAGCTTTTTCCATAGTAAATAACCTCCTAAGTTGTAACCAGTATCTGAGCTTTCATTATTCTTCCGTAAAGGACGGTGCCAGATACGATGTAGTCAGAATGGTGAAGATGAATGCCTGGATGAGGCCGATGACGAAGCTGAACAGGAGCCAGATCATCGGGACGGCGACAGGCACGAGGAAGTACAGGACTTCCAAGAGGATTTCCCCGGCCAGGATGTTGCCAAAGAGACGGAAGGCCAAGGTCAAGGGCTTGGTGATTTCTTCCATCAGATTGATGATGACAAACGGCGCAAAGGGCTTGAAGAAGTGCTTGAAATGCTTTTTGAACCCCTGGTTCTTCAAGGCCATGAAATGGACCATAAAGGAAGAAACCAGTGCCAGGGCGACAGTCGTATTCAAGTCATTCGTCGGCGAAGCCAGGACATGCGGATTCGGCAGCATGCCCAATTCGTTAGCGAAGAGGATGAACAGGAACATCGTCAGCAAGACCGAGACGACCTGACCGTATTTCGGCCCTAAGGTTTCCTTGAACTGGTCGAGCAATGCTTCGATGACGATTTCCATGGCGTTCTGAAGTCCTGACGGGACGAGGGACCGGCCCCTTGTCGCAGCGACAGTGACGATGATGACCAAAGCTGCGACCAGCCAGGTCATCATGAGCGTATCCAGGTTGACATTCAGACCCAGGAGCTGAACGACCATATGATGCCCTGCATGTAATTCCATACGCAATACCTCCTTTCCTTTACCGTCTGAGACGTGCAGTCAATACATCTGCAAAGACGAGGACGCGGTACGAAAAGATACCGGCCACGGCAGCCCCCAGGGAGATGGACGGGAACTGCAGGATGACGATGACGGCCAGGCAGATGAAGACCAGCCGGAACACGGCACCGCCGCGGATGAATGACGCCGCCTGCGGGGGCGGCAATTTTAAGGCTCGTACCGAACGGCTGCTGAGCATGAAGAAATAAACGATGTTCAAGCCGCTGCCGATACACCAGCCACTCATGTACTGCCACCAGCCGCCGGCAAAAAGGACGGCTGCGACGATACATGTAAAACCAATGAGTTTGTATATTGTTGCCTTTACATATGCATAGAACTCTTCCATAGGCTATCCTCCGTGATGCTCATTTGCCCTGATGCCGGCCATGGCGGTCCTCATCCTGCTGATAGGATAAGGCTTTCTTATACAAGGTCCAGAACCCGGACACGGCACCGATGAGGGAAAAGATGATCAGTCCCCACGGCGACGTCCCGGCATGGACATCGATGAAGCGGCCCATGGCGACGCCGACACAGATACAGACGAAGAGAGACAAGCCCAGGGAACCGGAAATGACGACAATATCCCAAAGCTTCATGTGATTTAATTTGTCATCGTGAGAATCATCATGATGTCTCATATTACATACACTCCTGCTCGGGCGATGGCAGTTTTCCCATAATCGTCAGGTATAGTATGCATATACTGCCTGCAACGATTATTGGCTTATTTTAGCACGGAAAATCGGGAAAAGCAATATAAATTTCAAGAAAATCAAACGTTATAGCTAAAAACAATTCTCAGTATAGCTACAGATAATCAAGACCGGCTGAAATCGTCGGGAAGGCCTTCTTCTCCGGCAAAATCGTGGAGGATGGCCTGGACGATGCGCTGCGAAGCCTTGCCGTCGCCATAGGGATTGACGGCGTTGCTCATGGCATCGTAGGCGGCCTGGTCGGTCAGGAGGCGTTTCGTTTCGGCATAGACGACGTCTTTGTCCGTGCCAATGAGGCGTACCGTACCGGCTTCGACGGCTTCCGGCCGTTCCGTCGTATTGCGCAGGACCAGGACGGGCTTGCCAAGGGACGGCGCTTCTTCCTGGATACCGCCAGAGTCTGTGAGGACGAGGCTGCTCAGGCTCATGAGGTTGGCGAAAGGTTCATATTCCATGGGGTCGATGAGATGGATGCGGTCGACACCGGCCAGTTCTTCTTCGACGACCTTGCGGACCAGCGGATTGCGGTGAACAGGAAAGACGATTTCCGTATCGGGGATCTCTTCGATGATGCGGCGCAGGGCCTTATAGATGTGGCGCATCGGTTCGCCCAGGTTTTCCCGGCGGTGCGTCGTCAAGAGGATGACCCGGTGGTTCTGGAAGTCGACGGATTTCAAGTCGTCGCCGAAGTCATAGTCGCCGGCGACGGTCGTCATCAAGGCGTCGATGACGGTGTTCCCCGTCACATAGATATGAGAAGGGTTCACGTTTTCCTTGAGCAGGTTGGCCTTGGCCGTCGACGTCGGCGCAAAGTGGATGGCCGCGATGGCACCGGTCAGCTTGCGGTTCATTTCTTCCGGGAACGGCGAATAGATGTCCCCTGTCCGCAGACCGGCTTCGACGTGGCCTACCGGGACCTGCTGGTAATACGAAGCCAGGGCGCCGGCGAAGGTCGTCGTCGTATCGCCGTGGACCAGGACCAGGTCCGGTTTTTCCTTGGCCAGGACATCCTTCAGGCCCATAAGGGACTTGGTCGTAATGTCGTACAGTGTCTGTCCCTGGGACATGATATCCAAGTCATAGTCCGGCGTAATCCGGAAGAGATCCAGGACCTGGTCGAGCATCTGGCGATGCTGGGCCGTAACGGCGACGATGGTCTGGATCTTGTCGGCATGTTTCTGTAATTCCAGTACGACAGGCGCCATCTTGATGGCTTCCGGCCGCGTACCGAATACAGTCATTACCTTGATCATAATCAAAAAACCTCCTTATAAGACAACCGATTCCACCCACTACTGCTTGTGGGTAGAATCGGTCGTTGATTTGCGCAATATGCCAATGCGTTTTGCCGAATAGATGATGACGGCAAGAACGACCAGGACAGTCACGATACCCGTCTTATAGTTCACGTTGGCTACAAAGAGGGCTACGATGCCGAGAATCATGCTGACAAAATACATTATTAATACAGCTTGCTTTTGTGTCATGCCCAGGGCCAGCAGGCGATGATGCAGATGGCCCTTGTCAGGCTGGAAAATGGGGACACCGCTCATCTTGCGGCGGATGATAGCAAAGGTCGTATCGAGGATCGGCAGGCCCAGGGCGATGATGGGCACGACGAGGGCTACGGTAGCCGCCGTCTTGACCAGCCCTAATACAGCCGCTACGGACAGGGTATAGCCGAGAAGCATACTGCCCGTATCGCCCATGAAGATCTTGGCCGGGTTGAAATTGTACTGCAAAAAGCCCAGGGCTGCCCCTGCCATGGAGACGATGACCAGGGCCGGCAGGAACTGGTTCAGGTTATAAGCCAAGAGGAACATCGAAATGGATGCGATGAAAGCGACGCCGGCTGCCAGGCCGTCGAGGCCGTCGATGAGGTTCACCGTATTGGTGAAGCCGATAATCCAGAAAATCGTCACGGGAATCGCAATGAGCTCCGGTAAGACGATGATATCACCAAAAGGATTGGTCAGCCATTCGATCTGGATGCCAAAGGCGATGGGTATGCAGGCGGCCAGGATCTGACCGACGAGCTTGACCTTGGCCGGGATATTGCAGATATCGTCCCAGATGCCGACGGCGACGATGGCCGTGCAGCCCAGGAGCATCCCGACCAGTTCATGCTGCAAGGGCACGCAGAACAGGACAGCTGCCATGAAGCCGATATAGATTGCCAGCCCGCCGAGCCGCGGGATGACATGAGTATGTACCTTTCTTGCATTGGGCCGGTCCACGGCGCCGATCTTGATGGCCAATTTCTTGACGCTCGGCGTCAAAGCATAGGAAACGACTAATGCGATTACAAAGGGTACAACATATTGGAGCACAACACACGCCTACTTTCCATTAATCTATCAGTTCGTCAGACTGCGCATGGGCGCCGGGATACGGCCGCCGCGGGCAATGAATTCGTCCGACTTGTATTTATTGACGTTGATGATTGGGCAATGGCCGAGGAGGCCGCCGAATTCAACATTGTCGCCTACGTCCTTGCCCGGTACGGGGATGACGCGGACGGCTGTCGTCTTATTATTGATCATGCCGATAGCCGATTCGTCGGCGATGATGGCCGAAATGGTCGAGGCCGGCGTATTGCCAGGGATGGCAATCATGTCGAGGCCGACCGAGCAGACACAGGTCATGGCTTCCAGTTTTTCCAAGCTCAGGCTGCCACGGCCGACGGCTTCGAGCATGCCCTTGTCTTCACTGACCGGAATGAAAGCGCCCGACAGGCCGCCGACGCGGGACGAAGCCATGAGACCGCCTTTCTTGACGGCGTCGTTGAGCAGGGCCAGGGCTGCCGTCGTACCGCAGGCACCACAGCTTTCCAGGCCCATTTCTTCCAGGATGGAAGCGACGCTGTCGCCGACAGCCGGTGTCGGAGCCAGGGACAGGTCGATGATGCCGAAAGGCATGTTGAGACGCTTCGACGCTTCCATGGCGACGAGCTGGCCGACGCGGGTGATCTTGAAGGCCGTCTTCTTGATGGTTTCGGCGACGACGTCAAAGGGCTGGCCTTTGACCTGTTCCAGGGCGACTTTGACGACGCCCGGGCCGCTGACGCCGACGCTGATGCACGAATCGCCATTGGTGACGCCGTGGAAGGCGCCGGCCATGAAGGGATTGTCTTCGACGGCATTGGAGAAGACGACGAGTTTGGCGCAGCCTAAAGCATCCTGGTCTTTCGTCCGTTCGGCCAGGTCCTTGAAGACGCGTCCCATTTCAGCGACAGCGTCCATGTTGATGCCGGCTTTCGTCGAGCCGACGGCAACGGAACTGCAGACGAGGTCGGTCACAGCCAGGCTTTCGGCGATGGAGTCGATGAGGATGCGGTCGCCTTTGCTCATGCCCCGTTCGACGAGGGCCGAGAAACCGCCGATGAAGTTGATGCCGATTTCCTTGGCCGCTTTGTCGAGGGTCCGGGCGACGTCGACGTAACTCGTCAGGTCGCTGGCCCCGGCGACGAGGCTGATAGGCGTTACGGAAACGCGCTTATTGATGATGGGCACGCCATATTCACGGGAGATGGCTTCCCCCGTTTCAACTAAGTGTTCACCGTATTTCGTAATCTTATCGTAAATATTGTTGCACAAGGTCTTGCCGTCGCTGGCGCAGCAGTCGAGGAGGCTGATGCCCATGGTGATGGTGCGGACGTCAAGGTTGTTCTTCTGAATCATCTGATTCGTTTCAAGTACGTCTTGGATTGTCAGCATATCATATCTCCTTAGCCTACACGATGCATTGCGTCAAAAATAGCCTGGTTCTGCGCCCGGATTTCAACGCCCAGGGCATCGCCCTTCTGTTTGAGCAAATCCTGCAAGGTATCTAAGGTGATGTCGGAATTGTCCATGTCGACGATCATGGCCATGTTAAAAATGCCACCCAAAATGACCTGATTGATCGTAAGGATATTGACTTTATTTTCTGCCATGATCTGGCTGACGGCGGCGATGATACCGGTACGGTCCACGCCAACTACGGTGATTACAACTTTCACAGCTGTCCACTCCTTTTTGTTATTAAATTCCATGCTTCCCTATTATAGCACAGGTAGCGTACTGATTTCCACTGTCTGCATACGAAATGATAGAATTGACGACAAACTGCCCTATACGGGGGCCTATCGCACGAAGGGTCCTGCCATCATGCCGAGTTTGATGTTTGAAGCTTGACGTTTGATGTGACGGTTTCTAATTTCACTCCATCTACATCAAACGTCAAACATATAACACCAAACAGACTATTTATTCAGGGCCTTGCTGATGAGGGCCTTGCCTTCTTCCAGGAGCTTGCCGGCCTGGTCTGGCGAGACGAAGCTTTCGGCATACAATTTGTACAGGTCTTCCGTGCCGGACGGGCGGGCGGCGACCCAGCCGTCATCGGTCGTGATCTTAACGCCGCCAATGGCGAAACCACCGTAGGGGGACTTGGAGAGGACTGCCGTAATGGGACTGCCGCACAACGTCTTTTCTGTGACGTCGTCTTCCGTAAGAGCGCTGATCTTATCTTTTTCTTCCAGCGTAGCTGGCGCATCGCTGCGCATGGTATAAGGCCGGCCCAGTTTTTCGCAGAGGTCATTATAATATTCGATGGGCGACTTGCCCGTAACGGCGCGGATTTCCGCAGCCAAGAGGCACATGATCATGCCGTCCTTATCGGTCGTCCAGACGCTGCGGTCTTTGGCGATGAAGGAACCGCCGGCACTTTCTTCGCCGGAAAAGGCGATTTTGCCCTCCGTATAGAGGGGACCGAAATACTTGAAGCCTACCGGTACTTCATAGAGGGGGATATCGAGGAGCTTGGCTGCCCGGGCCAGCATATCCGTCGTGACGACGGTCTTGGCGATGCCCAGGCCTTCAAAATTTCGATGCGTCATAAGGTAATGAGCGGCGACGGTCAGGAAGGCATTGGCCGAGATCATGCCTTCTGCGCCGGAAACGATACCGAAGCGGTCGTAGTCCGGGTCATTGGCCAGGATGAGGTTGTAATCGGCGGCCTGGCCGGTAACGGCCGACATGACATAGGCCGATGAGCAGTCCATGCGGACCTTGCCGTCGTGGTCGTAATTCATGAACGTGAACTGCGGATCATACGTATCGTTGACGAAGTCCAGGTCGAGACGATACACATCGGAAATCTGGTGCCAGTAATTCATGCCCGACCCGCCCAGGGCATTGACCAGGATGCGCAGCTTGGCATCGCGGATGGCGTCCATGTCGATGATGGATTCCAGTTCTGCCACGTAAAGGCCCTTGTAGTCGTAAGGGACGACGAACGCGCTGTCTTTGGCCTGGTCATAGGCCATCATCCTGACGTCCTGGTTATGGCCTGCCAGGAGACGGTTGGCTTCCGTTTCGATGGCCTTGGTGATGTCCGAGCCGGCCGGCCCGCCGGTAATGGGGTTATACTTGATACCGCCGTGTTCCGGAGGATTATGGGATGGCGTGATGATCAAGCCGTCGGCCAGGCGTTCTTCGCGACGGCGGTTGTAGCGCAGGATGGCCCGCGATACCGACGGCGTCGGTACGAAATCGCCTTCGCTATCGACGTAAGCCGTGACGCCGTTGGCTGCCAGGACGGACAAGACCGTTTCATAAGCCAGTTTCGATAAATAATGGGTGTCTTCGCCGACGAACAGGGGCCCTTCCGCGCCGAACTGTTTGCGGAAGTTGCAGACGGCCTGGGTAATGGCCGCGACGTGGTCCTCGGTAAAGCTGCCGTTGCCGGCCTGGCCGCGATGGCCTGACGTGCCGAAGCGGACCTGCTGATGAGGATCCGTCACATCGGGATGCGTCGAATGATATGCCGCAGCGATGGCGTTCAAATCAATGTAGTCTTCTCTTCTTACTTTAGTACCTGCCAATTCATGTACTGCCATACTATCACCTGCTTCATTGTTTTGACAATCGTACAGCGATTTTATACAATAAGGACGAGTATGCGCGGTTCCACGCCACGCTATTCCATGGCTGTACGTCATCATTGTTATAGTTTACATTCATTATAACAAAAAATGTATCAATATCCTAGATATATAAGGAAGAAAGGTGATTTGCATGACAAAATTTATTTCCTGGAACGTCAACGGCCTGCGGGCCGTCATGAAGAAAGGCTTCCTGGATATCTTCCAGGCCCTCGACGCCGACGTCTTCTGCCTGCAGGAAACGAAGCTCCAGGCCGGCCAGATCGACCTGGACCTGCCCGGGTATGAACAATACTGGAACTACGCCGACCGCAAAGGCTACAGCGGCACGGCCATCTTCACCCGCCTGGCCCCCCTGTCCGTCCGCTACGGCATGGGCATCGACGAACACGACCACGAAGGGCGCCTGATTACCCTGGAATTTCCCGATTATTACTTCGTGACCTGCTATACACCCAATTCCCAGAGCGAGCTGGCCCGCCTGCCGTACCGCATGAAATGGGAAGACGATTTCCGCCAATACCTGCTGGACCTGCACCAGGAAAAACCGGTCATCGTCTGCGGCGACCTCAACGTAGCCCATGAAGAAATCGACCTCAAGAACCCCAAGACGAACCGAAAGAATGCCGGCTTCTCTGACGAAGAACGGCAGAAGATGACCGACCTATTGGCGGCGGGCTTCACCGATACGTGGCGCTACTTCTACCCCGATGTGACCGGCGTGTATTCGTGGTGGAGCTACCGCTTCAAAGCCCGTCAGAACAATGCCGGGTGGCGCATCGACTACTTCCTGACCACGAAAGACCTGGACAGCCGCCTGGCCAAAGCATCCATCTATACCGACATCACCGGCAGCGACCACTGCCCGGTCGGCCTGGAATTGAAATAATCCATCCACCCGAAAGGAGAGATTGTTATGTTAAAGAAATTGACTACTGCCCTGCTGGCCTGCACGGCTTTCGCCCTGCCCCAGGCCTTTGCCTTATCCGTCCTGCCCGAAGCCGGTGTCAGCCTCGGCGTCGGCACGAAAGAACAGTACGCCGAAGCTAAAGTCCTGCCGCGGACGACGATTGGCTACAAACGGGCCGACCGCGACCAGTACGGCAACCAGAACGACATCTATGCCAAATACAACGTCATCGGCTCGAAAGTCCAGCTCCTAGGTGGCTGGCGCAACAACATCGACGAACAGTCGAGTTCGACGTCCTTCTACGGCGGCATCGGCATCGCTGCACCGCACATCCTGGGTCTCCAGCCCTATGCGACTTATGTCAAAGGCTCGCATTTCGCCGAAACCCAGGCCGGCCTCAATTACAACATCGCCTTCGGCTGGGGATTGAACATCAATTACCACAATTATATGCCTGAAGACGGCGACAACGAGCACGGCGTCGGCGCCGGCGTGACCTTCCATTTTTAAAGGGCGCAGGCCGCCGCGGTCCAAAGGGACCGAAAAAAGGAGCTGTCGCATTGCGACAGCTCCTTTTTACATCCAAACGATGTATTAGAAAGCGTTATGAGAATATTCGTAATACATGTCAGTGAGCTGATCCATTTTATCACTCATTTCGACCATGAGGTTCGAAGCGGTATCGTAGTCATCAGCAGCCAGAGCCTGTTTGATCTTGGAGAAGATGGACAGGCTCTTTTCCGTGTCACGGCCTAATTCCGTACGGAGAGCGTTGATCTTGGTCCAGCGTTCGACTTCGAGAGCATTGCTGTCACCGTCAGCATGGAGCTGTTCGGCAGCGATGACTTTCGAAAGGTTTTCCGGAATGATACGGTACTGGAGTTCCAGAGCCCAGCGGCTGAGAGCGCCGAGTTTGAAGGATTCCATGATGCGTTTCTGGAAAGCATCGCAAGCGAGGTCGTCCAATTTTTCTGGATACGTCGAGAGGGCTTTGAAGTTTTCCCAGACCGTGCGCGGAGCTTTGCCGAACATGGCATTGCGTTCTTCGTCGTTGAAGTTTTCGAAGACGTCGACTTCGGAACGATAAGCGCGGTCTTTTTCCAGATAATCGGCATCTTCGCCCGGTTTCTTAGAGAGTTCAGCTAAGAGTTCAGCCGTCGATTTGCCACTGGAGAGTGCATATTTGATACCATCCAAGGCGCCGAGATAGCACATGGCAATGGCAATGAACGTATTGGTGAACGGGTTCGGAGCACGAAGTTCGAAACGCGTAGCTGCCGGGCTGGCAATATCGCGAATGAGGCCGGCCAGGACGGAACGGTTACGAGTCGGAACGTCCGGTGTTTCCCCGCCGAGAGCCGTTACGATGCAAACAGGAGCTTCAAAGCCCGGTTTCAAACGGTTCAAGGAGTCCGTCGTCGACGATACGAAGGGGTTGATGACTTCGTAGTGTTTGAGGATACCCATGATAGCGCCATAACCAAGAGCCGAAAGGAATTCGCTCTTCATGTCGTCCGGGTTGAAGAGGTTGACGAATTTGCCGTTCTTCATGATGGCACCGATACCAAAATGGGTATGTTCGCCAGAACCGGCAACACCGTGGATCGGTTTAGCCTGGAAAGTAACTTCGAGGCCGTTTTCACGGAAGACTTCGCGGACGATGATACGGGCAGCGATTTCGTTATCTGCTGTCTGTACAGGGTCGCTCGTATATTTCCAGTCGACTTCGAGCTGTTCCAGGACGAAGGTCAATTTACCGGAATCATCGATTTGTGCTTTAACGCCGCCGACTTCTTTATGGCCCATTTCCGGAGCAAAGCCGTATTTTTCCAAGCGTTCAACGGTCTGTTCAAGTGCCGTACGGACGACACCGTGTGTACGCTGCCAATACTGTTCCTGCATCTTCTGGGATGCCGAAAGGAGACGAGTAGCGACATCCTGGCTCGGCGTCTTGACCCAGAATTCCAATTCTGTAGCCGTCGTGAAGACGATCTTTTCGATATCGTCCGGATTGATGGACGTGCCTTTAATGCCGTATTTTTTAACAAGAGCCAAAATCTGGTCGCCTACGTAATCGCAGGTATTGCGAAGGATGGAACGAGAATCGATAAAGCCCGTAGCATGGCGGAGGAAGCTCGGAATACGGAGCGTGCCGACAGGTTTGCCCGTTTCTGGATCGATATTGCCGTCATTGTAGTCGATGAACCAGTTGACGCTCGGGTCGGCTTTGATGTCAACACGGGCATTGGACAAGGTAGCAATGCCCGGCAGGACGACGGAAGAACCGTCTGTCTGGAAAGCCGTTGCATTGAAGAATTTATCGTATTCATCGAAGAATACACTAATAGGAATCTTTTCGTCCGTATCGTTGCCGGCGAGGTCGATGCCTACGAGAGATACAAATTTAATTTCCGGGTGCTGTTCGAGTAAGGCCAGCACACCTTCTTTACCATATTGACCTGCAGGGATTACATATACTAAATCATCTTTAGTCATCATGACTCCTCCTTTGGGTGAAAAAAAAGACTCCGCCCCTGTGGTTAAGGTTCGGAGTCTTCTTTGACTCTTGTTTCATGACTTATTTTATTTTCAAATCATGTTAAAATAATACAATCAATCAGTCTATTTGTCAATAGATTTTTTATAAAAATCTAACAAAACTAATTATTTTGTAAAATTTCTCGAACAATCTGTGAAACAAGCTTGCCGTCAGCCTTACCTTTGACTTTCGGCATGACGAGCTTCATGACGTCGCCCATCTTGAGACCGCTCTGACCGGCAACGGCATCGTTGACGATCTGGCGGATTTCATCGGCTGTGAGCTGTTTGGGCATGTACTTTTCCAGTACGGCCATTTCTGCCTTCGTTTCTTCGACGAGGTCGCTGCGGCCTGCCTTTTCAAACTCAGCCAACGATTCCTTGCGCTGTTTCATTTCTTTGGCAATGACGGCGCCGACGCCAGCGTCATCGAGTTCGCATTTGCCGTCGATTTCCGTGTTGCGGATGGCCGAACGGACCATGCGGATGACGGACAAAGCCGTTTTACCAGCTTCTTTGGCTTTCATAGCCGCTTTCATGTCCTGAAGCAGTTCTTCTTTAAGAGACATGCTATCACCCTTCTTACATTTGACGATTATGCTCTGTACTTCCGTTTCCGTGCTGCTTCGGATTTTTTCTTTCTCCGTACACTCGGTTTTTCGTAGTGTTCACGTTTCCGTACTTCGGAAAGAACACCTGCCTTTTGGCAAGAACGTTTGAAGCGGCGAAGTGCGCTGTCTAACGTTTCGTTTTTACCAACTCTGATTTCTGCCATTCTATTATCCCTCCCTCCAAGGTATGATAGGGAGTGCTTTTACTGCACACAATGAAATTATACTCAGATTGGCGTCATTTGTCAACAATTTCTGAAGTTCATCGTATAAATTTACTGAATACATAATTGCCATAGCCTAAACCTTCTTCACTGAGGCAGCAGCCCTGTGCCGTGCGTTCCAGAAGGCCCTGGCGGACGAGCTGGTCGATGACGGGACCGAAGTCGTCTTCGATGGCTTTCCCGAAGCGGCGGGCATAATCGCCGTAGTCGATGCCGGCGCGGCGGCGCAGGGCCAGGAAGCAGTAATCTTCGACGGCCCGCTCGGCGTCGATGGCGACGGACTCGGCGACGACACTCCCCTTCCCGGCCTTTTGGATATAGGCCGGGATGTTGGCCACGTTGGCCCAGCGCATCTTCCCGTCGAAGGAATGGGCCGACACGCCGAAGCCGATGTAGGGCTCATAGGTCCAGTACTTGCTGTTGTGGCGCGACTCGAAGGGGCCTTTGGCATAACTGGAAATCTCGTAGTGATGAAAACCATAACGGTGCATGGCGTCGTGGACCGTCCGGGCCATGGATTCCGTCGCCTCGTCTGGCGGCAGCTGCCAATCCCCTTTCTCCAGGCCGGCTTTGAGCTGCGTCCCCTCTTCGACGATGAGGCTGTAAATGGACGCGTGGACGACGGGCAGCTGAGACAGGCGCTCCACGTCGCGGCGGACATCGGCCAAGGTCTGGCCCGGCAGGCCGTACATGAGGTCCAGGGACAGGTTGTGGATGCCGGCATCGTAAGCCGCCTGGATGGCCCTTTCCCCCTGGGCCGCCGTGTGGACCCGGCCCAGGAAGGACAGCATGGCGTCGGAAAAGGACTGGACGCCCAGACTCAGGCGGTTGACGCCGCAATCGGCCAGGGCTGCCGCCTTGTCATAGCTCAGGCTGTCCGGATTGGCTTCCATGGTAATTTCTGCATCGTCAGCGATGCGGAAGGTCCGCCTCAGCGTCTCCAGGATGCGGCCGATTTCGCCGGCCGCCAGCAGGGACGGCGTACCGCCGCCGATGTAGATCGTATCGGCTTCTTCCCCGGCATAAGGAGACGCGGCGATGTCCCGGCACAGTGCCTGGACGTAGCCGTCGCGATAGCGCTCCAGGCCGGCATAGGACGGAAAGTCGCAGTACAGGCATTTATGGCGGCAGAAAGGGATGTGGACGTACAGGCCCAGCGTCATTCTTCGTCGACTTTGAGGACAGCCATGAAGGCTTCCTGCGGGATTTCGACGGTGCCGAACTGTTTCATGCGCTTCTTGCCTTCCTTCTGTTTTTCCAGGAGCTTGCGCTTACGGGAAATATCGCCGCCATAGCACTTGGCCAGGACGTCCTTGCGCAGGGCTGCCACGTTTTCGCGGGCAATGATCTTATTGCCGACAGCTGCCTGGATGGGGATCTGGAAGAGCTGGCGCGGGATGAGGCTGCGCAGTTTTTCGACCAGGGCGCGGCCGCGGCGGGCGGCAAAGTCCTTGTGGACGATGACGCTCAGGGCATCGACGACGTCGCCATTGATGAGGATGTCCATCTTGACCATGGGCGAAGCCTGGTAGCCGTTGAGCTCGTAATCGAGGGACGCATAGCCGCGGGTCGCCGACTTGAGGACGTCGAAATAGTCGTAAAGGATTTCACACAGCGGCAGGTTGTAGACCAAGGAGACGCGCGTATCGTCAAGGTAATCCATGGTGACGTATTGGCCGCGGCGGTTCTGGGAGATTTCCATGACCGTGCCGACCATGTCCTTGGGGATGATGATCGTCGTCTTGACCAGGGGTTCTTCGATATGGTCGATTTTGGTCATATCCGGCATCTGCGACGGATTGTCCACTTCGACCATCGTCCCGTCCGTGCAGTAGACGTGGTAAATAACCGACGGTGCCGTCGTGATCAGGGACAGGTTGTATTCCCGTTCCAGCCGTTCGCGGACGACATCCATGTGCAAAAGGCCCAGGAAACCGCAGCGGAAGCCAAAGCCCAGGGCCGACGATGTTTCCGGTTCAAAGAGGAGGGCTGCATCATTGAGGTGGAGCTTTTCCAGGGCATCGCGGAGATTGTCATAGTCATTCGTTTCTACCGGATAGAGGCCGCAATAGACCATGGGCACGGCCTTGCGGTAGCCCGGCAGGGCTTCTTTGGCCGGATTGTCGGCCAGGGTGACCGTATCGCCGACGCGGCAGTCGCGGACGTTCTTCATGCTGGCAGCCAGATAGCCGACGCTGCCACATTCCAGGGACGGGACGGGATGCATCTGGGGCAGGAAGACGCCCGTTTCGATGACTTCAAATTCCTTGCCCGACGCCATCATGCGGATGCGCTGGCCCGGCTTGATGCTGCCTTCCATGATGCGGATGTTGGCGATAGCCCCTTTGTAGGCATCGAAATGAGAGTCGAAGATGAGGGCCCGCAAGGGTTTGTCCCCTTCGTCAGCCGGTGCCGGGATGCGCTGGACGATAGCTTCCAGGACCTTGTCGACGCCGTAGCCCGTCTTGGCGCTGATCATGATGGCGTCCGACGCGTCGAGGCCGATGACGTCTTCGATTTCCTTGCAGACCCGGTCGGGGTCGGCACTGGGCAAGTCGACCTTATTGATGATGGGAATGATTTCCAGATCGTGTTCCAAGGCTAAATAGACATTGGCCAGGGTCTGGGCTTCGACGCCCTGCGTGGCATCGACGATGAGCAGGGCCCCTTCGCAGGCCGCCAGGCTGCGCGATACTTCGTAATTGAAGTCGACGTGCCCCGGCGTGTCGATGAGATTCAGGGTATACTGTTTGCCGTCTTGGGCATCATAAATGAGACGGGCTGACTGGGCTTTGATGGTGATGCCCCGTTCCCGTTCGAGATCCATCGTATCGAGGAGCTGGTCTTCCATTTCCCGTTTGGGCACGGTGCCGGTCATTTCCAGCATCCGGTCGGCCAGCGTCGATTTGCCATGGTCGATATGCGCGATAATTGAAAAGTTTCTAATATGATCTGTAGACACGGTAGTCCTCCTCTTTTTTTATTGGATGACGCCGCCGCCCAGGACGCGTTCGCCTGTGCCGGCGTCATAAAGCACCAGGGCCTGGCCGGCCGTGACGGCGCGCTGGGCGTCGTCAAATTCGACCCGCAGGCTGTCGCCGTCGGGATAGACCGTGCAGGCCGCTTCCCGGGCGGCATAGCGTATCTTGCCCAGGGCCCGGAAGGGAGCGTCCGGCGTCTCTTCGACCCACGTCGCTTCACAGGCATGGACCGTCTTCGAGAATAAGTCCCGTTCCGAACCGACGATGACTTTATTATGAGCTACGTCCAAGGCCGTTACATAATAAGGGCCGCCGGGACCGCCGAGGTTCAGGCCCCGGCGCTGACCGATGGTATAGGCGGCAATGCCTTTATGGCGGCCGATGACATGGCCTTCTTTATCGACGAAGTCGCCGGGCTTGAAGATGCCCTTCCGTTCGTGCTGCAAGAAGCCCTTGTAATCGTTGTCCGGAATAAAGCAGATATCCTGGCTTTCGGGCTTATTGAAGACCGGCAGGCCCCATTCCTTGGCCAGTTCCCGCGTATGGACCTTTTCCAGGTCGGCCATGGGGAACAAAATATGTGGCAACAAGTCCTGTGTCAGTTGATAGAGGACATAGGACTGGTCCTTGCGGCGGTCTGTGCCGCGGAGCAAGGAATAGATTCCCGTCGCTTCGTCCTTTTCGATGCGGGCGTAATGACCGGTCGCCAGGAAATCAGCGCCGAACTGGCGAGCTTTCTCCCAGAGCAGGCCGAACTTAATGAATTTATTGCAGGCAATACAGGGATTGGGCGTCTTGCCGTGGACGTAAGCATCGATGAAATAGTCGATGACGTCGCGCCGGAAGATATCGCGGAAATCCAAGGTATAATGGGGAATCCCCAGGACCGAGGCGACGGCTTTGGCATCGTCGACGGAACTGAGGGAGCAGCAGGCGTGGACGTTATCGATGGTGCAAGCCGGATCTTCTTCCCACAGGCGCAGGGTAATGCCGATGACATCATACCCTTGCTGCTTCAAGAGACCGGCTGTGACCGAACTGTCGACGCCGCCGCTCATAGCTACGGCAACTCGTTTCATAATGATTCTCCTCTGCTTTTACGGACAGCGTCGCCAATGATGGCAACGGCTCGTTTTATTTCATCTAACGTATTCTCTTTGCCTACGGACAAGCGGATACTGCTGCGCAGCCACTTCTCTTCGATTCCCATAGCCTGGAGGACATGGGATGCCTCGACGGCGCCGGCTTCGCAGGCCGAACCGGCAGAGACGGCCAGTCCCTGGAGATCGAGGGCGATGAGCAAGATGGCGCTGTCCACCCCGTCGACGCTAAAGTCGATGATGTTGGGCAAGACGTGATTGCGCCGGCCATTGAGGTGGAACCGGGCATCGCCTTTGATGAGCCTGTCATAGACGGTATCGGTCAGGCGCCGCGCCCCCAGGACGCGGTCGTCCCGTTCGGCTTCCAGGAGTTCCGCAGCCTTGCCGAAGCCGGCAATGGCTGCGACGTTCTCCGTCCCCGCCCGCAAGCGGTGTTCCTGCGGGCCGCCGTAAGCTTCAGCTGCCACATTCAGGCCGTGGCGGATGTACAAGGCGCCGACGCCTTTGGGACCGTAAATCTTATGGCTGCATACGGTCAGCATGTCAATGCCCTGCGCTAAGGGCCGAATGGGTACGTAGCCAAAGGCCTGGACGGCATCGACGTGAAAGGCGATGCCCTTCTGCCGGGCCAGGGCACCGATGGCGTCGACAGGCTGGACCATGCCCGTTTCATTATTGGCGTACATGACAGAAATGAGGACTGTATCGTCGCGCAGGGCCTGGGCCACGGCGTCTGCCGTAACCCGGCCGTCGGCTTCGACAGGGACATAGGTCACATCGTACCCCTTTTGTTCCAGGGCCTGGAAGGTCCGCAGGACAGCGTGGTGTTCCACAGCCGTCGTGATAAGATGGCCGCCGTCGGGGAAATTGGCCCGCAGGAAGCCGAGGATGGCCAGATTGTCCGCTTCTGTGCCGCCACTGGTGAAGACCAGGTCTTCGCCCTTGACGCCCAGGCAGTGGGCCACCTGGCTGCGCGCCGTCTGGACGGCAGCCCGGGCCTGCTGGCCGAAATAATGAAGGCTCGACGGATTGCCGTAAGCCGTCGTCAAATAGGGCATCATGACGTCCAGGACGCGCGGGTCCATAGGCGTCGCAGCCGCATTATCTAAATAAATTCGTTTCATTGATGATTCTGACTCCAAAGTTGACAAAATAGCTATAAAAAATAGCCTATTATTTATAATACCATAGGCCTGTGTTCGTGGCTAGTAGGGACCGTCCTGTAAAGGCGGCCCGTTGTGGGAATCTCGTGGTTCGTGACCCGTGGCTCGTGACTCGTGGTTCGTGGCTCGTGACTCGTGGTTCGTGGCTCGTGACTCGTGGTTCGTGGCTCGTAGGGGCCGTCCCAAAGGGCGGCCCGTTTGTGGGAATCCCGCAGGATGCGGACTGCGGACTGCGTTATCCACAGGATTCGCGGCGGGCTCCCCACGCGGGAGCCCCTACAATGCGGTTTGCGTTATCCACGGGATTCGCGCGGGCGCCCGGTTATGGGCGCCCCTACGGCCTCTACGCTAATGTTTAGCGTAGAGGCTGGGCACGCCGTCGACGTCGGCGCATTTGGTGTTGCAGCCTTCCTGGCTGCAGACCCAGAACGGGCCATACGGGCCAGTCCGTTTCTGGAAGGTCCCTTTATGGCAGCGCGGGCAGGGATAGGGCGACGGCTTGGCGTCGGGCCGTTTCTTTTCTCCCTCGACGGGCTCGGTGTGGCGGCACGACGGGTAATTGCTGCAGCCGTAGAAGTCGCCGTATTTGCCGTGGCGCTTGACCATGGCGCTGCCGCAGACGGGACAGACCTTGATGCCGGCCAGGTGCATGACGACTTTCCGTGCTGCCGTGACTAAGGTATCCAGGAAGGACAACTGGTCGTGCAGGAAGTGGTTGAGGTCATCCTTGCCCAGGCTCATCTGATAGAGCCGTTCTTCCCAGACCGCCGTTTCGTCGGGATAGAGCATTTCATCCGGCAGGGAATCGACGAGGAGATACGCGTCGTCTGTGGGCTTGAGGTACTTCTTCTTCCCTTCTGTCGTCAGGAATTTGCGCTGGATGAGTTCCTGGATGATCGTCGCCCGCGTCGCTTCGGTGCCGATGCCCTGGACTTCTTTCAATTTCTTCTTCAGGCTTTCATCCTTGACGTACTTATAGATTTCCTTCATCGCTGCCAGGAGCGTCGACGGCGTAAACCGCGGCGGCGGCTTCGTCGCTTTCTTGTCGACCTGGCCGTTCTGGTAGTGGACGCCGTCGCCCTTGCGGACCGCCGGCAGGGTCCCCTTTTCTTCGTCTTCCTCGTCATGCTTATCGCTCTGATAGAGGACTTTCCAGCCCGGCACGGTGACGGTCTTGCCGTGGGCGATAAAGGTTTCGTCAGCGGCTTCGATGACCATGCGCGTCTGGTCGTATTCATGGATGGGATAGAACTGGGCCAGATAGGCCTGGGCGACGAGATAGTAGATATGCTGCTGCATAGACGTCAATTTATCGAAGGGGCAGGCTACGGTCGTCGGGATGATGGCGTGATGGGCCGTGATCTTGCTGTCGTTCCAGGCACGGCTGCGTATCTTGCCGTCGGCACCGGCCGCCCATTCCGCCAGCTTCCCCGCTTCCAAGGCACCGATGTTCTGTAAGATCCGCGGTACATCCTTGCGCTGGTTCACCGGCAGATATTCGCAGTCCGACCGGGGATAGGTCGTCAGTTTCCGTTCGTACAGTTCCTGGGCCGTATCGAGGACCTGCTGCGGCGTGTAGCCATACCGCTTGCCGGCCAGGACCTGCAGGGACGACAGGGACAGGGGCAGGCGCTGGGCCTCTTTCTTCTTGGTCTTCTTGTTCTCGACAATCGTACCGTCAGGCCGAGCCTGGAGGCGTTCGAGGATGGATCGGGCCGTCTTTTCATCGACACAGCGCCCTTCCGGATCGAGGCCGCCCTGGGTATCGCGGGGCTGCCATTGGGCGCGGATGACGCCGTTCTTATGAAGGAAATCGGCTTTGACGACGTAATACGTGACGGGCACGAAGTTGTCCAGTTCCCGCTGGCGGCGGACGACGAGGGCCAAGGTCGGCGTCTTGACGCGGCCAATGGGAAAGACGACGCGGTGCCCCTGGCGGCGGGCAGCCAGGGTATACGCCCGGGACAGGTTCATGCCGATGAGCCAGTCGGCGCGGCTGCGGGCCAGGGCCGATTCCTTGAGGTGGACGAAATCACCGTTGCTGCGTAAATCGTCGAGGGATTCGTGGATGCTCTTTTCATCGAGGGCATTCAGGAGGATCCGTTCGACAGGCTTCTTATTGCCGACGTAGTCGAGGATCTCGTCGATGAGCAGCTGCCCTTCCCGGTCCGGGTCCCCGGCGTTGACGATGGTATCGACGTCGGGACTGGCGATGAGGTCCGTAATGACCTTGAACTGGTCCTTGCTGGCCGGACTGACCAGGAGCTTCCACTTTTTAGGGATGATCGGCAAGTCATCGGCATTCCAGCGCTTGTACTTGGGATCATAGTCCTGGGGTTCAGCCTGCTGCAAGACGTGGCCATAAGCCCAGGTCACGATGCCCCCACCCGTGCGGATACAGCCGTTCCCCCGCTGATGCGGCTCTGGCAGGCACTTCGCCAGTTCCCGGGCCATGCTCGGTTTTTCGGCAATAAAAAGTTTCATAAAGCATCTCTCTTTCTGAAATAGACTGTACCTTATATCATACCATGGCTCGTGGCTCGTGGCTAGTAGGGGCCGTCCCAAAGGGCGGCCCGCTTGTGGGAATCCCGTCGAATCGTGGATCGTGGTTCGTGGTCCGTGGGACCGCGGCGGCCTGCGTTTATACGGCTTTTGTGACTTTTGCCAGCTGGCCGGCGGCTTCGATGGCGCGGACGAAGGATGGCGGGATGTCTTCTTTTTTCAGGGACTGGCCGATGAGGCGGCCGAGGATGACGCCTTTATTGCTGTAGAGCCAGGCGAAATAATAGATGTACAGGGCTTTCTTATTGCGCGGATTGACGTGCCACAGAAGGCGGGCCGGATAATCGTGGAAGTTGACGTCCAGTTTGCGGCAGGCCTTCTTGATCATGTCCGTCGTGGCCCGGGCGTGTTCGCCGCAGGCCGTATTGATGATGCGGTCCAGGTCGCGGCGCTGGCCGTGGTCGATCATGGTCTTGGCCAGGTCCATTTCAAAGCAGATTTCATCGGTGAAGTAGACGCCCCGTTCGCTCTTGTGGCTGCCCTTGACGTCGGCGTCGTAGAGGGCGACGACGGGAATCTTGAAGTATTCCAGGAGCTTCTTGATCTTGGAAATGGAACTTTCGCCGCGGGCATTGATGAGGCAGATGCCGTAGTAATCGAAAGGCAGGTCCAGGGTCTTGCCGAAATGCTGGAAGCAGCCGTATTCCGTTTCCCCTTCGACGATGAGGACGCTCCGCGAATACAGGGCTTCTTTGACTTCCGGGAAGTGCATGATCAAGTGTTTCTCGATTTCTTCGCTGAAATGGAAGCCGGCACCGCAGGCCGCTTTGACCAGGCCCTGTTTATTGCGGTACAGGCGGATGATGTGGCGATAATCGTCGATGAGGGAATCCGTCGAATGGGTGACGATGAACAACTGGCCCCGCAGACCGTCGAGGCCGAACAAATCCTTGAGGAGCGTGCAGAACTGCGGGTCTTCATTGTTGAGGAGCTGCTGGTAATAATGCAGGACCGACCGCTGCATATAGGGATGGAGGTGCATTTCCGGTTCATCGATGGAAATGACCAGGGGCAGATAGCGCTTACCTGCTTCGTCGACGATGACATTGTGTTCCAAGGGCACGGCGCGGCTGATGGACATCAGGTAGACCTGGGTGATGATGCACAAGGCGGCCAGGGAAATGAATTTCATATTGTCCGCCCTGGGCCGGTCCATGCGGCATAAGAGACGGGACAAGAGGAAAATGTTGATGAAATACGACGAGTCCATGGTGCCGACGGCGACTTCGTGGTGGATGAAGGCCTTGGCTTCGTCCGACAGGCCATCCCAGTGAGCCTCGCCCCAGTTCGACAGCTTCTGTTCCAGGGCCCGGTAAATGCGCGGCGGCACGCGCTGTTCTTCCGGTACAGCCGCCGAATAGGATACGTAGCGCAGGCGGCGGATGAGCTCTAACGGCAGTTCTTCGCCGCTGTTGTCATCGTAGAGATGAGGATACATATCGCTGACGCGCATTTCCATGCGGACGCGCACACTCTGGCGGCGTTCGTCCGGCGTATCGGCGAAATGTTCCCGTTCACTCTGCAGCAGGTGCAGGTCCATGGTGATGACGATAGGCCGGGTCACGTCGGCATAATCGTCTTCTTCGACGTTGCGGCCATCACTCATATAGGAAATGAGGCGCAGCAGGCCGCTCTTGCCGATGGCGTTTTCCCCGACGATATAGTTGGCCTTTTCGTGAAAAGTCATTTCGACATCTTGCAGATTCCGGTAATTTTGAATACGCATATAAGTAAGATACACAAAATCACATCCTTTACAACGTTCTTTACTATACGTATTCGACAAAAAATGCGCTGCTCCCTTCTTTTTGAGAGCAGCGCGTTATTCCTTTTATGTATCATTCATCGTTTGATCAACGTCCGCTTTCGCGGCACACTTTAGCCAGCCAGCGGGCGATGTCGAAGGTCAGCTGCCCGTCTTTGAGCTGCCAGTGCCAATTACCTTCCGCTACACCTGGTGTATTCATGCGTCCCGACGACGGCAGGGCCAGGAGGTCCTGCATGGGGATGATGACCGTTTCGGCCCGGCGGCGGCAGGTATAGGCGATGAGGGCGCCGACGATTTCCTGCGGAGCCGCTTCATCAGACAGGCCCAGCATCTGGCGGACGTGGAGCTGCTGGCTCGGCGTCAGGTCGTCTTCATACCAGCCGCGGATGGTGTTGTTGTCATGGGTCCCGGTATAGGCGATGCAGTCCGGTTCCGTATCGAAGGCCAGGCGGCCGTCGGCCCGGTCCTTGAGGTGGAACTGGATGACTTTCATCCCCGGCAGGTGCAGGGCATCTTTCAAGGTGCACACGTCGTCGGTAATGACGCCCAGGTCTTCGGCGACGAGGCGGAGCCTGCCGATTTTCTGATAGACCGCCCGGAAGAGGTCGAGGCCGGGGCCCTCTTTCCAGGCGCCGCTCTTAGCCGTTTCCGAACCGGCCGGCACCGCCCAGTAGGCGGCAAAGCCGCGGAAATGGTCGACCCGGACTTCGTCGACGAGGTCCATCATGCGGCGGAAGCGGTCCGTCCACCACTGGTAGTTGTCCGCAGCCATGGCCTGGTAATCGTAAAGGGGATTGCCCCAGAGCTGGCCATCGGCACTGAAGTAATCGGGCGGGACGCCGGCGACAGATGACGGATTCCCCATTTCGTCGAGGTCGAACTGGTCCTGGTGGGCCCAGCAGTCGGCACTGTTGTGGGCGACGAACATGGGCACATCGCCGAGGACGGACACGCCGTTTTTGGCGGCATAGGCCCGGACATCGTGCCACTGGCGGCTGAAGATATACTGCATGAATTTGACATGCGATACGGCGCCGGCCAGTTCCCTGCCGTACTGAGCCAGGGCTTCCCGGCTGTGATGGCGGATATCTTCGGGCCACTCCGTCCAGCAGCGGCCGCCGAAGAAGTCGCGGACAGCCCGGAACAGGGCGTAGTCGTCGAGCCAGTAGGCATTCTTTTCACAGAAAGCCCGGAACGGTTCCCAGGGAATGGTCAGGTCCGGATCATGGGACATATCCCAGAGAATCTTGGCCTTATAAGCTGCCAGGCTGTGCCAGGACGCCGTCTTTTGCCCCTGGGCCAGGAAATCGTCCAGCGCTTCCTGCCGCAGCCAGCCCCAGTCGCGCAGGACTTCCAGGGAAATGAGGGCTTCGTTGCCGGCAAAGGCCGATTCCGACAAATACGGCGAATCGCCCATGAGGGGCGGCGTCAGGGGCAGGATCTGCCAGACCCGTTGGCCGGCGGCTTTGAGGAAATCGACGAAGCGGTATGCCGCCGGTCCCAAGACGCCGTTGCCACAGGCTGCCGGCAGGGACGTCGGATGCAGGAGGACACCGGCCCGCTTGGTCCCGGCCTCCTTCCCCTGGAGGATGACTACTTTCAGGGGCGGCAGGGTCAGGGTCAGGCGGCTGTTCACCGTCGTGACCGGCGTCATGCGCGGATGGAGGGCATTGGTCAGTTTCCCGTAAGCCAGGCCGTCCGTATAGATACTGATTGTCCGCAGGGCCGACGGATTGCGGTTCATAGCGATGATGAAGAAGCCATCTTCGGCGGTCTTGCCGAAGACATCCCGTCCCCCTTCGATGACCCGGGCAAAGGCGAAGACGTCGCCGTCGGCATAGAGGGGGATGAAGCGGCCCGTCTGTAAAGCGTCGTGTGCTGTGCGCAGCCGCGTCAGGGCCTTGGTCCAGGACAGCAGGTCCAGGTCTTCGTGGCCCCAGGGATAGGTCCGGCGGTTGTCGGGATCCTTGCCGCCGGTGACGCCGACTTCATCGCCGTAATAGATGCAGGGCGCACCGGGCATGGTCATCTGCCAGGCCGTCAACAGCTTCAGGCGCTTCTTGCCCGTTTCTTCGGCCGTCGCCACGTCGGTGCCGCCGGCCTTGGTGAGAACCGTCAGGATGCGTTCGATATCGTGGCTGCCGATGAGGTTGAGCATGGCATAGAAATTTTCGGGCGGATAATTTTCAATGAGCCGCGTCAATTCAGCATTCATGCGCCGCGCATCTTTGACACCGGTCATGAAATCCAGCATGATGGCCCGCTGGGCGTAATTCATGGCACTGTCGATGTCATAGCCGCAGAGGTACTCCCGCTGCTCACTGTAACTGACCTTGTTCGAAGCATCTTCCCAGACTTCGCCGATGAGGATGGCGTCGGGCTTTTCCTCTTTCAGCGTATGGTAGAACTGGCGCAGGAAGGGCACGGGCAATTCATCGATGACGTCCAGGCGCCAGCCGCTGATGCCTTCGTTCAGCCAGTATTTGAGGACGCTGTCTTCGCTGTCGATGATGAAATCCATATAAGACGGCGTCGTCTCTTCGACATCGGGCAGGTCCGATACGCCCCACCACGATTCATAGTCGTCGGGATACTGCTTGAAGCGGTACCATTCATAGTAAGGCGACTCCTTCGACTGATAGGCGCCGACGCCGGGATAGTTGCCGAAGCGGTTGAAGTAAATGCTGTCGGCCCCGGTATGGCTGAAGACGCCGTCAAGGATGATGTGGATGCCTGCTTCTTTGGCGGCCTGGCAGAAAGCGGCAAATTCTTCATTCGTCCCCAGCATGGGGTCGACGCGGAAGTAATCGGCCGTACCGTAGCGGTGATTGCTGGAACTTTCAAAAATCGGGTTGAGGTAAATAGCCGTAATGCCCAGTTCCTTCAAGTAAGGCAGCTTTTCCCGGATACCGGCGAGGTTGCCGCCAAAAAAGTCGTAATAGACGATGTCTCCCTTGCCTTCGCGCTTGCAGTAATAAGGCACGTCGTCCCAGTCGCTATGGATGACGGCCCCTTTCTTGCCGTACAGGCGGCCTGTCGTATGGGTCCCGTGGCGGAAGCGGTCCGGGAAAATCTGGTAGACGATGGCATGTTTGAACCAGTCCGGCGTATGGGCGTCCTTATCGTAGACCGTGACCTGATAGGCCGGCGGCACCTCGGGATATTTGGCCCCTTCCCCGCCGAGGCGGTCGTAGTTATTGCCGTAATAGACGGTCTCATGGCCATCGTCGACGATGAAATAATACCAGACCAGGCAGCCCTTGGTCGGCATGGTGACGCAGCCCGTGAAGATGCCGTCTTGGTACGTCATGGGCACAAAGGATTCACCGACATTGCTCTGCCACAGGCGGATGCGGGCCCGGCAGTTCCGGGCATCGCTGCCGCCGGCCCGGAGGCGCAGGATGAGCCGGCTCCCGGAGGGAACGGCACCAAAAGACGAGCGGTAATAAAATTCATGAGAGTTGTGGTACAATCGTAAGTCCATAAGCGGTCCTTTCGTGGCGATTAGTGGCTAGTGGCTAGTGGCTAGTGGTTAGTGGTTAGTGGCTAGTGGTTAGTGGCTAGCCGTTAGCCAAAAAGGCCTGCCGGACAACGACAAGCCTTTTATCGTTCGTCGTTGTTCGTTCGTCGTTCATCGAAGAAACTAAAAAACATTCCCTGCGATGAACGATGAACTACAAACGAAAAACGCGATTTTATTGTTGTAATACTTTTTTGTACAGATTCAGGTACGCTTCGGCCGAGCGGTCCCAGCTGTAATCGCTGGTCATGGCGTTGCGGACGAGGATATCCCACAGGGCCGTGTCTTCGTAGTAGCCCATGGCCCGTTTCGTCGTGAACAGGAGTTCATGGGCGTTGAAGTTCGGGAAGGTCAGGCCATTGCCCTGTTTGCTGTATTTATCGAAGGGATGGACCGTATCCTTGAGGCCGCCCGTTTCGCGGACGATGGGGATGGCGCCGTAGCGCAGGGCGATGAGCTGGCTCAGGCCGCACGGTTCGTACCGCGATGGCATGAGGAACATGTCGGCAGCGGCATAGACCTTATGGGCCAGGGCTTCGTTGAAGGTGATGTTGGCCGATACCTTCGTCGGATGACGGCGGGCCAGTTCGCGGAAGGCGTTTTCATAGCCGGCATCACCCGTGCCGACCAGGACCAGCTGGACGTCGTCGTCGACGAGTTCATCCATGATGCGCGTGACCAGGTCCAGGCCCTTGTCTTCGACAAGGCGCGTGACCATGGCGATCAGGGGGACGCCGCGCTTGATGCGCAGGCCCAGTTCGGCCCGCAGGGCGTCTTTATTTTCCCGCTTGCCGGCCCGGGCATTGGCGACGGAATACTGGCGCTTGATGTACGGGTCCGTTTCCGGATTATAGACGTCGACGTCGAGGCCGTTGATGATGCCCGTCACCTTTTCCCCATTGTCGCGGATATAGCCATCCAGGCCTTCGCCAAAGTAAGGATAGGTGATTTCCTGGGCGTACGACGGGCTGACCGTCGTGATGTGGTCGGCGTAGACCATGCCCGATTTCATATAGTTCACGCAGCCGTCACATTCCAGGTTGCCCTTATCGAAGAGTTCCTGCGGCAGGCCGATGATGTCGCGCATGATCGACGGCGGATAGATGCCCTGGTATTTCAAGTTGTGAATGGTATAGATCACTTTGATGCCCTTGTAGAAATCATCATGCCAGAAGTCTTCTTTGAGGAAGACCCCCATGAGGCCCGTATGCCAGTCGTTGCAGTGGATGATGTCCGGCTTGAAGCCGATCTTGGGCAGCATGGTCAGGACGGCGCGGCAGAAATAGGCGAAGCGTTCATCGTCATCGCCGTAGCCGTAAAGGCCATCGCGCTTGAAATACCATTCGTTGTCGATGAAATAGACGGTCACGCCGTCCTGCTTGATTTCTTCGACACCGTAGTAGAGCTGGCGCCAGGCCAGGTTCACGATGCCTGTCGTCACTTCTTTCATCTGCTTCTTCGCTTCTTCGGCGATGCGGCTGTATTTCGGAATGACCAGGCGGACGTCCATGCCCTTCTTGGCTAAGGCCTTGGGCAGTGCGCCCATGACATCGGCCAGCCCGCCTGTTTTAATAAATGGCACTGCTTCTGAGGCCACAAATAATACATTCATCGTATATCCCCCACTTTCCCTATATACCGTATCAGACGTCTGCTTCCTTTTTGGCAGGACGCCCAGGTCTTCTCTTTCTCGTTGCAGCAGTCTTCTTTTCAGACGCTGCCGTTTTGGCTTTCCCTTTTCCACGGGTCGTTGCCTTCTTTCCCGGCGCCTTGGCCGTTTTCTTGACGGTCCCGTCAGCGGCCTTATCGGTTTTCACCGTCCGGCGGCGCCGCGGTTTCGTCACTGCTTTTTTTTTAGCACTTCCAGTGAGCTGCAGGTAAATCGTCGCCAGCGGCGGCAGGGTCAGTTCCAGGGACTGGTCCATGCCGTGCATGGGCACATTCTGGGCTTCAAATTCACCTTCGTTGAGGACGTTGGACCCGCCAAAGGCCGTCGCATCGCTGTTGAAGACTTCGACGTACGTCCCTTTCCGGGGGACGCCAAAGCGATATGAATGGCGGACGACAGGCGTAAAGTTGCAGACGACGACGGTCATATCCGATTCGTCCTTACCGGTACGGTAAAAGGCGATGACGCTGTTGTCGCAGTCGTCGCAGCTGATCCACGAGAAGCCCGACCAGTCGCAGTCTTCTTCCCATAATTCCGGATGGTTCACATAGTACGTGTTCAGGCTGCGCACGTAGTCGTGCATGGCCTGGTGCATGGGATACTTGAGGAGGTGCCAGTCCAGGCTATCATCGTATTTCCATTCGATGAACTGGCCGAACTCGCTGCCCATGAACAGGAGCTTCTTGCCCGGATGGGACATCCAGTAGCCGTAGAAGGCGCGCAGGCCGGCGAATTTCTGCCAGTAGTCGCCAGGCATCTTGTCCAGGAGAGAATGTTTGCCGTGGACGACTTCATCATGCGACAAAGGCAGGATGAAGTTTTCTGAAAAAGCGTAACACAACGAAAAGGTAATCAGGTTGTGATTGTCCTTGCGGAACAGCGGGTCCAGCGACATGTAGCGGAGCATATCGTTCATCCAGCCCATGTTCCATTTGTAATTGAATCCCAGGCCGCCGACGTCGACGGGCTTGGTCACCAGGGGCCAGGCCGACGATTCTTCGGCAATCATCAGGGCCTGGGGGTATTCCTTGAAGACGGCCGTATTGAGATGGCGCAGGAAGTCGATGGCTTCCAGGTTTTCCCGGCCGCCGTATTTATTGGGCTGCCAGTCGCCGTCAGCATGGCCGTAATCGAGGTAGAGCATGTTGGCGACGGCGTCGATGCGCAGGCCGTCGATGTGGAACTGGCTGAGCCAGAAGAGGGCACTGGAAATGAGGAAGGACTGGACTTCCGTCCGGCCATAGTCGAAATTCATCGTGTCCCATTCCTTATTTTCAGCCAGCATGGGGTTGCCCGATTCATAGCACGGCTCGCCGTCAAAATGGCGCAGGCCGTGGGCGTCGCGGCAAAAATGGCCCGGTACCCAGTCGAGGATGACGCCGATGCCGTTGCGGTGGCACAGGTCGACGAGATACATCAAATCTTCCGGCTTGCCATAGCGGCTGGTCGCCGAGAAATAGCCCGTCCCCTGATAGCCCCAGGAGCCGTCGAAGGGATATTCGCACAGCGGCATGAGCTCGATGTGGGTATAATTCATCTGTTTGACATAATCGACGAGCTGGGGCGCTATGTCGCGGTACGACAGCATTTCCCCGTCTTCATCGCGGCGCCACGAGCCGAGATGGACTTCATAGGTCAGCATGGGCTTGCGGTACGAATCGTAAGCACTGCGGCTGTCCATCCATTTCTTGTCGCGCCACGCATAGTGGAGTTTCGTCAGTTTCGATGCCGTATTGGGACGTACTTCCGACCAGAAGGCGTAGGGGTCGCTCTTCAAGATGCGTTCCCCCGATGCCGTCGTGATGGCGTATTTGTAGATGTCCCCTTCCTGGAGGCCGGCAATATGTGTAACCCAAATGCCATTGCCGCAGCTGCTCCGTTCCATGGGGTTGGCATCAGCGTCCCAGTGATTGAAATCACCGACGACGCTGACCTGCTGCGCATGAGGTGCCCAGACGGCAAAGCGCACACAAGGCTTGCGGCGCAGGACCGTGAAATGGGCCCCGAACAGACGATAACTGGCGTAGTTCGTACCTTGATGATACAAGAAGGTACTGTACTCGTCGATTGCACTGAGTTTCATATCTTATCCTCCTGATTCTTAGTTAGTGTTTGACCGGCTTGATGCGCCAAATGTCATCGGCGTACTGCTGAATTGTCCGGTCACTGGAGAAATAGCCGGACTGGGCAATATTGACGACGCTCGAATGACACCACTGCGGATGATTCCCATAGCGCTTGGCGATTTCCTGCTGAGCCTGGCAATAGGATTTGAAGTCCTTGAGGACGAAGTATTCATCGTTCTTATCGAGGAAGGACGAATAGAGCATGCCGAAGTGTTCGCCACTGATGGAGCCGTCGACGAGGGCATCCATGAGGCGGCGGATGTCGGCGTCGCCGCTGTACATCTGCCACGACGAGTAGCCGCCGTGGATGTAGTAATTCATGACTTCATCAGCCCGCAAGCCAAAGATGACGCAGTTTTCGTCGCCGACCTTCTGGTGGATTTCGACGTTGGCCCCGTCCAGGGTCCCCAAGGTGATGGCCCCGTTCATCATGAACTTCATGTTGCCCGTCCCCGACGCTTCCTTGCCGGCTGTCGAAATCTGTTCGCTCACGTCGGCTGCCGGGAAGAGGAGCTGCCCTAAGGACACGTTGTAGTTTTCCAGGAACAGGACCTTCATCTGCTTGCTGATCCGGCGGTCGGAGTTGACCATATGGGCGACGACGTTGATGAGGCGGATCGTTTCCTTGGCTTCGCCGTAGCCGGCAGCGGCCTTGCCGCCAAAGAGGAAGGTCCGCGGTGTAATCTTGAGTTTCGGGTTATCCTTCAAGAGGTAATACAGGTGAAGGATGTGAAGGATGTTCAGGGTCTGGCGCTTATACAAGTGGATGCGCTTGATCTGGATGTCGAAGATCGAGTCCGTCCGCACGTCCGTATCATAGCGGTCGCGGATGTAACGGGCCAGGATATCCTTGCGTTCCTTCTTGACCCGCGTCAGCTGTTCCTGGAAGGACGGGTCATCGGCAAAAGGCATGAGGTCCTGGAGCTTCGACGGCGTCCGGCGCCAGCCGTCTCCGATGGCTTCGTCGATGAGCGAGGCCAGCTGCGGATTGGCTTCGATGAGCCAGCGGCGATGGGAAATGCCGTTGGTCTTATTGGAGAAACGGTGCGGGAAGCACGTATAGAACTGGTGCAGCGTCGAATCCTTGAGGATCTGCGAATGGATTTCGGCGACACCGTTGACGCTGTGGCTGCCGAGGACGGCCAGATGGGCCATGTGGACCTGTCCATCCCAGAGGACGGCGACGTCGCGGGCCCTCGATTCATCGCCGGGATAGAGGCTGCGGACTTCTTTGAGCCAGCGGTTGTTGATTTCTTCGACGATGAGGTAAATGCGCGGTAGCAGTTCCTTGAACATCGGGATGGACCATTTTTCCATGGCTTCCGGCAGAATCGTATGGTTCGTATAGGCTACGGTGCGGACGGTGATGTTCCAAGCCGCATCCCAGGACACGCCTTCTTCATCCATGAGGATGCGCATCAGTTCCGGGATGACCAGGGCCGGATGGGTGTCGTTGATGTGGATGGCCACATAGCGGTCGAATTTATAGATACTTTCGTGGTATTTCTTCTTATAATGGCGGACGATGCTCTGGAGGCCGGCCGATACAAAGAAGTATTCCTGCATCAGGCGCAGGCGGCGGCCGTCTTCATTGCTGTCGTCAGGATAGAGGAAACGGGAAATCTGCTGGACGCTGTCCTTATAGCGGAAGGCCCGGCGCCGGTCGCCGAGGGACAGTTCCTGGTAGAGCTGTTCCCGCGAGTATTCAGCGCGCCACAGGCGCAGCGTGTTGACCGTGTTGTTGTGATAGCCGATGATGGGCACATCATACGGGACGGCGCGGACAGACGAATACTTTTCGTGGACACATTCCAGGCTGCCGTCTTCGTCAGGGCGCATGTAGGCATTGCCGCCGAAGCGGACATAGACAGCCTTGTCGACTTTCTTGACTTCCCAGGGATAGCCGTTGACCAGCCAGTTGTCAGGCAGTTCTACCTGCTGGTTGTCGACGATGCGCTGGTTGAACAAGCCGTACTGATAGCGGATGCTGTTGCCATGGCCCGGCAGCTGCAGCGCCGCCAGGGAGTCGATGAAGCAGGCAGCCAGCCGCCCCAGTCCCCCATTCCCCAGACCCGGATCGCGTTCGGCCGGGATGACCTTATCCAGGTCCCAGCCCAGATCTTCCAGGCCCTGGCGACAGATGTCGTCCATATCGATGCCCAGGAGATTCGATTCCAAAAGGCGGCCGATGAGAAATTCGATGGAGAAATAATAGACTTGTTTGACCTTCTGTTCGGCATAGATTTCATTCGTGCGGATCCAATCTTCACTTACCAGATCGCGGATCATGTAGGCGATGGTCTGATAGACTTCATTCAAGGTCATGTCCCGCAGATCTTTTTCCCACAAAATGTGAGCTTTCTCGGTAAATAACTTTTTGAATTCTTCCTTATCCTGCCATTTTTTCATATTGTCTCTAACCCCTTTGTAGTCGCGTTCAGCGGACTGAACGTTTACCAATGCACAACGGGTTGTCGTGGCTGCCGCTCAATACGGCTTCCGGCTGGATGATCGTATTCTTATCGCATACGACGTAGTCGAGCTGGGCGTCATCGCCGACGACCGAGTGCTGCATGATGATACTGTTGCGAATGACAGCATTCTTTCCCACCTTGACTCGGCGGAAAAGAATCGAATTCTCTACGCGGCCTTCGATGATACAGCCATTAGCTACGAGAGAATTGGTGACATGCGATTCTTCCATGTACTTGGCCGGCGCTTCATCCTTGATCTTGGTATAGATACGATGGTCCTTGTCTTTCAGGAGCAGTTCATGCCAGATGCGGCTGTCGCGCAGGTCCATGTTGACCTGGAAGTAGGAATGAACAGAATCAATCCGTTTTGCATATCCTTGATAATTATAGCCGAAAATCCGCAGACGGTCTACATTCCGCTGGAGTACATCCGTAATAAAGTGGTTATATCCCTGGGCATAGGCCCGGCGTATGCAATGTTGGAATACGTCGCAGTCGATGAGGATTCCCCGCTGGTATAAGTTATCTCCGGCCTTGACTTCCGGCTTGGCTTCGATGGACAGGACCCGGTCCTTGCAGACGTCATCGATGGTCAGAATATAGCCTTCGCGGTCGAAGTCATACTTCTGCTGCTGGTAGATGAGGGTGACATCGGCATTGTGATGGCGGTGGAAATGGAGGACTTCGTCGTAGTCGATGTTCTGGACCATGTCACAGCCCGACAAGAGGGCGTAACGCTTGTTGGCCCGTTTGACGAAGACCAGGTTCTTATAATACGCGGCGATGTCCCCTTCTACGGGATGTTCGATGTCTGCCCGTTCTTCCGGCAGGTAGAACAAGCCGTCGCCCTTGTGGGCCAGGCCCCATTCCTTGCCGGACCGGATGTGGTCCAGTACCGACCGGGACTGGCTGGAGAGCAGGAGTCCGACGTTTTCGATGCCGGCGTTTACCATATTGGAAAGCGTAAAGTCGATGAGGCGGTATTTGCCGCCAATGGGCAGCGTCGACAACGGGCGCGTATCGTTGATTTCCTGCAAGGGATGGTCTTCGCGCATATTGATGAGGCCGATCATATTGCTATTCATAACTAGTGTTCCCCTTTCGCTGTGACTTTTTCTGGTTTCAATTCCCCTTTGCGGCCCAGTACGGCGACAGAGCCATCTTCATTGTGGAGGACAGCGCCCGGATAGATGTGGCACCGTTCGCCCAGGATAGCCTTGTCGATGACGGCATTTTCTTCGACGACCGTCCCCGGCATGATGACGGAGTTCGTAACTTTCGCCCCTTCTTTGATAGTGACGCCATAGAAGATGACCGAATTGCTGACGGTACCGAAGATTTCCGAACCTTCGGCGATGAGGGAACTCTTGGCCGAGCCCTTGGGACCGATGAGATGCGGCGGGAAACTCTGGTTGCCCGAGTAGATGCGCCAATGGCTGTCGCGCAGGTCGATCGGCGGTTCGTCGGCGATGAGGTCCATGTTGGCCTGCCACAGGCTGTCGATGGTGCCGACGTCCTTCCAGTAGCCTTCAAAGGGATAGGCATAGAGGGGAATCTTGTCGCCCAGCATGGCCGGGATGACGTTCTTGCCGAAGTCGTGTTCCGATTTTTCATCTTTGGCGTCGGCTTTGAGGTACGATTCCAGGACGTCCCGGTCGAAGATGTAAATGCCCATGGAAGCCAGGTTGCTTTCCGGTTTGGCCGGTTTTTCCTGGAACTTGGTGATGCGCATGTTTTCGTCGGCTACCATGATGCCGAAGCGGCTGGCTTCATCCCAGGGGACGCGGATCGTGCCGATAGTGGCCTTGGCGTGATGTTTCTTGTGGAAATTGAGCATCTTGTCGTAGTCCATGGAATAGATGTGGTCGCCGGACAGGATGAGGACGTAATCGTCGCCGACCATTTCCACGAAGTTCAGGTTCTGATAGATGGCATCGGCCGTGCCGCGATACCAGTTGGAGCCGCCGTCGCTCTGATATGGCGGCAGGACATAGGTCCCGCCCTTGGTCGAGTCGAGGTTCCACGAACTGCCGTTGCCGATATACCAGTTCAGTTCCAGCGGCTGGTACTGGGTCAGGATACCGACCGTATCGATGCCGGAATTGCGGCAGTTACTCAAGGGGAAGTCGATGATGCGGTATTTTCCGCCGAACAAGAGGCCCGGTTTAGCCTGATCTTTGGTCAGGACGCCCAGACGGCTCCCTTTCCCGCCGGCCAGAATCATGGCCAGGCAATTAGATTTTTTCATAGAAGCTCCTCCTTACTTGACTGGGACCCGGCCGCTTCGCTTATGGTTTCAGTATGTATGATAATGGACATCGTATCATCAGACGGCGGGTCTTGGATTCAATAGCGTACTGTATACGCATATAATATACGCTATAAAGTATTTTGTGATTATATCATTAATTATACACCAATTCTGTCAAGAATTTAAAGGGCTAACCGCCAAAAAATGGATAGTAAAAACAACTATTTTACATGTTACAACAAGGACTGCTATTTTTTAAAATACAATGTTTTGAAGAGCAAAAAAAGCGCTGCCGTCAAGGGCAGCGCTTTTCACTAAATCGTATAACTATAAATTCTGTAAATTTTATACACTACTGTTGTCCAGCTGCGGCGAGCGCTTCCTGGCGGCTCAGGATCCGGACCGGGATGGGCAGGGATTGGAGTACCTCTTTTGTCTCCCCTGCCGTGTCTTTTGTCGTCCTGACAAAGCCCAGTCCCTTCCTGCCATCCAGGGCCGTGACGACGCCCAGGTAGTCACAGCCTTCGATGATGCGGTTGATGAAGGTCATTTCTGCCGGAGGGGCCTGGAAGTAGACCCAGTCTTCATCAAACATGGCTCTTCACCTGGCGGCGCATCATGGAATACGGTTCCAGCCGCTGCGGTACGGCCAGGCCGACGAGCTGCTGGGCGTGGCGGGCGGCGTCGAGGTCCTGCCCGTCTTCGTCGACGATGCGGTCGATAGTATAGCGGACCAGCTGGCCTTTGGGCTGGAGAAATTCGACAGTCTGGCCCAGCTTGAAGTGGTTCCGCTGTTCCACCCAGGCCAATCCCTTTTCTTCATCGTAGGACTTGACCAGGCCGATAAATTCATGGGTCTGGGTATTGCTCGACTGGCTGTAGACCTGGTCGGCCGCCGTCGGCCGGGAAACGGAGAAGCCCCGGGTATAGGGCCGGTGGGAAATCTTTTCCAGTTCGTCGAGCCATTCCTGGCGGACCGTGAAGTGTTCCGGATCGGCTTCGTAGGCATCGAAAGCCTGGCGATAGACCTTGGTCACCGTGGCGACGTAATGGATGCTCTTCATGCGCCCTTCGATTTTCAGGCTGGAAAGGCCTGCGTCGTAGAGGTCCGGCAGATACGGCAGGAGGCAGAGGTCCTTGGAGTTGAAGATATACGTTCCCCGTTCATCTTCGACGACAGGAAAATACTGGCCTGGCCGCTTTTCTTCGACGACGTTGTACTTGAAGCGGCAGCACTGGACACATTCACCGCGGTTCGAGTCGCGGTCGCCGTGGGTGAAATAATTGCTCAGCAGGCAGCGGCCGGAATAGGAAATGCACATGGCGCCGTGGATGAAGCCTTCCAGTTCGACATCGGGCACTTTGGCGTGGATTTCCTTGACGTCGCGGAGGCTCACTTCGCGGGCCATGACGACGCGCGATGCGCCGTTGTCATGCCAGAATTTCGTCGACGCCCAGTTGGTCGTATTGGCCTGGGTCGACACGTGGACAGGCAGGTCGGGCACGAGCTGCCGGGCCATGGCGAAGATGCCCGGGTCAGCGATGAGGATGGCGTCGACGCCAATGTCGCGCAGGTACACGAGGTAATCCGGCAGGGCCTTGAGGTCGTCGTTGTGCGGGAAGATATTGACCGTCACGTGGATGTGCTTGCCCCGGGCATGGGCGTAGTCGACGGCTTCCTTCAGTTCTTCATTGGAAAAGTTGTCGCTGAAAGCCCGCAGGCCGAAGGACTTCCCTCCCAGGTAGACGGCATCGGCACCGTATAAAAAGGCCATCTTCATTTTATCCATACTGCCGGCCGGAGCCAGCAATTCCATTTTTCCCATTCTCTTATCCTTTCCATTGCGAAACGGTCATGCCGTCGCCATTTTCAAAAAATACAGTCTCGAAACGGGACCGGTCGCCGACGAGGTCCATGAACTCCCGCAGGCGGGTTACAGCCGTGCGGTGCTTATGCGGCAAAGTCCCTTCGAGGTAAAACATGTCATGGTAATCGATGTTGTCGGCTGCGACGATGGCACCGGGCAGGAGCTTGGGCAGGAGCTGCCGCAGCTGGCGCACGTACTGCCCTTTCGGCCCGTCGAGAAAGACGAAGTCCCACGGACCGGGCAAAGCCCCGGCCAGTTCCGTCCCGTCGCCGTGGAGGGCCGTGATGACCGAGGCATACGGCGAGCGCCGGAAGAACCGGCAGGCCAGGTCGTAGCGCTCACGATCAAGTTCAATCGTCGTAATCGTCCCGCCCGGTGCCAGGAACGGCGCCATCTGCAAGGCCGAATAGCCGATGCAGGTGCCGATTTCCAGGACCCGCGACGGCCGGCACGACGCCACGATGCCCGTGAACAAGGGAAGTTCGCTGTCGCGCAGGATGGGCAGGTCCTGTTCCCTGGCACAGGCTTTCATTTCTTCAAACAAGGCGTCCATCATGGCATGTGCTCCTGGACGTTCTTCATGTGTTCTTCATAAGTAGCGGCAAAATAGTTGTGGCCGTCCTTATCGGCGACGAAATAGAGGTACTTCGTCGGCGGCGCTTCCAGGATGGCTTCCATACAATCCATGCCGGGATTGCCGATGGGACCTGGCGGCAATCCTTCATAGCGGTATGTGTTGTACGGCGAATCATACTGGGTCTCATTGATGCTGTAAGCTGCCTTATGCGTGCCCATGGCATAGGAAATACTGGCATCGGACTGGAGCTTCATGTGGATCTTCAGGCGGTTCTCGAAGACCGACGCGATGAGGGGCCGGTCCTTTTCGTATTTCGCTTCCTTTTCGATGAGCGAAGCCAAGGTGACGAACTGGTAAATCGACAAGTTCTGCTTGGCAATGCCCGCTCTCATGGCGTCCGTCAAGTGGTCGTCGAAGTTCTTGATCATCATGGCTATGACGTCGTCTGCCGTGGCGTCATAAGGGATGAAATATGTATCGGGGAACAAGAAACCTTCCGTCGGGAAGGTCACTTTGCGGTTTCCCTTCATATACGGCAGGAGCTGGTCCGACGAGGAAGCGGCCTTGAGGAAATCGGCTTCGCTGATGCGGCCGTTGGCGGCGACGGCTTTGGCGATTTCCCGGACCGTATAGCCTTCGGGGACGACCAGCCGGTCCGCTTCGGACTTGCCGCTGGTCAGCTTGTCCAGCAGGGCATGGAGGCTCATGCGCGAATCGAGGGTATACTCGCCGGCATGGATGTCCCCGGCCTGGCCGGTAACGGTCGCTACGGCGCGGAACCACAAGGGGCTGGCGATATAGCCCTTATCGGTCAGGATATCGCCGACTTCGGAAGCCGTCATGTCGCTGCGGACATGGACGTAGCCGCTCTTATAGGGCAGGAGGAAATTCGGGCCGAAATAGCCATAAGCCACGGCAGCGGCGCCGAGGCAGATGAGGCCGGCCAAGACGGCAACTATACGGCGGCCTTTCTTTTTGCGGGGAACGCGTCGTCCCTGATGAAGTTGTGTCGTTGTCTGTTTCTGTTGTTCCATAGGCTCTCTTATTTCTGTGCAGCCCAGGTACGGCTCTGCTGGGCTTTTTCTTCACTGTGATTGATGGCCTGGGCCTGTTTTTCCTGTTCATACCGGGCCTGGGCGGCAGCTTTGGCTGCCTGGAGCTGGGCCTGGACGGCCGGGTCGGCCTGGCTGACCGTCCCGTCGGCATTGACCGTCCGGGACGCATCGAGCTTAGCCTGCGCTTCCGAAACCTCATTGGCCAGGGACTGGAGTTCGCGGCTGTTCATGTCATGGCGCACGTCGGCTTCCAGGGGGACTGTCGGCGCCGGCTTGACATCGACGTAGACTTCGAACAGGCGCTGCCACGGCAGGGTGACATCGACGGTCTTGGGGTCGATGCCGAGATACGTCGACGCATAGCGCTGGAGCTGTTCCTTCGTGCGGCTCTGGAGCTCTTCGTTGAGCGTCGGGTAGTACTGGGTGACGACGCCGGCTTCCAGTTTCTGCTGCATCCGGTAGATGTAGTCGCGGACATTGGCCTGATAAGCCCAGTTGTCCAGGTACTGCGTCGTCAGCATGTCGCGGTGGGCATCGGCCGTCATGTACTTGGACAGGACGCCCTGAGCGATACCGTAGCCAACGGAGTTGCTGGCCGTATTCCAGCCGTTATAGGCGGCCAGGCGGTACATCATCTGATCCTGATAGAGGCCGTAGACCAGGGTGTTGTCGGAACCGTTGGAAAAGGCCATGTCGACGATGCTGACGGGGATGCCGAGGTTGACGGCCTTTTCGATCTGCGTCAGGAAATCCCGCGTCGACTGGAGCATGATCGGGAAGTTCTCGAAGTTGGCCGATTCCGTCGTCGACGTCGTCAGCGGCGTATTGACAGCCAGCAACAGGTCCGGCCGTTCGTTGTCGACCATAGTGCCGCCGATGGCTTCGACGTGGGACGCAATGGTCTTGCCAATGGCCTGGCCGTCGTAGCGGGGCACAGTCTTTTCACCGCCGCCCAAGGGATAGATGACGGTGATTTTGGGATGATAATTATTGAAATCGTTGCTGGCCCGGGTGATGAGCAGCAGGCCCAGCTGGTCGGCACCGGGGAAGGAGCCGAAAGCCGTCTTGGGGATGCCGTCACCGGCCATTTCCAGGTACTTCGATTCCAGCGACGACTGGGTGCTAACGGAATTGTCATCGTGGCCCAGGCTGTAATAGGTAAAGACACCTTTGCGGGCATCGTCGATGAGGCGGTAATTGATGCTCATGTTCTTGCGGCGCCGGTTATACCAGTCCTGCAGGTATTCCATCGGTACGCGGCGCATGATGGCGAACCAGTCGTTCCGTTCCTGCGGATTCAGGCCTTCTTCGTCCATCTTGGCCTGGAGCGACGCCAGCTGATAGATGTCGGACCCCATGGTCAGGTAATAGTCCGGTTCTACGCCTTTGCCGCCAGCCCAGGGACTGCGCATGACCGTACTGAAGACATAAATGGGTACCTTCTTGTGCGATTTATGCAGGGCTTCGACCTTTTCCAGGCGCGCCGTCAGCGTTTCCATGGGCAGATTATGCTTGCGCGAATCGACAAGGCCGCCATAGACCAGGGAATCGATGGACAGGACCATGGCGTCGGCCTTGCCGGCATTGGCATCGACCCAGGCCATGAGCTTATCCGGCGAACCGTGGAAATTCATGCCCGACAAATACTGGGCCGGCGGCGTCAGGACATCATAGCCGGCCGCTTCGGCCGTACTGACCGTATATTCATAATCGACAGGCCGGTCATCCTGGGGTACATATAAAATCGTCTTTGCCAGTGCAGCCGGCGAGGCACATAAAAAGAAAGACGCTACGGCCAGGCTGACTGCTTTCTGTAACAGATTCACGTTATCACTCCTAGTATGAAGAAAAAAAATTGTACCCTTTATTATATCACGGGCCTGGGGAAATTTGTAGAGGCCGTGGCCTGTGGTTCGTAGCTAGTTGCTAGTGGCTAGTGGCTAGTGGCGGTTCGCCTTACCCAGGCTGCCCTACGCCCTCCGATGGCGGACGCGGCGGATCCTGGGGATATTGAGGTGCAGGCGGATGGCGACCAGGCGGATGGCGACGGTGACGGAAAAGCTGACGATAGCCCCGACTTCCAGGGGTACTTCAAAGGGGATGACCGCCCCGTAGAGAAAAATACTTCCCAGGAGGGACGCCGTCGCGTAGACCTCCTTGCGCAGGACGCCGGGGATGCGGCCGGCCAGGACGTCGCGGATGACGCCGCCGCCGACGGCCGTCAGGACGCCGAGGGTGATATCCAGGATCCAGTAGTCGGGATAGTAGAAACAGCCCAGGAGGGTCCCGGTGACCGTAAAGGAACCGAGACCGATGGCGTCGCAGACGAGATACCAGATGGAGAGCTTGCCGACGACGCGGCGCCACATGCGGATATTGAAATAGCGGACGATAATCGTGATGACGGCCATGGAGCCGAGGATGATCCATAGATAAATACTGTTCTTAAAGGCTGCCGGCGGGATATTGCCGATGAGGATATCGCGGATGATACCGCCGCCGACGGCTGTCGCCGCACTGAGGACGAAGATGCCGAACAGGTCCATGCGCCGGGAAATGGCCGCAAAGACGCCGGATACGGCAAAGGCCGTCGTCCCCAACAAGTCGAAAATCTGCCACCAAATGGCATCCATAATAGTTTCCCCTTCCCTGTTTTCGTGTTATGATAGACGTAAATTTTTTTACCAAGGAGATTCAACATGACCAAAGATGAATTTTATATGGGCAAAGCCCTGGCTGAAGCCAAGACGGCCTATGCCGTCGGGGAAATCCCCATCGGCGCCGTCATTGTCTATGAAAAGAAAGTCGTCGCCCGGGCCTATAACCTGCGCGAAAGCCTGCCTTGTGCTACGGCCCACGCCGAACTCTTAGCCATTGAAAAAGCCTGCCGCGCCCTGAACCGCTGGCGCCTGACAGGCTGTACTCTTTATGTGACCGTCGAACCGTGCCCCATGTGTGCCGGTGCCATCGTCAACAGCCGCCTGGACCGGGTCGTCTACGGCTGCGACGACCCCAAAGCAGGTGCCGTGCGGTCCCTGTTCCACCTCGTCGACAACGACTGCCTCAACCACCGGACCGAGGTCACAGCCGGCGTCCGCGCCGAGGAATGTGCGGCCCTGATGAAAGATTTCTTCCGCCAAAGACGGAAGAAGTAGTGGCTCGTGGCTAGTGGCTAGTGGTTCGTGGTTCGTAGGGGCCGTCCTGTGAAGGCGGCCCACTCATGGCTCCCCTGATAGGGGAGCTGTCAGCGCAGCTGACTGAGAGGTTTTTCAAGGCAACCTCTCCGGCCTTACGGCCACCTCCCCTATTAGGGGAGGCATAATCCGCATGGGTTATCCCAAGCCATTCTGGCCCGTCAGGTGCCGACCAACAGAAGGCGCAGGACGGCTGCCAGAACGGACAGCCGTGGCTCATGGTCCGTGGCTCCCCTGATAGGGGAGCTGTCAGCGCAGCTGACTGAGAGGTTTTCAAGGCAACCCCTCCGGCCTTACGGCCACCTCCCTATCAGGGAAGGCTGGTACGCAGGTATTCCCGGAAGGCGTCTCCCAGGTCTTCCCGGCGCAGGGCGTATTCGACAGTAGCTTTGAGGAAGCCCAGTTTATTGCCCGTGTCGTAGCTGCGGCCGCTGAAGGTATAGGCGTAGACCGCTTCCCGGTCAGCCATGAGGCGCAGGGCATCAGTAAGCTGGATTTCGCCGCCCTTCCCCGGCTGGACACGGCGCAGGATTTCAAAGATATCCGGCGTCAAGATATAACGGCCTAGCGCAGCCAGGCGGCTCGGTGCTTCGTCGACAGCCGGTTTTTCAATCATATCGATGAGCTTGACGACGCGGTCGTCGTCTGTCGGCTGGCCCTGGACGATGCCGTAGCGCGACACCAGTTCCTGCGGCACTTCCTGGCAGCCGAGCATGGTCGCCCCTAAGCGGCTGAAAGCTTCCATCATCTGCTTCAGCGCCGGTTTCTCCGGATTATAGATGACGTCGTCGCCCAGGAGGACGGCAAAAGGTTCATTATCGATGAACGATTCGGCACAGCGGATGGCGTCGCCCAGTCCGCGCATGTGTTTTTGGCGGATGTAGTGGACGTTGATCGACGAAATATCCTGAACCAGGTGCAGCAGCTGGTCTTTCCCCTGCTGACGCAATTGCAGTTCCAAATCGATATTGGTGTCGAAATGGTCTTCAATGGCCCGCTTGCCATGGCCGGTGATGATGAGTATTTCTTCGATGCCGCTCTGCAGGGCTTCTTCGACGATATACTGGATGACCGGTTTATCGACAATGGGGATCATTTCCTTGGGGATGGCCTTGGTGACCGGCAAAAAGCGTGTCCCATAGCCTGCCGCCGGGATGACGGCCTTACGAATTTGTTTCTGCATGATATCCTTCCCTTTCTACCGCAGCCAGGGCACTGGCAATGACGTCGTCCATGTCGTAATATTTGTATTCTGCCAGGCGGCCGCCGAAGATGACGTTGTATTCATGGCGGGCCAAGGCTGCATATTTACGGTACAGTTCCTGGTTGGCTTCATCGTTGACCGGATAATACGCTTCCTGGCCGGCCTGCCATTCGGCCGGATATTCCTTAGTGACATACGTCACAGGCTGTCTGCCAAATTCAAAATGCTTGTGCTCGATAGTCCGCGTATATGGCGTTTCCCGGTCGGTGTAATTCATGACTGCCACACCTTGATGGTTGACTTCGTTATAACGTTCTGTTTCAAAATGTAAGCCCCGATAAGCCAGATGGCCCAAGCGGTAGCCAAAATACTCGTCAATCGGGCCAGTATAGACGACTTTGCGGGCTACATCCAGGTATGACGCCCGTTCCCGGTTATAATCGACACCGGTCCGCACTTCGACACCATCCAGGAGGGCGTCGATGAGGACGTTATAACCGCCTTTGGGAATCCCCTGATACTCGTCGTCGAAATAATTGTTGTCAAAGGTATAGCGTACGGGCAGGCGCTTGATGATGAAGGCCGGCAATTCCTTACAGCTCCGGCCCCACTGCTTTTCCGTATAGCCTTTGATCAGTTTCGCATACACATCCGTGCCGATGAGGGAAATGGCCTGTTCTTCCAGGTTCTCCGGCTCCGTGATGCCCGCTGCCCGGCGCTGGCCTTCGATTTTGGCCGCTGCCTGTTCCGGCGTGATGATGCCCCACATCTTGGCAAACGTATTCATATTGAAAGGCAGGTTGTACAGTTCGCCCTTATAATTGGCAACAGGCGTATTAATAAAATGATTGAATTTAGCGAACTGATTGACATACTCCCAGACCCGCAGGTCCGACGTATGGAAGATATGGGCGCCATAGCGATGGATATGGATGCCGTCCTTTTCTTCACAATAGACATTGCCGCCGACCTGGTCCCGCCGTTCCAGGACCAGGCACTGCCGGCCGGCCTTATGCATCTCGTGGGCAAAGACACAGCCAAAGAGGCCGCTGCCGACGATGACGTAATCATACATAAAAACACTCCTCTTTCACCAGAATATAGGCAGCACATTTTCTGAAAGCGCTCCCCTGTTAGTTTGAAGTTTGACGTTTGAAGTTTGACGTGATGGTCATAATTATTTTTTTACATCAAACATCAAACATCATTACATCAAACATCCTGGCACGCCTCGATGCCATACAGGCTTTCAGCCTGGCAGACGGCGCGGCGGATGGCCTTTTCTACAACGTAGGCCGCGATGGTGCCGGTCAGGCTCAATTCAGCCGAAACGCTGCCGACACTGGCTGCATAGAGGGAATCGCCGTCAGCCGTCGTATTGACGGGACGGATGGCGCGGACGATGCCGTTGCTGCCCAGGGCGGCGATTTTCTTGAGCTGGGCCTTGTCGAACCGCCCATTGGTGACGACAGCGCCGATAGTCGTATTGGTCGTCGTCCCGACGGCGCGCTGGGAAAAGAGGGTCGGCGTCTGGCCTGCTTCTTCCAGCATGACCCGCCGCGTGTCGGCAAAGCCCTGGCCGTCGCGGCTGCGCATGCCGGCCAGGATCTGCCCCTGTTCGTCGAGGACATCGCCGACGGCGTTGACGGCGACGACGGCACCGACCTGGAGGTCGCCGACCTGAACGGCATAAGCGCCGAGACCGGATTTCATCATAGAGTCCGGACCGCAGAGCTTGCCGACCGTCGCCCCCGTGCCGGCGCCGTAACAGCCTTCACGGAAGTCCCCCGTTTCCGCTGCCTGACAGGCCGCATAGCCCATAGCCGCATCGGGACGGACGTTGTCGCCGCAGCCCAGGTCATAAATGCACGACTCGACGACGAGGGGCACCTTGCAGATACGCGTATCGAAGCCGATGTGCTGTTCTTCCAGGTACTGCATGACCCCTGTCGAGGCATTGAGGCCAAAGGCACTGCCGCCGCTGAGCAGGATGGCGTGGATGCCCGACGCAGCCGCCATGGGACTGAGGAGTTCCGATTCCCGGCTGGCCGGGCCGCCGCCGCGGACATCGACGGCGCAGGGCGCGCTATCGGGAAATACCAAGACCGTGCAGCCCGTGCCGCCTTGGCGGTCCTGGGCATTACCCAGGCGGAACCCGTTCGTCCGGGCCATGGCTAACATATCTATTTCTTTCATGATGACACTTCCCTTTATTTCATTTTTTCAAAGTCTTTCCAGAGCATACTCGGCTGGATGCCCGTATTGTTCTGGTATTTACCGTGTTTATAGGTATCGTATTCCCCGTCGATATCGTGGTAGTAAATCTGGCAGATTTCGACATTGGGATAAATGCGGATAGGCTGGACGCAGAAGATTTCCAGCGTCCAGTAGCCGGCAAAGCCGACGTCGCCGAACCCGGCCGTGACGTGGATGAAGACGCCCAGGCGGCCGACAGACGACCGGCCTTCGAGCATGGGGATATAGCCATCGGTACGGGTATATTCGTTGGTCCGCCCCAGGTAGAGCTTGTTGGGCTGCAAGACGTAGCCCGACTTGGGAATATAGATGGTCGAAGCCGGATTGGGCTTGGCCATGTCTAATTCATTATGGTCATAGACCATGAGCTCGTTGTGCAGGGACAGATTATAACTATTGGGATTGACCCGTTCCGGATGGAAGGGTTCAATGATGATTTCCTTACCTAAATGCTTGACAATTTCCTTGCCTGATAAAATCATGAGTGCCACTCACTTTCTCTAGTAAATTCAACTCTTATGATATAGCAAAACCGGCTCGATGTCCACGGCGCGATGGGCCGGTTTTTCTTTCCCTGTCTCAAAGAAGTCTTCTACGTAGAAAGTGACTCTCTCCCCTTCTTGCGGGCGGACGCGGTACAGCGACGACGTGCGGAAATAGTACTGACTACCCTCACGGTCCTTGAGGAAGCCGGCCTTGCCACCGGGAAGGATCCGCTCGATACGCCCTTTATGGCAGGTCTGTCCGGCATGTTTCCCGGCCATCCAGAATTGATGCAGGCCGTCCATCAAGTCCCGCCGGTTCGGTTCGGGAAAGGCATAGCTGTCGACTTTAGCAATGAGTTCGGCTTTGACCTTCCAGTGCTGGTCCTGCCGCACGTCCCGGGCCAGGAGATAATGATAATAGGCCATTTTCTCATAGCCGCCCATATTCTCCAGGGCCTGGGCGAACTGGACCAGGAAATTGACTTTGCCCTTAAATTCACCGCCGGCCAGAAAAGCCGACGCCCCGTAGCGGCGCATAGCCGCACTATCGCCTTCCGCCTGGGACGCAAAGAACAGGCCGCGATAGAGAATCCAGTGCTGCTTATATTTCAGCAGGTTCTCCAGGCGCTGCCGCCCTTCTGCGACCTGGCCCTGGCGCAGCTGACAGAGGGCGATGCGGTAAGAGAACCAGATATCATTGTCGTGATGGAGCTGGGGAAAATAGTTCAAGGCTTGCTGGCACAAGGTGATGCAGTCGTCATACTTTTTTTCCTTGACCAGGATGCGGCTCATGAGGGAGTACCACCGTTCCCGGTCCGATGCAATGACCCGTTCCCGCCCTTTCAAGGTCACCGTCTTTTCCTGGTCCGGCAGCTGGTCCGGGTCGAGTCGGCGCAAATAGGCGCCCATGAGAGCGGTCTGGCCCGGCTTGTTCTTGAGAACATCGACCATGCGCCATACGGCCAGGGCATACGGACTGTACGCTTCCTGCCGGCTGTACTTCAAGATAGCATCGACAGCGCGGCGGAAATCGGCTGGCGAATGGGTCCGTTCATCGAACTTCTGGATATACAGATAATACAGGCACCAGCAGTAAATCCCGTGCAGATTGGTAAACTCGGGAAAAGCCATCATACCAGCCCGGGCGATTTCCCGGCCTTTCCGGTACTGCTTCGTCTTGCGCAGGGCATAGGCATAGTAGTAATAATCCCAACACGACCAAGACCCATCGGGCGCGGCCTTGCCGTACATCGCCAGGACTTCCTCATAACGGCCGTCGCGGCAGGCCTGGCGGGCAGCAAAAGAATCCATGGAACCACCTCCGTATTTTTTCACAGCATTTCGTATAGATATGGGTATTATAACATGCAAAAAAGGAGCTGTCTAAAAAGACAGCTCCTTTTTTGGGGTTTGATGTATGATGTTTGATGTGCGTTACTAAATTTAACTGCATTGCTTCAAACATCAAACTTCAAACTATTTCCTAGCCACGAATCTTTTTGATCTGTTTTTCCAGTTCCGGCATGACTTCGAAGAGGTCGCCTACGATACCGTAGTGGGCGAACTTGAAGATCGGTGCATCCGGGTCTTTGTTGACGGCGATGATGAGGCCCGCATCCTGGATGCCCAGTTTGTGCTGGATAGCACCGGAAATGCCCAGGGCGATGTAAATCTTCGGAGCGATTTTCTTGCCCGTAATGCCGATCTGCCATTCATAAGGCGCCCATTCTTTATCGACGAGGGGTTTGGAAACGCCGAAAGCTGCGCCGATGCGCTGGGCAAAGGCCTGGACCGCTTTCATACCGTCTTCGGTCTGGACACCGCGGCCGGCACCGACGACGATATCAGCCGTCGTGATAGTCAGTTCTTCCGCTTCTTTTTCGACCGGTTCAAAACCCGTTACCGTGACGGACGGAGCGACACCGGTGAAATCGACGCTTTCCTTGACGATTTCGCCAGTCCGGGACGGATCTGCCGGCGTGCCGTGGAAAATCTTGTCGCTGATCGTAGCCAGCTGCGGCCGCGTCGTCGTCTGGATCTTGACGAAGAGCTTGCCCGTATAAGCCGGACGGATCCAGGTCAGCGTGTCATCGTCGCCTTCAAAGCGGACGTCCGTGCAGTCAGCGACCAGGCCGACACCGAGCTGAGCCGACAGGCGGCCGCCGAGGTCGCGGCCATCGGGAGACCCGCCGATGAGGATGACACTGGGTTCATATTTTTCAGCCAAAGCGGCGATGGCTTTGGTGTACAAGACGGAATCATAAGCAGCCAGCGCGCCGTCTTCGACAGCGGCAACGGCATCGGCCCCGTAGGAAATAGCTTCCTGGCTGGCTTTCGCCGTATCAGCACCGGCGACAAAAGCGACGACTTTCTTGCCCTTGGCATCAGCCAGCTGACGGGCTTTGCCCAACAATTCAATGCTCAACGGGCTCAGGGCACCGCCGGCGATTTCGATATATACGCAGATATTCTGTTTCAATTCCATAATTCAGCCCTCCTTACAGCAAGTTCTTGGCAGTCAGATCTTTGACGAGATTAGCCGCAGCGTCTGCCGGCGTAGCCCCTTCAATCATGACGCCGACCGGATTCGGTTCCGGTGCAAACAGTTCCGTGACTTTCGTCGCCGAACCGGATGTCCCGACACTTGCTGCATCGAGGCCCAGGTCTTCCACTTTCCAGACATCAAAGACGGCTTTCTTGGCAGCCATTTTCCCGCGGATCTTCGGAGAACGCGGCGTATTGCTCTTTTCCGTAACCGATACGACAGCCGGTACCTGTGCCTGGACGGTTTCGATGCCGTCGTGGTTCAGGCGCGTCGCCGTGATCGTCGTGCCTTCGACGCTGACCGAGTTGGCATAGGAAATGAGGGCCATGCCCAGGCGCTGAGCGATAGCCGGCGGAATCTGCCCGGTGTCGCCGTCGGTCGAGCGCTTGCCCGTAAAGACCAGATCGGCACCACCCAATTTTTCAATGGCCTTGGCCAAGACCAGGCCCGTTGCCAGCGTATCGGAACCAGCCATGCGTTCGTCCGAAACGAGGACGCCCTTATCGGCACCGACAGCAATGCCGTCACGCATCATTTCCCCGGCCAGGGCGTTGCCCATGGTCAGGAGCGTGACCGTACCGCCAACGGCTTCCTTGACAGCTACAGCCGCTTCAATGGCGTGTTTATCAACGGGGTTGAGCATCGACGGTGCGCCGACACGGACCAAGTTGTTATCTTTTGCGATTTCAATATCAGAAATCGCAGGAACTTGCTTTACCAAAACTACAATATTCATAAGTAGGCCTCCTTTTTTACGTCTTCTTATGTCACCTATTATACTCCATATTCAATAATTTATCAACGGATAATTGTTTTTATTTACGAATTCTATATCCAATTATTTTTTCTTTATATTTTCCTACACCGTAGCCTGCAAGGTCAAGAAAGTCAGCCATTAACAGCTTTCAAACAAATCGTCCAGCGTATAGAGGATGACATCCGGTCTGGGAGTCACCTCATAGCCGGCACGAGAAAAGAAGCCATAACGATAACAATCCATCCCAGTCTGCCGGACCTGGCGGATTTCGGTTTCAATCATGGCATCCGTAATGGGCGTCTGCCGGAATTTGGCTTCGTAAAAGATGTAGCCTTTATCATCATGCGTAACGACATCGAATTCCCCATTCTTATGCTCTTTTGGCAAATCGTAAGAATAGGTCCCGATGGCATCGAAGATTTCCGGCAGACGTCCCTGCCGGTTCTGGCGGATCAGAAATTGCCGGCACAGCGATTCAAACCGCTTCGGTACGAAAACCCGTGCGAAATCGTCTGCAATATACCGGTCAAAAAAAACGTCCGGCGCCATGATTTGCCGTTGCGAACTATAAGGAAAGATATACCGATATTGAACCTCTCCCGCTTATAGAAGCGAGAG
>NZ_JANFQH010000030.1:0-884 GCF_024436295.1 Megasphaera sp. SC8-1 | reverse complement strand
AAGGCCGTTCCGATGACAAACAGGATAAGCGTTCAATCCACGCACCCGCGAAGGGTGCGACATATAGATTTTCCTTTGGGTTTTTCCAAAAATCGAAAATTTCAATCCACGCACCCGTGAAGGGTGCGACTAACGAAGGACAAGTTGGCCATACGATACATTTCCTATTTCAATCCACGCACCCGTGAAGGGTGCGACAAAATAGGATCTACCAAGGCGTTGACGATAGGGCTATTTCAATCCACGCACCCGTGAAGGGTGCGACACCGTCTTTGTTGCGGTCGTACTCGTAAGCGACATTTCAATCCACGCACCCGTGAAGGGTGCGACTCCTGGATATGGATTTGACAGACGGCTTGCGGGAAAATTTCAATCCACGCACCCGTGAAGGGTGCGACACGGCGAAAAGCCGATTGCTGGAGAACGCAGCAGATATTTCAATCCACGCACCCGTGAAGGGTGCGACTTATCAGTCCAACAACGTCCCGAATACGGCCAATGCATTTCAATCCACGCACCCGTGAAGGGTGCGACATAGACGTCGCCGCGATTGCAGATCATGCCTTCCTTATTTCAATCCACGCACCCGTGAAGGGTGCGACACGGCGATGGCGACGGAAAAGGACCCAAAGACCGGATTTCAATCCACGCACCCGTGAAGGGTGCGACGGCCTTCAAATTGGCTCAGTCACTATCTGCTCTCTCATCAATCATATTGCGAACTGATTGAATAGCAGTTCAATTTTTGAGTCAATTCTCCGGGTATTGCTTATTTTTATAGAAATCAAGCCGGGTGCGAAGCTCTGATATATTTTATGTGTGATACGGCTTCGCACCCCCTCTTTCCTACGTTTAACCTGATTCTGCAAGAAGTCTCCCGCCTC
>NZ_JANFQH010000003.1:0-94468 GCF_024436295.1 Megasphaera sp. SC8-1 | reverse complement strand
TTGTACCATATCGAAAAGTACGTGACAAATGGAAGGAATCATTGACTTTTTCTATGGCTTATGTCATTCTTAGTAAGTCAGATTATGTATGGATTGGGGGAAGATTATGATTTTGAATGGATTGATGGCGGTCTCCGATGCTTTGTGGGGGACGCCGATGATTGTCGTGCTGGTCAGTATGGGCTTGTATTTGAGCATCCGTTTTCATTTTTACTATAATTTCCGGCACATTGGCTTTCATTTCCGCAATACCTTTGGCAAGATGTTCCAGCGCCATGGCAGCGGCCAAGGGTCGGTATCGGGGTTTGCCGCAGCTTGTACGGCCATGGCCAATACGATCGGCGTCGGCAATATCGGCGGCGTAGCGACGGCCATCGTTTCCGGCGGCCCTGGTGCCGTCTTTTGGATGTGGGTTTCAGGCTGTCTCGGCATGTCGACGAAGGCCTGCGAAATCATTTTGGGCCAGCGCTTCCGCGTCAAGTATTCTGAATCCATGGATGAATACATGTGCGACCGGTCCTTTGTCATGCGCAACGCCCTGGGCTGGCGGAAAGGGGCTTTCCTGCTGGCCATTGCCTGTTTCACTCTGGGTCCCTGGACGTGCAGCGTCCAGACGGAATCCGTCGTCGGCGCCCTGCGGGAAGCCTTCGGCATCGACCCGCTCTGGTCAGCCGCTTTTCTGGGCCTCACCTGTTTCGTCACCATTTTCGGCGGCTTGCGGCGCATTTCGGCCGTCATGGAACGGGTCGTGCCCATCATGGCCCTGCTCTACATCCTCGGCGGCCTGGCCATCCTCGTCCAGCATCTGCCGCAGGTGCCGGCGACGTTGGAGTTAATCGTCCGCAGTGCCTTTACGCCCATGGCCGGTGTCGGCGGTTTCGCTGGGGCCACGGTCAAGGACGCCATGCGCTATGGCATTGCCCGCGGCCTTTATTCCAATGACGCCGGTACGGGCTATGGCATCATCGCCCATGCGACGGCCCGGACGGATCATCCTGTCCGCCAGGCTTCCTGGGGCTGGGGCGAAGTGTTCCTCGATACGATCGTCGTCTGCTCGGTCACGGCCTTGTCGCTGCTCCTGACAAATTCCTACATCGATTATCCCGGTGTCGACAGTGCCAGCTTGACGACGGTCGCCTTCCGCATTTCCTTTGGTGACTGGGGCGCCTGGTTCATGGCCATCGCCATTACGGTCTTTGCCTGGACGACGATCATCGGCATGTATTACAGCTGCGAAAAATCGGTCAACTATGCTTTCGGCGATACCCGGCGCAACCGCAGGGCGACCAAGGTCTATATGATCTATTACATGATTCCCTGTGTCGTCCTCTACAATGCCAAAGCCGATGCTCTGTGGGCCATGACCGATATTTTGTCGGCTATTTACGTCATGATCACGATTTTATTCATCGTCACGCAGCGGAAAGAAATCTTCCGCTTGTTCAATGATTTCTGGTTCCGTTTCCTGCCGGCGCAGGAACGAGGGGAAAATCCGCCTGTCGTCGCTTATGGGACGGTGCCTGTGAAAGGGGAAAGAAAATGAAAAGTACATTGAAACAGATTTTGGACCGCGAGGGCATCCTGGTCCTCGACGGCTCCATGGGGACAGCTTTGGAAAATCTCGGGGCCGATTTGAACAACAAACTGTGGACGGCCCGCGTCCTGGCCGACCGGCCGGAACTGGTCAAGGAAGTCCATATCCAGTATTTCCGGGCCGGTGCCGATGCGGGCATTACCTGCAGTTACCAGGCCTCTTTGCCGGGCCTTATGGAAACGGGGTACAGCCGCGAACAGGCAGAAGCCCTCATCACCCGGGCAGTCCAGGTCTTTTTGGACGCCCGCCAGGAATGGTGGGACGCCGAAGGGAAGCAGGCCGGCCGGTCCTGGCCGCTCTGTCTGGCCAGTGCCGGCCCATACGGGGCTTATTTGGCCGATGGGTCCGAATATAAGGGCCATTACGGCGTCAGTGCCGATACGCTGCGGGACTTCCATCGCCGCCGGGCGGAACTCCTGTGGCAGGCCGGTGCCGACGTCCTGCTCTTTGAAACGGAACCGTCCCTGATGGAAGCGGAAGTGGAAGCGCAGATCGCCGAAGAACTGGGCGCCCCCTATTGGATCAGCTTTTCCTGCTGCGACGGCCGCCACAACTGCGAAGGCCAGCTCCTGGCCGATTGTGCCCGCCAGCTGGCCCGTAACTATCCGCACCTGCAGGCCATCGGCGTCAACTGCACGAAGCCGGAATACATTGCCAGCCTCATCGGCGAATTGAAAGGGGCGTCGGACCTGCCGATCATCGTCTACCCGAACAGTGGCGAAGAATACGACCCGCAGACCAAGACCTGGCACGGCGTCGGGACGGACCGCCGTTTTGGCGATTATGCCCTGGACTACATGAAAGCCGGTGCCGTCGCCGTCGGCGGCTGCTGTACGACCGTAGCCGATCACATTCGCCAAGTCGTCGCCGCCCGCAGGACGTATACGGGAAAATAATCGTTTATAGTACAGAGTTTGTAGTTTGCAGAAAAAGGCGCTGTTGCATGAAGACAGCGCCTTTTTTGCACTTCCTAGAACCACGTGCGCACGATGAACCAGGACAGGGCCAGGATGACGAAGGAGCAGGTGATGGCGCTGACCATGGGGCGGACGCCTTCTTTGGCGATGACTGAGAAGTTGACGTTCAGGCCCAGGGCGGCCATGGCCATGCCCAGGATGAGGTAAGCTATCTTGACCAGCATGGGGACGGCCGATCCGATGGCGGGGATATAGGAGCCGATGGCACTGGCTGCGATGAAACCGCCCATGAACCAGGGGATGGGGACTTTGAATTTCTGATCCCTATCCTGGGACTGACGGCGCTGGCGCCAGGCTTCGACGATACCCAGGATGATGGCAACCGGAGCCAGGAGCAGGACGCGGGATAATTTGGCGATGATGGCGCTGTCTGTCCCGACCGGGCCGGCACTGCCGCCGGCGGCGACGGCGTGGGCGATTTCATGGAGACTCAGGCCGGCCATGACGCCGAACTGGCTGTCCGTAAAGCCCAGGATGGGCTGGGCGAAGACTTCGATGAGTGTAAAGATCGTGCCCAGGATGGCTACGATGGCGACGGCCAGGACGGACTGGTCGGCCTTGGCCTTGAGGGCGCCGGACACGCCCATGACGGCGGCGGCGCCGCAGATGCTGCAGCCACAGGCCGTGAGCAGGGCCAGGGTGTGGTCGACGCGCAGGAAACGGGCGGCGGCGTAATTGAGGGGAATCATGATGGCGACGACAAAGACTGCCGCTTCCAGACTTTGCAGACCGGCGCTGACCAGGACGATGAGATTCAGCTTGAACCCCAGGAAGATGATGCCGGCCCGGAGGAATTTGTTGGCAATGAAGCCCGTACTTTCCCGGGCTGCCAGAGTGACGGGACGGCAGACCTGGATGACCATGCCCAATAGCAGGGCCAGGACGAGATGGCCGATGAGGGAAAAGCCCGGCAGGGCTGCCAGGGATTGGCCGGCCAGGGAACAGGCCAGGGTCAGGACGACACCGAGCAGGGCGTGGCGCCAGTCGATCATAGTGGATAAATGCATGATGAAGTCACTCCTATACTGATATTTGAGATGACTCCAGTATAATCTGCCTCTTTCAATAAGTAAAATACTAGGATATAATATAATCTATAAGTATTTACCTATGAAATGAGGAGGAGAAGTCCATGACCTTGCGCCATTTCCGCATTTTCCTGGCTGTCTGCGAGCGGCTGAGCATGACCGAAGCGGCCCGCCAGCTCCACATCAGCCAGCCGTCAGTCACCCAGGCCATCCATGAAATGGAAAACCATTACGGCATATTGTTATTCGAACGCCTGGGTCGTCATATTTACCTGACCGCTGCCGGCGAGAACTTGAAACAGTATGCCTATCAGATTTTATCGCTCTGCCAGCAGGCTGAAGACAGCCTGACAGCCATGCAGCACTCATTGCCTATCCGCCTGGGCGCGAGCATCACCATCGGCGACATCTTCCTGGTGGAGCTCCTGACGTATTGCCGCAGGACGCAGCCTGACTGGTCTATCTTGTCGGCTATCCACAACACGGAAGAGCTGGAGCAGTTCCTGATCGAAGACAAATTGGACCTGGCCCTCGTCGAAGGACGGGTCCAGTCGCCGTATCTCGTATCCCGCCCCATCCTTACGGATTATCTGACCCTCATCGCCTCGCCGGACAGCGAATGGAGCCGCAAGGCCATTACAGCGCCACAGGACCTGGATGGCCTGCCCGTCTTCGTCCGCGAACAGGGAAGCGGCACGCGGGATCTCTTTGAGCGCGTCCTGGAAGCACACCACCTGACCTGTCAGGTCGTCGGCGTCTATAACAATTCGGAAGCCATCAAGAAAGCCGTCATGGCCAACCTGGGGCTCGCCGTCTTGTCCCGCCGCCTGGTCCAGGACGAAATCAAAACGGGCCGCCTTGTCGAGCTCCCCTTGCCAGATCTTGAATTCAAGCGCCATTTCCGCCTGGTACACCACAAGAATAAATACCTGACCCAACCCATGCAGGACCTCATATCCATCTGCTGCCACAGTGAGGAATGGCTGTAAAGGGCCTATCCTGTGATGTCCCTTTTGATAGCAAATAAGGGCTGACTGCTTCTTGACGAAATCGGTGGCTGATGATAATATAGTGCATATACACGATAAGGAGATAGGACATGAATCAAGAGTGTAATGCCAGCAAGAAAGTTCATTTACGGCAATGTCATTGCTTCAATTTACGGCAAGTTACCTTGGCCGTCACGGCCTTATACGACAAGTATTTGCAAGAAGCAGGGATTACGGCGCAACAGTATTCTATTCTCTGGCATAGTAAGGAATTAGGCCCTCTATCAATTACAGAATTAGCCTCAGCCATGAATTTGGACCGGACGACTCTTTCCCGGAATATTACGCTGCTTACGAAACGAGGATTGCTGGAAACGCTTCCTTCTACAGGGCAGCGAAGACTCGTTCAATTGACAGGGCAGGGACAAGCTGTGTTTGCGCAGGCCTATGAATCTTGGCAGCAAGCGCAGCAGCAACTGGAATCCCGTTTGGGAAAAAAGCAAATGAGCCAGTTAGAAGATTTGTTGGCCCAGCTAATGGGATAGATATATATTTTTTTATTTTAACGTGTATATACACGATATAAGGAGAGCTGAACATGGATACGGATAAATTAGGGCAAGTCATTTACGAGAAGGCCTTAGCCTGTGGTTTTGATGATTGTGGCATCATTCCGGTAGATGATATGGATGGATTTCAACAGCGGTTACAGGAACGGGAAGAAAAAGTCCCGTCCAGTGCCTTTTTTTATCAGGGAATGGGCGATTTTGCGAATATTAAGAAACGCTTCCCTTGGGCAAAATCGGTAATCATCGGTACGTATTGGTTAGGAAAGTACCGCTTTCCCCCTTCGCTGCAGGGGAAATATGGCAAAGCCTTTTTCCTGTCGCCCAGTAATAGTGTCTGTAAGGAGAGTCTCACTGCGCGCAGAGACTTTGAAACGTGGTTTAAGGAGCAGGGAATCCGCTGTGAAGGAGGGGACCAATTTGGTCATCCCAGCATTGGTCCCCTGCGATATGCGGCCATGATGGCAGGGCTGGGGATTATTCGCAAAAATAATTTTTTCTATACGAAAAAAGGTTCTTTTGTGGAGCTGGTGGGATATGTGATAGACCAGAAGGCCTGGTGTCATCATGTACCGGATATACGACCTTGCGCCGAAAGTTGTCATCTGTGTCAAACCCATTGTCCCAGCGGCGCCCTGAAAGGGCCGTTTACCATGAGCCCGCTGGAATGTGTCTCTTTTATCACGACCTTTGCCAAAGGAGAACTCACTCCGGGGCTGAATGATAAGAACTGCAGTACTTGGATTTGTGGGTGTGACAGCTGCCAGGACGCCTGTCCCTATAATCGGCAGCATGACTGGAATCAAGGCGACGCCTATCCCGGACTGGAAGAACTGGCTCCCCAGCTGCAGCCAGAAAAATTACTGGCGCAATCAGATACATTCATCCAAGAGAAGGTCATACCTTATACGGACTATCATATCGCTGCGGACGAAGCCAAAACATTGAAACGATGCGCCGCCCGCTCCTTAGACAATCAGATGTGACCGGGAGAAGGGGACTCCCCTATGATGAATCTATTTTTTTTCTTTTGTACTCTCACCGACGATGTACGGCGGGCGGCCTTTGCTTTCGTTATAGATGCGGCCGACGTATTCGCCGAGGATGCCCATGAAGGTGAACTGGACGCCGCCGATGAAGAGGATAAGGGAGATGAGGGACGGATATCCCGGTACGTCTTCACCGAAGAACAACGTGCGCAGGACGATGAAGACGAGGTAGATGGCGGCGACAAAAGCCAGGATGCAGCCGGTGAAGGCGGCAATGCGCAAGGGCGATGTCGTGAAGCTGGTAATACCGTCGATGGCCAGGTTGAAGAGTTTCCAGTAGTTCCACTTGGTCTTGCCGGCGGCCCGGGGAGGCCTGTCGAAGAGGATTTCTTTCTTCTCGAAGCCAATCCAGCAGAACAGGCCCTTCGTGTAGCGCTGACATTCGCGCAGGCTGCATAAGGCTTTGACGCAGCGCTTGTCCAGAAGGCGGAAGTCGCCGACATCTTCCTGGACCGGGACAGGGGATAACTTTTTCAGCAGGCGGTAATAGACGTGGCTCGACCACTTCTTGAAGAACGTTTCGCCCTCACGGTGGCGCCGGCGGGCCGAGACGTCGCGGTAGCCTTTTTCCCACCAGGCAATCATGTCCGGCAGCAGCTCCGGCGGGTCCTGGAGGTCGGCGTCCATGATGACCAGGGCGTCGCCTTCGGCGTAGTCCATGCCGGCCAGCATGGCCGCTTCCTTGCCGAAATTACGCGACAGGGACACGTAGGCCACGCGCGCATCTTTTTCGTGGAGCTGGCGCAAAATGGGCAGGGTCCGGTCGCGGCTGCCGTCGTTGACGAAGATGAAGGTGAAGGCGTAGTCCCGCAGGCTGTCGATGACGGCGCACGTCCTTTCGTAGAACTGGGGCAGGACGGCTTCTTCGTTATAGCAGGGGACGAGGATATCTATTTGTTTCATCGCTTGTCACCTCCCGCGGCGGCCCGGTTCAGGAGGACCGTGTAGTCTTCCACGTCGAAGCGCTGGGCCGGGGCCGATCCCAGGACGCGCAGGGCTTCGTCGCGGTATTTCGGCTGGACGACGATGACGGCCGGTTCATCGCTGTTCCAGCGGTCATACAGATCCTGGCTGCCGTAGTACATGCCTGTCCGGTCCGTATGATGGATGCCAAATTCCAGTTCGCCCATGAAGTTGCCGGCGGCGATGGGCCGGTCCAGGTAATAGACCAGGCCGGGCATGAACGAGCCGTACATGATGATGGGTGTGCTGTCCGGGACGTGCAGGGCCCGGATGTCCTGGCTGACCGTGTAGGCCGTCTGGTGGTCATGGATCTGCCCTTGGACCTGATGGGCGCCGAGGCCGAAGCCATAGGCCATGACGCTGAGGATGACCAGGACGGAGAAGAAATCCCGCTTGCGGTGCCAGACCCAGGCCGCAGCCAGGGTACCGATGAGGAGCGCCGCTATAAGCAGGCCGCCATGGGTCAGGAAGTCGGCGACGGTCAGGAAATCCGTGTGCATGAGGTAGACGATGCCCGCTGCCGTGAACAGCAGGCAGAGGATGGCGTTGATGAGAAAACTGTGGCCGAGCCAGCGCCCTTGGTGACGACACCGTTCGATGGATGCGGCCAGGAGGACCGACAAGGGCAGCCAGCAGGGCAGGATATACGTCGGCAGTTTCGAATCGGAAACGCTGTAGAAGACGTAAATCAGGCCGGCCCAAAGGGAGAGCAGCAGCAGGTCCTGTTTGTGCCGCAGGGAGCCGGGCTTGCGGAAAATCCCGTCCTTACTGAAGAACGTTGCCAGAAAGCCCGTCCAGGGCATGAGGCCGGCGATGAGGACGGGGACGAAGTAGTACCAGGGATGGAAGCGTTCGTGCATCTTGGTGGCGAAGCGCAGGAAGTGCTCGCGGATGAAGAAGAAATAGAAGAAGTCGGGATTCTTCTGGCAGACCAGGTAGTACCAGGGCATGGCGATGACCAGGAAGAGGGCGATGCCCGGCAGGTAGAAGAGCTTGAGGAAAAGGCGCGGCCGCTTGCTGAGCAGGGCATACCAGAAGAGGATGCCAACGGGGAAGACGATGGCGATGAGGCCTTTCGTGAGCATGCCGAAGCCCATGGCGGCATAGAAGAGGAGCAGGTATTTCTTGTTTTCCGTCCGCTCAAAGACGTAGAACGAGACCAGGCAGGCGTCGATGAAAAAGGTCAGGGCCATGTCCATGACGCCGATAGAGGCGACGATGAGCTGCAGCGCCGACGTAGCTACGATGATGGCGGCGAGGATTCCCGTGCGCCGGCCGTACATGGTGCGGCCCAGCCAGAAGGCCAGGAAAACATTGCCCAGTCCCGTCAGGGCCGGCAGGATGCGGCCTGTAAATTCTTTGAAGCCGAAGAGTTCCATGGACAGGGCCGTGATCCAGTATTGGAAAATAGGTTTCTCGAAATAGGGCATATAGTCGAAATGGGGCGTGATGTAGTCGCCGGAGAGGACCATTTCCATGGCGACCCGGTGATAGCGCCCTTCGTCGAGCTCGATGAGATGATACGACCCGATGTGGGCCAGATAGAGAAAGGCCGCAGCGGCGATGAACAGGCCCATCAAAAAGTGCCGATGGCGGCGGATTGCGTCAGTCATAACTTACCTCCTATGTATATCTTTATCTATAGTATACAGGAGAAATATAAATAAATCCTAAATGGCCTGACGATTTTACGGATTTTCTACGAAACGGCGCAGAAGTTGTGACAATTCTTCTCATCGTGTCATGGACAGACCCGGTATCAGCCGTTATAATGGAAGAAATAGATATTTTCGGAAGGAGCGATTCTTATGTTACATATTGGCCTGACCGGCGGCATTGCCTCCGGCAAGAGTACGGTCGTCACCATGCTGCGCGGATTGGGGGCAGGTATCGTCGACTGCGACGTCATCGCCCACGACGTCGTCGAACCGGGTTCGGAAGGACTTGTGGCCGTCGCCGCGGCTTTTGGGCCGAAGACACTTTTGCCTGACGGCTCCATGGACCGGGCTTACATCGGCAGTGTCGTTTTTGGCGATAAGGCGAAGAAAGCGCAGCTTGAAGCCATTCTTTTCCCCCTCATCCATGCCGGTATCGACGAAGAAATCAAAAAAATTGAAGAAAATAAAAAAAATCCTGTCATTTTCCTTGACATGCCCCTGCTTTATGAGGTAAAATACGATTCGTACGTTGACGAAACGTGGCTGGTGTACGTCGATCCGGTGACGCAGCTTACGCGGCTGATGAAGCGGAACGGCTATTCCGAAAGTGAAGCACTGGCACGGATTCATGCACAGCTTCCTATCGACGAAAAACGGTCGTTAGCCCAGGTCATCATCGACAATACCGGCTCTCCGGAAGAGACGCAGAAACAGGTACTCGTCGCATGGCAGGCCTTGATGGACCGCATCAAAGGGTAGGGAGAAGACGTTGAGAAAAAGAGCAAGCACCAAAGGGAAAATCATCATAGCGGCATTGTTGATTTGTCTGTCCGCATCGTACTTTTATTCTTGGAAAGATGATGTCATGCGGAAGTTCGTATACCCCCTCCAGTATGATTACCTGGTCCGGCAGTATGCGTATGAAGACAAAGTCGACCCCGCCCTGGTAGCGTCGGTCATCTTAGTGGAAAGCAAGTTCGACGAACGCGCTGCTTCGCAGCCCGGTGCTCACGGCCTCATGCAGGTCATGCCCGACACGGCACAATGGATTGCCGATGAAATGGGGATGACTGACTACACGCCTGATAAACTCAACGACGTCCGTACAAACATCAGGTTGGGAACCTGGTATCTGGCCTACTTATTGAAGGAATACGACGGGAATCAAGTACTGGCCTTGGCTGCGTATAATGCCGGCCGGGGACATGTCGACTCGTGGATCCGGAAATATGGCTGGAAAAAAGATTTTCAAGAAATTGAAAAAATCCCCTTTTCAGAAACGCGAGAATATGTTAAAATAGTCTTGCTGAACGAAAAGCATTACAAACAGCTTTACGATTTCTGAGTTATGCGGTTGTGGCGGAATGGCAGACGCGCTGTCTTCAGGCGGCAGTGATCTTCGATCGTGCGGGTTCAACTCCCGCCAACCGCACCATTTTTACTATGGATGCTACATTGATTGAAACACTCAAACAATGGAATATCACAACTGTTCTCCCACTTTCAGTGGGAGATTTTCAGTTATTGGAAGAATATCGCATGATCGAGAAAGACGGCAAGCCCGTCGAGTACCGCCTGTTCACGTATGAGAACGAGGAGAACGGCTGGACCGTGCGGGCCATCTTCAACCCTGAGTCGGAAGAATTTGCTATCCGGACGGACATCGGCATGCTGGAGTTCGCCCTCATCGAATTTATTACGGATTCCTTTGAGCTCTTCCGGTCTATGGTCGAAGAACGGCTGGCGCGGATCATCTACGACGATTACGTCGAACGGAGCCGTAATTTCAGCGTCATCCTCAAGAACAAGGGCGTCCCCGATGTTCAGTGGGATGCGTTCCTGCCGGAGCAGTATCAGGGTTTCCGGCGCCTGGTCAAGCCCAACGATGCCGTGCGCATCATCAACGGGTCCTACATGATCCTGGCCTATTACGACGCGGCGACGCGCAGCGGCCTGTCGCTGATGTACAATCTCCTGCGCGATGACTTCTTTGCCGAACGGCGCGTAGAGAACTTCCCGAACCTGGTCCATGACTTCGATACGTCGTCCCTAAAAGAGCTGGAAAAAGCCTTGCAGAAACGGCTCCTGCCCGTCCTCGACGAGATTGCAGCTGACCGGGATAAAGCGTTGTCAGAATGAGCAGACAGTGGTATACTAAAAGTAATTTAGATGGTTAGATGCAAAGAGTGGGTGAGAGCCCACTCTTAACTTTTACCTATAGGAATTTTTACAGATAAGCTGGTGAATACGATGAGACGTGAACACATTGAAGATTTGATTGCCAAGGAAGTAGAACAGATTATTGAAGGGACCGGTCTGGAACTGGTCGACGTCGAATACGTGCGCGAACGGAACTGGTATCTGCGCGTATTCATTGATAAAGAAGGCGGTGTCGACCTGGAAGACTGCCAGGCTGTCAGTGAGAAGCTGAGCAAGGTCCTCGATGAAAAGGATCCCATCAGTGACAATTATCTCCTGGAAGTATCGTCGCCTGGCCTGGACCGGATCCTCAAGAAGGACAAGGATTTCGTCCGCTATGCCGGCCGGTCCGTCGATATCCATTTCTTTAAAGCCCATGACGGCGTCAAGGATTTGACAGCGGAACTCGTCGGAAAGACAGACGATGGCCAGCTTCAGGTCCGCCTCGACGACCGTGATGAAACCATAGACATGAAAGACATATCGCAAGTCCGTCTGCATATTGATTTTTAGTGGAGGTTATTAACGTGAATAAAGAATTGCTCAATGCTATTGCTTACTTAGCCAAGGAGAAAGGCGTATCTCCGGATGTCATCTGCGACTCCCTGGAAGCCGTCCTGATTACGGCCTACAAGAAGGAACCCGATGCCAACCCGACGGCTGAAGTCGAATTGAACCGTTCGACGGGCGACTATGCCATCAAGGCTGCCAAGACCGTCGTCGATGAAGTCGAAGATCCCCATACGGAAATCGCCCTCGATAAGGCCCGCCTCATTGATGTCAATTATGAAGTCGGCGACGTCGTCAACGTCGATGTCACGCCGGACAATTTCGGCCGCATCGCCGCCCAGGCTGCCAAACAGGTCATGATCCAGCGCCTGCGCGAAGCCGAACGGAACATCGTCTATGATGAATTTTCGGACCGCACGGACGACATCATCACCGGTATCATCCAGCGCATCGAGAACCGCAACGTCTACGTCGACCTGGGCAAGGCCGAAGCCATCCTGCCGGCATCGGAACAGATCCCGACGGAAACGTACAGCGTCGGCCAGCGCATCAAATGCTATGTCGTCGAAGTCCGCAAGACGACGAAAGGCGCCCAGATCCTCGTATCTCGGACCCATCCGGGCCTGCTGAAGCGCCTCTTTGAACTGGAAGTCCCGGAAATCTACGAAGGCGTCGTCGAACTGAAATCCGTTGCCCGTGAACCGGGCCGCCGTTCCAAGATTGCCGTCTATTCCCGCGATGCCAACGTCGATTCCGTCGGTGCCTGCGTCGGCCCGAAAGGCTCCCGCGTCCAGAACATCGTCTCGGAATTGCAGAATGAAAAGATCGACATCGTCAAATGGGATGAAGACCCGGCGGTCTACATCGCCAACGCCCTCAGCCCGGCGCAGGTCATTTCCGTCACCGTCGATGAAGGCGAAAAATCGTCGAGCGTCGTCGTACCGGATTACCAGCTGTCCCTGGCCATCGGCAAGGCCGGCCAGAATGCCCGCCTGGCCGCGAAGCTGACCAACTGGAAGATCGACATCAAGAGCGAAAGCCAGGCTGCCGAACTGGCTGCCCAGGCAGAGGTTCCGCAGGACAGCGAACCGGCTGATGACCTGGACATCCTCAGCGACCTGGCTATGCCGGCTGCTGAAGAAGGCGCAGCTGATACGGAAGGAGAGTAAGCCATGAAGACCCGAAAGACTCCGATGCGCGTCTGTGCCGGCTGTCAGGAACAGAAGAGCAAGAAGGAAATGATCCGCGTCGTCCGCACGCCGGAAGGGACTGTCGAAATCGACAAGACCGGTAAGAAATCGGGCCGCGGTGTCTACCTTTGCCCGAACAGCGAATGTCTGGAAAAAGCCTACAAAGAGCATCGCCTGGAACGGTCCCTGAAGACCAAAGTGTCCGGCGAAATCTATGAACAGCTGAGAAAGGAACTGCTGTGAGCGACAAGGTCCTGAATCTCCTCGGCCTGGCCTGCCGGGCGGGCAAGGCCGTCTGCGGTGATGGAGCCGCACAGAAGACATTGAAGCGCCGGCGCGTCCCACTCTTATTCCTGGCCTCCGACGGCGGCAGCGATAACGTCGAAAAATATCGCCGCCTGGCGGAGCGGAAAGGGATCACCGTCGTTGATACATATACGAAAGATGAATTAGGCAGTGCCGTCGGCAAAGCCCAGACCGTCATCATCCTCATCGATGACAAGGGCTTCGCCGGGGCCATAGAGAAAGTGAAGCGTGATGAATAGAAGGGGGTAACTAGATGACGAAACGAGTATACGAAGCCGCAAAAGAATACGGCGTTCCCGCAAAGACAGTAATCAAGACGCTGGAAGATCATCACATCAAAGCCGGCAATTTCACCGGCATTGACGCCAATATGAAGTCCATCCTCGACGCATCCTTCAAGAAGGGTGCCAAGGGAGAAGCACAACGTGGACAGAAACAGGAAAATAAACAGACAGGGGAAGGAACTAGCCGAAAAGTGAACGAAACGAGCCGACAGAATAAAAACAAAAAACAGGGCAATACGCCGAAACAGAATAACCAGAATCACGATAAGAAACGCCAGAACCAGGGCAATGCACAGAACCAGCCGAACCGCGCTGCCAAGAACTCCCAGGGCCAGAACCAGGGCAATCGTCCGCAGAACAGCCATAAAGGCGGCAATAATGCCGGCCAGAATACGCAGGGCCAGCAGGGCGACAGCAAGCGCACGAAATATTTTGGTCATTCCCAGGGCGGCAATGACGGCAATAACCGCAACAACAGCAAGAACAAGCGCGGCGGCCAGAACAACCGCAATAACAACAAGAACAACGGCAGCCGTCCCCATACGCTGTTGTCCAACGTCCTGAACAAGGGCAAACACAATAAGAACAAGCGCAACCAGAAGCATCAGGCACCGGTCGCATCCGAAGCTCCGAAGAAGAAGAATTATCCGACGTCCGTCGAACTGCCGGAAACGATCATCGTCAAGGACTTCGCCGAACGCCTAGGCCGCGATGTGGGCGAAGTCATGAAGAAGCTCCTCATGGGCGGCATCATGGCTACGATCAACCAGGAACTGGACTTCGATACGGTGTCCCTCATTGCCGATGAATTTGGCGTCACCGTCACCAAGGAAGCGCCGCCGGAAGATCCGACGGAAATCGAAGAAATCATCGATCCGCCGGAAACGCTCAAGACCCGTCCGCCTGTCGTCACCATCATGGGCCACGTCGACCACGGCAAGACGAGCCTCCTCGACGCCATCCGCCAGACCAATGTCACCAGCCACGAAGCCGGCGGCATTACCCAGCACATCGGGGCTTATCAGGTCCGCTATGAAGGCAAGAAGATCACCTTCATGGATACGCCGGGCCACGAAGCCTTCACGGCCATGCGTGCCCGCGGCGCCCAGGTCACGGATATTGCCGTCCTCGTCGTCGCTGCCGACGACGGTGTCATGCCGCAGACCATTGAATCCATCAACCATGCCAAATCGGCAGGCGTCCCGATCATCGTCGCCATCAACAAGATCGATAAAGAAAGCGCCAATCCGGAACACGTCATGCAGCAGCTGACGGAATACGGCCTCATCAGTGAAGACTGGGGCGGCGATACCATCATGGTCCCCGTTTCGGCGCACAAGAAGATCGGCCTCGACGACCTCCTGGAAAACATCCTCGTCCTGGCAGAAGTACAGGACCTCAAGGCCAACCCGAACCGTCCGGCTCAGGGCGTCGTCATCGAAGCCAAGCTGGATAAAGGCCGCGGCCCGGTCGCTTCCGTCCTCATCCAGAAGGGGACCCTCCGTGTCGGCGATACGATCATCGTCGGCACCTGCTTCGGCAAGGTCCGCGCCATGAACAACGAACGGGGCGAACGCGTCAAGAAAGCCGAACCGTCCATCCCGGTCGAAATCCTCGGCCTCAACGATGTACCGGAAGCCGGTGACATCCTCAACGTCACCGACGAAAAGACGGCCCGTTCCGTTGCCGAAAAACGTCTGGAAAAGAAACGTTCGTCTGAACTCCACGTCAATGCCAAAGTCACCCTGGATGACCTGTTCAACCAGATCCAGCAGGGCGAACTGAAGGAACTGCCCCTCATCATCAAGGGCGACGTCCAGGGTTCTGTCGAAGCTCTGAGCCAGTCCCTCATGGGCATCAAGAGCGACGAAGTCCGCATTGCCATCGTCCATTCCGGCGTCGGCGCCATCAACGAATCGGATATCATGCTGGCTTCGGCTTCGAACGCCCTCATCATCGGCTTCAACGTCCGCCCCGATGCGGCAGCCCGCAAGATGGCGGAACATGAAAAAGTCGACATGCGCATGTACCGCGTCATTTACGATGCCATCAACGACGTCGAAGCGGCTATCAAAGGGATGCTGGAAAAGAAATATGAAGAAAAGATCGTCGGCCGTGCCGAAGTCCGCAAAGTCATTACGACGCCGAAAGTCATCGTCGGCGGTTCCTATGTCAAGGAAGGCAAGATCACCAGCACGTCCAAGATCCGCCTCATCCGCAACGGTATCGTCGTCCATGAAGGTGAAATCGACGGACTGCGCCGTTTCAAAGATGATGTCAAGGAAGTCGCAGCCGGTTACGAATGTGGCATTACCCTGGAAAAATATCGCGACATCAAGGAAGGCGACGAAATCGAAGCCTACGAAATGGTCGAAGTCGAACCGGAATAAAGGAGAGTACGTACTATGGGAGAATTACGAGTACGCAAGATACAGGAATTTATCAAACAGGAAGTATCGAAGATGCTCCTGAATGAATTGAAGGATCCGCGCATCGGTTTCGTCACCGTCACCGATGCCCGCATCACCGGCGACCTGCGCGATGCCACGGTCTACGTCAGCCTCTTCGGCAGCGACGAAGCCAAGCAGGAAACGCTGAAGGCCCTGAAGCGCGCCACCGGCTATATCCGCACGGAAGTCGGCAAGCGCCTGGGCATCCGTTATTCGCCGACCATTGTGTTTAAAGAAGATACGTCCCTCGATTACGGGATGAAAATCGATAAAATTCTTCGCGACATTGAAAAGAAGGACTGATATCCATGAATTGTTCGGCTCAGGAAATCTATACCTTACTGCGCCATTATGATAAGATCCTGCTGACGGCCCATGTCAGTCCCGATGGCGACGCCATCGGCAGCCTCCTGGCCTTATGGCACTGGCTGCAGCTGCAGGGGAAGAAAGCCGTCATGGTCATCGACGACGATATCGACGACCGCTATGGCTTCCTCGACGGCCTGCAGTACATCAACAAGCCGGACCAGGTCGAAACGGATGATTCCTGGCTGACTGTCGTCCTCGATGCGACGGGCCTCGGCCGCATCGGCCAGGTGGAAAGCCTGGTCCGCGGCAAGGTCCTCAACATCGACCACCATATTTCCAATGAGCACTTCGCCCAGTGGGAATACGTCCGGCCCGACTGCGCGGCGACGGGGGAAATCCTGACCTACCTCTTTGACCTCTGGCACAGTGACTGGAACACGGCCATGGCCGATGCCCTCTATACAGCCATTGCCACGGACTGCGGCTTCTTCAAGTTCAACAATACGACAGGACATACGCTGCGCATGGCCGCTATCCTCGTCGACCACGGCGCCCGGCCCGATTTCATTTCGGAACACCTCGACGCCCGGTCCCTGGAAAAGCTAAAGGCCCTGTCCAAAGTTCTGGAACATCTGGAACTCTTTGACGACGGCCGCATTTCCTGTCTGTCCTATACGCCGGAAGTCCTCAAGATCACTGGTGAACACACGGGGATGTACATGGATTACGCCCGCAACGTCAAAGGGTCGGAAGTGGCCTTTACGGTCAAATACGTCAGCGACAAGGAAACGCGGGTCAGCCTGCGCTCGAAAGGCATGGACGTCAATGCCGTAGCTGCTGTCTTCGGTGGCGGCGGCCATGTCCGCGCTGCCGGCTGCACCCTGGATAAGCCGCTGGATGAAGCGAAGAAACTCATCGTAAAGGAAATCGAAAAGCGCTTATGATACACGGAATCATCAATGTACTGAAACCGACGGGCATGTCCAGCCACGACGTCATCGGTTGCCTGCGCCGCATCTACGGCATGAAGAAGATGGGCCATGCCGGTACGCTGGATCCCCTGGCGGCCGGCGTCCTGCCCGTCTATGCCGGACAGGCGACGCGCCTCATCGAATACGGCGACAGCGACGTCAAGTCGTATCACGCCGAATTTGCCCTGGGCCTGGCGACGGATACCGAAGACAGTACGGGGACCGTCGTCGAAACGGCTGCCGTGCCGGATTTGTCGGCTGATGACGTGCGCCGTGTCCTGGCGTCCTTCGTGGGCGACATCGAACAGGCGCCGTCTAAATATTCCGCCATCAACGTCAACGGCGTCAAAGCCTATAAACTGGCCCGGCAGGATGTCGACTTCACCCTGCCCGTGCGGCACGTGACCATCCACGACCTGCGCCTGCTGTCCTTCGACGGCCGGCGGGGGACCTTTGCCGTGACCTGTTCCAAAGGGACTTATGTGCGGTCCCTCATCCGCGACCTGGGCCAGGCCCTGGGGACCTGCGCCTGCATGACCTATCTGGTCCGCACCCAGGCCGGGCTGTTCACCATCGACGAGGCCGCGACGCTGGAAGAACTGGAACGGGACCCCATGGCCTATGTCCGGCCGGCCGATATGGCCATCCAGGACCTGAAGAAGGCCAGCTGTTCGGCCAAACAGTGTGCGTTCCTGCTCCAGGGCCGTCCCGTGCCGTTTGCCGGGCCGCACCTGGCAGACGGCGATGTCCTCCGCGTCTATGGACCGGACCAGCGGCTCATGGGCATTGCCCGCTATGATGGGGAACACCATATCCTGCGGCCCCATAAGATGTTCGCAGAGGGATTGTGAGGTAACTAACGATGGAAATATTCCACTCCTTTCAGGAAATCACCGGCTTTACCGGAGCCGTCGTGGCCCTTGGGACCTTTGACGGCGTCCACCGGGGCCACCAGATGGTCATGAAGACGGCTATCAAACGGGCCGCTGCCTGCGGTGTGAAAACCATGGTCGTCACCTTTATGGCCCATCCGCTGTCCGTATTGTGTCCGGAAAAAGAACCGCTGCGCCTGGCCACGATCGGCCAGAAGGCGGAATATATCGAAGCCGTCGGCATCGACGGCCTGGTCCTGCTGCCCATGAGCGAACACCTCTTGCAGGAATCGCCGGAAGAGTTCTGCCAGAACCTGTTGACCTATATCCATCCGTCGGCTATCGTCGTCGGTTCGAATTTCACTTATGGTGCCAAGGCGGCTGGCAATACGGAGACCATGAAGTTCTTCATGAGCCAGTATGACATCCCCGTCGTCGCCCTGACCCTGCTGGAACGGCCGGGCCGGACGACGCCTATCAGCAGCACTGTCATCCGCCGGCTCATCCAGATGGGCCACATGGAAACGGCAGAGAACCTCTTAGGCCGGCCCTTTGCCCTGACTGGCACTATCGTTCCCGGCGATCGGCGGGGGAGGACCATCGGCTTCGCTACGGCCAACATGCTCATCCCCATCAACATGGCCATCCCGCCGGATGGCGTCTACATTACGGAATTGTGGTGGGACGGCGAAGGCCACCCGGCCATGACCAACATCGGCGATAACCCGACCTTCGAGAACCAGTACCGCCGCATCGAGACCCACGTCCTCGATTGGGACGCTGACCTCTATGGCAAAGAAGTGAGCCTGCGCTTCCGAAAGCGCCTCCGCGGTGAAGAAACCTTTGCCAGCGCCGACGACCTCGTCTCCCAGATGAGGAAAGACGAAGCCGCCACGCGCCGGTTCTTTGCAAAGGTTTAACGTTAAACTTAAAACTTCAAACTTAAAAAGGCGCTGTCTTCATGCGACAGCACCTTTTTTTGCTATTTCCATAAAATTTGTAGATTAATGGGCCGTATCGTGGTATAATAATCATTACTACGACGAATGTTTGCTACGCCGTATAAAAGCCATAAAAGAAAGAGAACAGATAGGAGTGAAGTTTTATGGTAAAGTTTTCTGAAGAAGCAAAGAGTTTACATGCATCGGATATCCGTGAAATTTTGAAAGTAACGGAAAATCCGGAAATTATTTCCTTCGCCGGTGGCCTTCCTGCACCGGAACTCTTCCCGATTGACGAAATGATGAAAGTCGACGTGGAAATCTTGAAAAAAGAAGGTCGTCAGGCCGTGCAGTACAGCACGACGGAAGGTTATGTGCCCTTGCGTAAACAGATTGCCAAACGCATGAAAACCTCTTTCCATACGGACTGCACTTATGAAGATATCATCATCACCGCCGGTTCCCAGCAGGGCCTGTCCCTCTTGGGCCAGCTCTTCCTCAACGAAGGCGACATTGTCCTCGTCGAAAGCCCGACCTACATGGGCGCTACGACGGCTTTCGCTGTCAACTTCCCGAATTTCGTCGAAGTTGAAACGGACGACAAGGGCATGGTTCCCGAAGCCTTGGAAGCAGCTATCGAAAAATACGGTGACCGCGTCCGCCTGATGTACGTCATCCCGGAATTTCAGAACCCGACGGGTATCACCTGGCCCCTGGAACGCCGCAAAGCCATCATGGACATCATGAACAAACACGACATCCCCGTCATCGAAGACGATCCCTACGGCGAACTCCGCTATGAAGGCGAAACGATGCCGACGTTGAAATCCCTCGATACCCAGGGCAATGTCATCTTCCTCGGCTCCTTCTCGAAAATCTTCATGCCGGGCCTCCGTATCGGCTGGATGGTCGCTGCCCATGACATCCTGGAAAAGGCCGTCATGCTGAAACAGACCGTCGACTTGCAGACGTCGTCCTTTGCCCAGCGCCAGGCTTCGTACTACATCGATATGTACGACCTCGATGCCCATGTTAAACAGATCCGCGACCTCTATGGCAAACGCCGCACCCTCATGTACGACTCCATGAAGAAATACTTCCCCGAAGGCGTTTCCTTCACCTATCCGGAAGGCGGCCTGTTCACGTGGGTAACCTTGCCGGAAGGCCTCGATGCCAAGGCCATGATGCCGGAAGTCATCGAAAAGAAAGTTGCTTACGTACCGGGCGGTGCTTTCTACCCGAACGGCGGCAACGCCAACCATTTCCGCCTGAACTACTCCAACATGCCGGAAGACCGCATCGTCGAAGGTATTAAACGCCTGGCTGAAGTTTTGAAAGAAAAAATCGGCAAATAATTTAAAATAAAAGGAAATGAGACGCTCTCTCGCGAGGGCGTCTTTTCTTTTGCAAATTTTTTTAAAAAATTTTTACAGTCATTCTTTAATTTTTTTTAAGTTGGATATTTATCATTATCAGTCATTCTCGTTATTTACATTTGATTTATAAGCTTGTACGAAATGTAACATAATGATAACGCAAACGTTTAATTGCATAAAAGTAATTTTGATGATACTATGTAGACATAGATAAACGCGTGATTCATATAACTTGAAGGAGTGATTGATATGCAATTTTCCGATTTAGCCATGAATTTGAAAGCTTCTGAAATCCGTGAACTCTTGAAACTGACGACCATGCCGGAAGTTATTTCCTTTGCTGGCGGCCTGCCGGCACCGGAACTCTTCCCGACGGAACAGCTGAAAAAGGTCGACGATGCCATCTTGACCAAAGATGGCCGTGCAGCCTTGCAATACGGCACGACCGAAGGCTACGATCCCTTGCGCAAGCAGATTGCAGCCCGCATGAAACAGGCTTTCATGGTCGACTGCGATATCGATAACATCACCATTACGTCTGGGTCCCAGCAGGGCCTGTCCATGCTGGCCCAGATCTTCATTAACCCGGGCGACGTCGTCCTCGTCGAAAGCCCGACCTACCTCGGCGCCATCAACGCCTTCAAACTCTGCAAACCGGAATTTGTCGAAGTGCCGACGGACGAAAAGGGCGTCATCCCGGAAGAATTGGAAAAAATCCTGGCAAAATACGGCGACCGCGTCCGCATGATGTACGTCATCCCGGAATTTCAGAACCCGACAGGTATTACCTGGCCCGTCGAACGGCGCAAGGCTTTCATGGACATCGTCAACCGCTATGACTTCCCGGTCCTCGAAGATGACCCGTATGGCGAACTGCGCTATGACGGCGACAAGGTCCCGTCCCTGAAATCGATGGATACGAAAGGTAACATCATCTTCCTCGGCTCGTTCTCGAAGATTCTCATGCCGGGCCTGCGAATTGCCTGGATGGTAGCCGATCCGGTCATCATCGACAAAGTCGTCAAGCTGAAACAAGCCGTCGACCTCCAGGCTTCGTCCTTCGGCCAGCGCCAGACGTCGTACTATATCGACATGTTCGACCTCGATGAACACGTTGCTAAGATCAAGGCCCTCTACAAGAAACGCCGCGACCTCATGTGCGAATCGATGAAGCAATATTTCCCTGAAGGCATCACCTTTACATACCCTGAAGGCGGTCTGTTCACGTGGGTAACGCTGCCAGAAGGCATGGACGCCAAAGAGCTCATGCCGAAAGTCCTGGCCAAGAACGTTGCCTACGTGCCAGGCGGGCCTTTCTACCCCCACGGCGGCCATGCCAACCACTTCCGCCTGAACTACTCCAACATGCCGGAAGACCGCATCGTCGAAGGCATCAAACGCCTGGCCGACGTCTTGAAAGAAGAATTGGCAAAATAAGGTAAAGATGATATGATATAAAGGAGCTGTCGCTTACGACAGCTCCTTTTTGAGCATTAAGTTTGCTTTCGTAAATGGGTTGATGATTTTGATGGAACTTGAATCTCTTTTAAAACAATATTTTGGCTATACGTCGTTCCGGCCGGGCCAGCACGAGGTCATCCAGACCCTCCTCGACGGCAGGGACTGCCTGGCCATCATGCCGACCGGGGCCGGGAAGTCGATCTGCTTCCAGCTGCCGGCCTTGATGATGCCCGGCGTGACCCTGGTCATTTCGCCGCTCATTTCCCTCATGAAGGACCAGGTCGACAGCCTGGTCAACCAGGAGATACCGGCGACGTATATCAACAGCCAGTGTACTTTTGAAGAAGCCAAGGCCCGTTTTGCCGCCATCCGCGCCGGCCGGGTCAAGCTCGTCTATATTTCACCGGAACGTCTGGAGAATGAATTTTTTACGTCGTTCATGCAGAGCCTGCCCATTTCCATGTTCATCATTGATGAAGCCCACTGCGTATCCCAGTGGGGCCATGATTTCCGGCCCAGCTACTGCGCCATCAAGGACTGGATAGCTGCCCTGCCCAGACGGCCTGTCGTCGGGGCCTTCACGGCGACGGCGACGGAAAAGGTCAAAGAGGACATGATGACCCTCCTGGGCCTGGAAAAGGAACGCATCTTCATCGGCGGCTTCGACCGACCGAACCTGTATTTCCGCGTCGTCCGGACGAACCGAAAGCTCGACTTTGCCCTGGCCTACGTCCAGCAGCATCAAGAAGACAGCGGCATCATCTATGCGGCGACGCGCAAGGAAGTGGACCGCGTCTATGAAGAACTGACGCGGCGGGGCATCCGGGCCGGCTGCTACCATGCCGGCCTGAGCGACGACGTGCGCCGGACCATGCAGGACGCCTTCACCTACGACCGGCTCCAGGTCATCGTCGCCACCAACGCCTTCGGCATGGGCATCGACAAGAGCAACGTCCGCTACGTTATCCACTACCAGATGCCCAAGAACATCGAAAGCTATTACCAGGAAGCGGGTCGGGCCGGCCGCGACGGTGCGCCGGGAGAATGTATCCTCCTCTTCAGCCGCCAGGACATCATGATCCAGAAGTTCCTCATCGAGCAGTCCGTCCACGACCCGCAGCAGCAGGCCGTCGAATTTCGCCTGCTCAACGCCATGGTCCGCTACTGCGAAGGCAATCACTGCCTGCGCCATTATATCCTGACTTATTTCGGCGAGCATCCGTCGTGGCAGCGCTGCGAGAAATGCGGCAACTGTGACCAGGAGACGGTCGAAGAAGACATGACCGAACAGGTCCGCAGCATCTGCCTCTGCGTTGACGAATTGAAGGGCCGCTTCGGCATGACCATGGTCTGTGACATCCTCAAGGGCAGCCAGAACGCCAAGGTCCGCCGTTATGGCTTCGAGAACAACTCGGCCTTCGGCATGCTCGGCGACTTCACGCTGTCCGAAGTCCGCGACATGGTCCGCCAGTGCATCGACGACGGCTATCTCGACCAGTCCGATGGCAAATACCCCGTCGTCTCCCTGACGGCGGACGGGCGGCAGGCCCTCAGCGGCAGCCGGCGCATTGTCCAGCAGAAAGTCGTCGCCGCCGATCCCGTGCCGGAACTGCCCAAGCGCCAGCAGAAGCGCCGCGCCGGGGCCATCGACGAAGACGCCTTGCGGCCCCTTTTCGATACGCTGCGGGCGGTCCGCCTGGAACTGGCCAAGGACGAACACATCCCGCCGTTCGTCATCTTTTCCGATGCGACTTTATGGGACATGGCCGCCCTCAAGCCGGACAGCCTGGACGCCATGAGCCAGATCAAGGGCGTAGGCAGCTTCAAACTCCACAAATATGGACGCCAGTTCGTCGGCGCCATCCAGTCTTACATAGATAACCATTGATTTTGAGGTGACATACATGAGTATTGCCGATACACAGTATCTGAATATCGTCGAAAATATCCTCGACCACGGCTATTTCGACAACAACCGCACGGGCGTGCGGACGTATAAACTGCCCCACCAGATCATGCAGTTCGATCTGGAACAGGAATTTCCCATCTTGACGACGAAGTTCGTCGCCTTCAAGACGGCCGTCAAGGAAATCCTCTGGATCTGGCAGCTCCAGAGCAACGACGTGCGGGAACTGCAGAAGATGAACTGCCACGTCTGGGACGAATGGATGCGGCCCGACGGCACCATTGGCAAGGCCTATGGCTATCAGATCCGCAAGTATAAACAGGTCGACAAGCTCCTGGATATGCTGAAGACGGATCCCCAGAACCGGCGCATGATCGTTTCCCTGTGGAACATCGAAGACCTGCCGGACATGGCCCTCCAGCCCTGCGCCTACCAGACCTTGTGGGACGTCACCGACGGACGCCTGAACTGCATGCTCATCCAGCGCAGCGGCGACATGGGCCTGGGCGTGCCCTTCAACATGACCCAGTACGCCGTCCTCATCCATCTCATCGCCCAGTCCGTCGGCCTGCGTCCGGGCCTGTTCACGCATGTCATCAACAACGCCCACGTCTATGAGAACCACGTCCAGGCCATGAAGACCCAGCTGGCCCGCCGCGATCAGGCTTTCCCGGCGCCGAAACTGGTCCTCAATCCCGATGTCCATGATTTCTATGATTTCACCATCGACGACATCGTCCTCGATAACTACCAGCACCTGGGAAAACTGCCCATGGAGGTGGCCGTCTGATGCTCCATCTCATTGCAGCCGTCGACAAGCGCGGCGGGATCGGTAAGGATAACGACCTCTTGTGCCATATTTCGGCCGACTTAAAACGTTTTAAATCTCTCACTATGGGGCATACGATGATCATGGGACGCAAGACCTTTGAAAGCCTGCCCGGCGTCCTTCCCGGCCGGCCGCACTGGGTCCTGACCCATCAAAAAGATTATGACGCCCGCCATGAAGCGGTCACTGTCTTCCATAGCGTCGAAGCCCTGCAGCAGGCCATGAACGATGGGGAAGACTACTTCGTCATCGGCGGCGCTGCCATGTACCGGGAATTTCTGCCCCTGGCGGACAGCCTCTACCTGACGGAAATCGACGAAGCCTTCGACGGCGCCGACACCTTTTTCCCGGACTGGGATAGAAGCGCCTGGACGGAACAAACGCGGGAATTGCACCGTGCCGATGGACAGTGTCCCCATACTTTTTCTTTCGTCCACTATGTCCGCCGTTTCGATTGACATTGTCAATCCGTTATGTTACACTAACGGAAGAGCTACAAGATAGCTGGAATTGTTTTTTTAGGAGGATTTTGTTATGCACGGTAAAGTAAAATGGTTTAGCGCAGAAAAAGGTTATGGCTTCATCGAAAGAGAAGATGGCGGCGACGTTTTCGTTCACTTCTCCGCTATCCAGGAAGATGGCTTCAAATCCTTGACCGAAGGTCAGGAAGTTGAATTCGACATCGTTGAAGGTGCGCGCGGACCGCAGGCAGCTAACGTAGTTAAATGCTAATCGGAAAGTAAAATAGACCTTTTAAGGGGCTCACGGGACGGCTTTGGCCAGCCTGTGCGGCCCTTTTTTTTGCCCTCTATAACTGTATAAAAACACGAAAAAGTTTGCATAAATACTTGCAATATTCATGCGGCTGTGCTATGATATATCCATCGAACAAGTTCTGGTCTTAACTTATTGGAGGATGGATATACATGAAACATGCAAATAGCTTCGTAGATTATACAACAGATGAATTGAAAGGCATTTTATTACTGGCCGAAAAGATCAAACAGCATCCGGATGACTACAGCCATATCCTGGACGGCAAGAAATTGTATACGCTCTTTGAAAAGACGTCGAACCGGACGTACCTGTCCTTTTCCATCGGCATGGAGGAATTAGGCGGCAAAGCCTATAATCAGCTGTGGAAGGATAGCAATTTCACCATCGGCGACCTCATGAGCGAAGTCAAATACGTCTGCCGCAACGTCGACTGCATCATGGGCCGGTTCAAGAAAGCCGAAACGACGGAAGGCTTCATGAAGAACGCCACCGTCCCGGTCATCAACGGCTGCGACAATACGTTCCACCCGACGCAGGCCCTGGCCGACATGCTGACGCTGTACGAAAAGACGGGCCATTTCGAAGCCAAGGTCCTCTACATCGGGGCCAAGAACAATACGTATAACTCGCTCAGCGAAATCGTCACCAAGATGGGCGGCATGATGTACGGCCTGACGCCGTTCAGCCAGGTCACCAATGTACCGGCCGACTTCTACGACAAACTGACGGCGACGGGTCATTATAAGGAATTGCCGACGGATATCTCCAAAGAAGAGCTGAAGAAAGTCGTCGCCGATGTGGACTGCGTCTATACCGACACCTGGGTCGACATGGAATTTTTCACCAACCCGGACTATGCCGAAAAGAAGAACCAGATCATCAACATGATGATGCCCTATCAGATTGACGCTGCCCTCATGGAAGGCACGGATACCATGGTCTTCCACGATATGCCAATCCATCCGGGCTATGAAATCACGCAGGACGTCATGGAAAAACACTTGGAAACCATCCTCGACGAAGCCGAAAACAGACGGCACGCCGAAAAAGGATTGTTAGTCTACCTCATTACAGGGAAATTGGATTGGTAGTGGCTCTCATGCGGGCCGCCCTTTGGGACGGCCCCTACGAATAAAGGATTACAAAAAAAGGGATTGTCGCATGTGCGGCAATCTCTTTTTTCATCCCAATCCCAGGCAGACCAGGGGGATGGTGATGATGGAGCAGAGTGTCGTGACCAGGAGCATGCCGGCGGCGTAATTGCTGTCTGAGTGCTGGTTCTGGGCCAGCATGACGATGACGGCCATACTGGGCAGGGCCGGCAGGATACTCATGGTGAGGGTTATGTCATGAGGGACCTGCAGGAATCGGCAGATTTCATAGAAGACGAGCGGGAAGAGGCACATCTTGACGGCGACGGCGCCATAGATTTCTTTCTTTCGGATGTACTGGGGGATGTCGATGTAGCAGAACAGGCCGCCCAGGTAAATCAGGGCCATGGGGGGTGTCAGGAGTCCGGCTTTGGTCAGGGCCGCATTGATGGGTTCCGGCAGGTGGAGTCCGATGAAGAGGCCCAGGATGGACAGGATGATGGCGATTGTCGCCGGATTGATCATCTTCATTAGGCGGCTGGTGACGGACATGGTATTTTCCCGGTCCACCGGCGCCGTCAGATTGACACCCAGCGTCCACAGCAGGAGCTGGTCGATGACCGTGAACAAGGCGATGTAGAGCATACCCTGTTCCGGGAAGAGGGCTGCAATGATGGGAATACCCATGAAGCCGATGTTGCCGAACATGGAGCAGGCCCGGTAGACGTGATTTTCATTGCCTTTCAAGCCGAAGAGGCGTGCCAAAAAGCGGCAGAGCAGGTATAATAGGAAGTACATCAACAGGGAAATGGCCAGGATCGGCAGGGCGCTGATGAACTGTTGACGCGTCGCCCCGTTGAGGGTATTGGTGAACAAGAGCAGGGGCATGGAGACCTTGGTGATGAATTGCGAGAACACGCCAAGGGAACGGCTGTCCAGGACGTGCATACGCACGGCAACCATGCCGATGAGGAGATAGATGACGAAACCGATGATTTGCGATAAGACAATGGAAAAATAGCTCATTAGCCGGACTCCTTTCTAAAACGCCCTTATTTTATCATGCTTGTCAGGGTCTGACTAATGAAACCTTTGGCCATTGCCATGAAAAAAAGTGATGGATAGGAGCGATATCATGGACCTTGCGAAGATACAATACTTCCTGGAAGCGGCACGGCTGAACAATTTCACCGAAGCCGCCCGGAAGTGCCACATCGCCCAGACGACGATGACGAAATATATTTCCCAGCTGGAAAAAGAACTGGGCTGCCGTCTCTTTTGCCGGGAACACCGTGGCGTCTCGCTGACGGCAGAAGGGCGGCGCTTCTATGAAGGCATGAAAAAAATCTGTCAGGAATACCAGGACCTGCGCGGCTCGCTGCGGCTGAAACAGCGGAAGGGCCTCTACCTGGGCATTGCCATGCAGGAATACATCGAAGCCCGGTGGCTGCGCCGCTTTGAAGAAGATTTTCCCGAATGTAAGATGTATTTCAGTTTCCATGACATAGAGGCCTTGGGAGAAAGCCTGGGGAACGGGGCCCTGGATGGCTTCCTCTTTTCCGATGCCCAGGCCATGGATCTGCCTTTTACATGCCAGCGCCTTTTCGCCATCCGCCAGTCCTTCATCTGCTCCCAGGCTTTGCTGGACCAGTATCGGACGGTGGGGGCAGTCATCGCCCATCTGCCCTTCCTGACCAAGTCCAACAGCCAGGACTATGTCGTCAAGATGCGCCGGACGTGCGGTCAGGTCTTCGGCCAGCCCTTTGAGGAATCCCGCCTGTGCTATAGTTTGTCCGAACAGTTCCTGCTGCTCAGCCTGTCCCAGGGCTTTGCCATCCTGCCCATGCCCGAAGGCGATGTCTATCCCGGCCTGAGCGTCATCTCCTTGGACGATGACTTTACCGAATATGCCGTCCTGGCTTATCGGCCGGACAGCATGACCGAAGAATTGCAGAAGTTTTTATCCCTTTTTTCCGGGATGCCAGAGTTCGCTGAGAGCGACGCCACCGAGGATGCAGGCCGCTCCCAGCCATTGCAGGGACGTCAGGTTTTCCCTGAGGATGAGGGCTGACAGGGCCAGGGCCGTGAAGGGTTCCAGATAGCCGCAGATGGAGACGCTCTGGGCCGACAGGCGCTGGACGCCGGAGAAATAGAGGTAGTAGCCGAGGCCCGTGTTGACGACGCCCAGGCAGATCATGCAGGCGATGTGGCTCATATTCAGGCTGACCGGTGCCGACGGCATGGACAGGGTGACGGCCGAGACGACGACGGCTGCGACCAGGAGCTGGCACGCCGGGGACAAGATGCCGCCGATGCCGCTGACTTTTTTCATGGCGATGATGAGCAGGGCGAAGCAAAGGGCGCTCAGGAAACCGCAGACCAGGCCCCACGACAGGCCGTGAGCCTGGACGTCGGCGCCGTTGATACAGACGATGCCGATGGTGACGATGACCATGGCACTTACCTTGGGGACCGTGAAGGGTTCATGGAAGACGAAGTACGACAGGATCATGATCAGGATGGGACCGCAGTAGCACATGAGGGTGGCCAGGCTGACGCCAATCTGCTGATACGCTTCATAGAGGAAGAGCCAGTTCCCGGCCAGGAAGAGGCCCGACAGGACCAGCCAGCCCAGGGAGGCCCGGGTCACGTGGCGCAGGCTACCCCATTCATGGCGGGCCGTCGCCAGGAGAAGCAGGAATAACCCGCCCAGGACCGTACGGGTCAGGACGATTTCGTAACTCGACAGGGGAAGTTGGCTGGCAATGATGCCGTTCGTGCCGAAAATGACAGCAGCCAGGATGAATTTGATGTACGCGTTTTTCATGAGCATCCCTCCTTTGAATCGATGATTCTAATATATCATATTTGTAGAGAGATGTCAGCCGACAAGGGGCTGTTGCATGAAGGCTTCTGCCATGGTTGGGGAAACCTCTCAGTCAGCTGCGCTGACAGCTCTCCTATCAGGAGAGCCTTTGCGAGCCACGAGCCACTAGCCACTAGCCACGAGCCACTAGCCACTAGCCACGAGCCACTAGCCACGAACCACGAACCACGAGCCACGAAATCTATGGTATAATAGGAAAAAACGAAAGGGGCACTGCCATGAGTATGCATCATGAAGTAGGCATTACCTGTCCGAAATGCCAGAAGGCCGGTATCTTTACCGTATGGGACAGTATCAATACGAAATTGGATCCGGATATGAAGGACCGCGTCAAGTCGCAGGAGGCTTTCTGCTATCACTGCCCGCACTGCGGGACGGACGTCCACGTCGATTACGGCTTTTTATATCACGACATGGACCACCATTTCATGGTCTTCTACGCGCCGACCGACAAGGACCAGGAAAACGCCGACCGCGATATGGCCGACGGCCAGGCCCAGTTCAAGGCCATGGTGGACACGGCGGGGTATGTCATGCGCCTGGTTCGGACGAAAGCCGATTTGCTGGAAAAAATCGCCATCTTTGAAGCCGGCCTCGACGACCGCCTGATGGAACTGACCAAGGCAGCGGCCCTGGCCCAGGTCGGGGAAAAGGAAAAGGACTTCACCGTCACGGAAAGCCATTTCGTCACGGCTAAAGACGGGTCCCTGCGCCTGTCCCTGGTCGATGAAAAAAGCGGCCAGCAGGCCTATGTGGACTTTAATAATGGCCTGGCCCAGCTCTACGGTCAGTTCCAGCAGCACTTTGCCGACGACCTGCCGGCAGAAGACGCCGTCCTGGCCCGCATCGACGCGGACTGGACGCAGCGGTTCTTGAATAAATACTTATATAATTAAAGGAGGGACCTTTATGTCGAAACTCGTCGTCGTCATCCAGTGCGACATCGTCACCAAGCGCTGCAGCGGCTATGCCTGCATGAATACCTTTGTCAACCGAAAGGACACCTTTGCCGATTATCCGCCGGATACGCGCTTCCTCATGATGACCTGCGGCGGCTGTTGCGGAGCCGGGCTGTCGGCCAAGCTGGAGAACCTGGCCAAGAAGTTGAAGAAATACGGCGATGCCAAGGAAAATGTGACCATCCATTTTGCGTCGTGCATCGTGTCCGACAGCTACCATCGGCCGCCGTGTCCCTTCCGCAACTATATGGCCCAGATCATCGAACGCAAAGGCTATCCCCTGGTTCACGGGACCTATATTTCCAGGATGACCGAAGAAAAGCGGAAGCAGGGGACGTACCATGCCTTATAAGAAGGGAAAAGGCCTCGTTGCGGCCGCCCTGGTGGCCAGCCTCTGCCTGCTGCCGGGCCTCGTGCCGGCTCCGGTCCGGGCCGCCGGAGAGGCCCTGCGCGCCGATACCCAGGCCCTGAAGCAGGCAGACTGGCAGCTGGCCCGGCCCTATGGCCGGCCCATGCTCGACGTCGCCCAAGGGGCCGATACTATCCTGGGACCGGCAACGATACCGGCCCGCCAGATGGTCCATTTCATCCGTCAGCGCAATCCTCACCCCAAACTGAACGCGCCCCTGGAAGACGTCGTCCAGGCCTATTATGACGAAGCCGGCCGCGAAGGCATCCGGCCCGACGTGGCCCTTTGCCAGGCCCTGAAGGAAACGGGCTACTTTGCCTATGGCGGCGACGTATCGCCGGACCAGAACAATTTCTGCGGCCTCGGCGCGACGGGGAACCGGGTGGCCGGCGCCCGCTTCGCTACGCCCCAGCTCGGCGTTCGGGCCCATATCCAGCACCTCCTGGCCTATGCCAGTACGGAGCGGCCTAAGACGGCCATCGTCGATCCCCGCTACGAACTCTTGGCTGAAAAGCATCCCGAACTCTACGGTAAGGTCGATTCCTGGACGGGCCTCAACGGCCGCTGGGCCGTGCCGGGCAAGCATTATGGCCAGGAAATCCTCTGGATGTGGACCGAAGCCCAGACACCGGACGGAACCCACGATAACCTGGTCACGGGTTTCCAGAAGGTCTTCGCCCATCCCGACGACGCCCAGGCCTATCTCTATCGGGGCATCCTTTTCTTCGACCGCCACGATTACTGGCTGGCCGAACGGGACTTCCGCCGTGCCCTGGCCTTGGACAAGACGTCGCCTGCTGCCTGGTATGACCTGGCTTTGACGCAACAAAAAAGAGGGGAGCTCGAAGCTTCCCTCGCCAGTTACGACCAGGCCGTCGCCTGCCGTCCCGAATATTTGCAGGCCTGGTATAACCGCGGCCTCGTGGCCATGGAATTGAAGCAGGACGATAAGGCCCGGCAGTCCTTCCAGGAAATCCTGCGCTTTTCGCCCCAGTCGGCGGATGCGGCCAATGCCATGGCCGTCCTCTACCTCCGTAAGGGGAACGCAGACAAAGCCGGATCCTGGCTGGAACGGGCCGGCCAGATCAACTCCGCCAATCCCCGCATCCAGGCCAATCGTCAGCAGTTCCAGACCTATCTGCGATAGCTGTATTTGAATTTCATCAACTTATCCATCAAGTATTCCAAGTGACTTTTTTCCGTCTTCATCGGTCCATCGGTCGTCTGTACCAGGTGGGCCGTTTCTTTTTTCTGATTAAATTCCACTTCATAGCCATGGGTCACCATCAGGGCTTGTTCCAGTCCGTAGATTAACATAAGCACTGCCCCCTTTTTTGAGTCTGAAAACAACAAAAGATGCAACGGCGAAATAAGTGCTGCGTTGCATCTTCTGTCTTGCTGTTCTGTTTGTACTTATATTATATAATTTTATAAACTAAAAATCAATAAAATATTTTGAATAATTGTTAAAAATCTTAAATAATGCGTAACACAGGCTCTCCTAATAGGAGAGCTGTCAGCGCAGCTGACTGAGAGGTTGCATTTGAACGCGAACTGCGGGACGCCTTTTAGGCGTCCCCTACAATTATTTCCTTATCCACAAGGGAGGCCAGGCGGTCGGCGTGGTGTGTGGCGATGATGAGGGTCTTGCCGGCCGCTTTCAGGCTGGGCAGGAAGTCTGAAAGCCAAGCCAGGCCGTCGGCGTCGAGGTAGCTTTCCGGTTCGTCCATGGTCCAGACCTGGGGGTTCATGGTCAGGATGGAGGCGATGGCCGTCCGTTTCTTTTCGCCGCCGGACAGGGTGTAAGGCGGGCGGGAGGCCAGCCGGGTCAGGCCCAGCAGTTCCAGGGCATCGTCGACGCGCTGGTGGATTTCTTCAGGCTTCAATCCCATCTGGACCGGGCCGAAGGCCAGTTCCTCGCGGACGCTGCTGCAGAAGAGCTGGGAATCGGGATTCTGCCAGACGTAGCCCAGGCGCTGGTGGAACCATTTGGAATAGGCGTGGTCCCGCATCTTGCCGGCCGTGATGACCGTGCCGTCAAAGGTATACGTCCCCTGCTGGGGGAAAATCAGGCCGTTCAGCAGGCGCAGGAGCGTCGATTTCCCCGAGCCGTTGGGACCGCTGAGGAGGACGGCCTGGCCCGGTTCGATGGTTTCCGTGAGATGAGAGAGGATGGGCCTGTCGTCATAGGCGAAACAGACGTCGTCGAGTTGTATCATGAGAGGACTCCTTCCAGGCGGATGAAGAGATAGACATAGGCCAGCAGGGCCAGGACGAGCAGCCCCGTGGCGGGAGAGAAACGGCGCTTCCGGCCGTCCTCATAGGGCCGGTAATCGCCAGTGAAGCAGCGGCAGCACATGGCTTCGTACAGGTCCTGGGACAGGCGCTGGGACCTTTGCAGCAAAATGCCGGAAACGCCGCTCATGGCGGACTTCTTGTCGGGATTGTGACCGACAGAGCGCAGCTTGAGGGCCGTCAGCAGGTCGGACGCTTCCTGGCCTAAGATGGCGATGTAGCGCAGCGTCGTGTCGAGGATGAAGATGACCAGCGACGGGACGCGGAACGTCCGCAGGGCGCCGGTCAGTTCATGCCAGGCCAGGTTTTCCTGCAGGAGCATCAGGGCCGTCACGGTGAGGAAAGTCTTGCAGGGCAGGAGAAAGGCGTAGCGGCCATTGCCCAGGAAAAAAGACGGGGCGACGAGGACGGCACAGAACAGGGACGCTGCCAGGGCGGCGCCGAGGGCCCGGCGCAGGGGCCGTCCCGGTTGGAAGCAGAGGAGGACCAGTTCGCCGGCCAGGACGGCCCAGAGGAAGGCCGTCGTCCGGGCCATGACGATGAGGGCGATGAGGACCAGGGCAGCCAATAAGGCCGGTGCCGCGCCGATGGGCCGGACCGGCCGCAGTCCCTGGCCGCGCAGGGCCGTCAGGATAGAGACGATCTTGAGCAGGGAGCGGGAAATGAAATAATCCCGGTCGCTGCCGGGATTATATATTTCTTCGCGGACTGCCCATTCAGGAAGCTTCATGGACAAGCCCCCTTAATGCTGAGCCGGCGTATCGAAAGTCGGCCGGGACGGCAGGAGGGACGCGATGATCTTAAAGATGATGATGAGCAAGGCCGTGCCGACGATGGCCGAAATGATGTAGCCGGCGGCGTCGGGCAGGCCGGCAATGGCGTAGTCCGGCATGAGGACATCGAAGGAAAAGCCGTTTTCCATGCCTGCCGGCGTATACCCCAGGGCGGAACCGAAGAAGTCCGTGTCTGCCAGTTCTTCCACATCCCATTCACCCCAGGCCGTACCGGCAGCCAGTAAGCCGAGGGGCGTGGCGACGATGAGGGCGGCCAGGAGACCGAAGAGGGACTTATTGGACGAAGCCGGGGCGGCCAGCTGGAACAGGTCCGGCGACGTCTTGCGAAGATAAGCCAGGACGCCCGTCGTGAAGACGACTTCTGCCAGGCCGAACAAGGTGAGGTGGCCGATCATCATGGCCGGAAGGGAAATCCACAGGGGATACGGGCAGTACAGGGCCTGACCGGCAGCATCGGTGAACAGCAGGGGCTGGATGCCAAATTCCACGGCGGCACAGAAGGCAGCTGCGTTGATTCCTGCGTAAGCGCCGATGCCGGCGGCGACCGTATCCGACGAGATGACCTTCTTCAGGCCGTGATAGATGAAATATCCCGTAAAGGGCAGGACGAAAGCCATGTTGAAGCAGTTGGCGCCGAAAGCCAGGATGCCGCCGTCACCGAAGAACAGGGCCTGGATGAGCAGAGCCACGCTGACGGCCAGACAGGCCGCGTACGGCCCGAAGAGGATGGCAATGAGCGTACCGCCGACGGCATGTCCCGTCGTACCGCCGGGCAGGGGGATATTGAACATCATGGCCAGGAAGGAAAAGGCCGCAGCAATGCCGAGGAGGGGCAGCTTTTCACGGGGCACCGTTTCCTTGACCTTGCGGATGGACAGCAGCCAGATAGGGACCATGACGGCGCCGAGGACACCGCACGTCGAAGGGCTCAGGTAATTTTCAGGTATATGCATAATGAAACCTCTTTTCCTTAGAAATTTAACTATATTACTATTTTACTAAAAAAGCCCGGCCAATATAAGCCCATGGGGGGGATAAAAAATAGGCCTTTACCTGACGCTCTGGCAGATACTCGATGGCGCTATCCATGCTATGGTATAATATAAAATAAATCTATATTAGAAAGAGAGTATAAACGATGATTGATTTTCATGAAATTCTGGACCGCATGAATCAAAACCAGCGGATCAACTTCGATAAAGTATTCCAGCGCATGGCCCGCCGTTGGCAGCAGGAAGGCGTCAAGCCGCGGGTCCTGCTCCATTCCTGCTGCGGCCCGTGCAGTACGGCCGTCCTGGATAGGTTGACCGGCGTGGCTGATGTGACGGTCTACTATTTCAACCCCAATATCCATCCGGAAGCCGAATACCGGCGGCGGGAACTCGTCCAGAAACAGTTTATCGAAGCCTATAACAAAGAGACTGGCCACGACGTCCATTTCCTGGCCGCGCCCTATGAACCGGAGACGTACTTTGAAGCCGTCAAGGGCCTGGAAGACGAACCGGAAGGCGGCGCCCGCTGCCGCGTCTGCTTCGTCCAGCGCATGAAGGCGACAGCTGAAAAGATGCAGGAACTGGGCTATGACTATTTCACGACGACCCTGACCGTCAGCCCCCATAAGAACTCGCAGGTCATCAACGAAGTCGGCCGGGATATCGAAGACCAGTACGGCTACGCCTACTTGCCGACGGACTTCAAGAAAAACAACGGCTTCCTCACATCGACGAAAATGACCGAAGCCTACCACCTCTACCGCCAGCCCTACTGCGGCTGCATCTTCGGGGCCCGCGACCAGGGCCTGGACCTGGAAAAAATCCGCCAAGATGCGGAAGCCTTTCTGGAAGACAATAAGTAGGGGACCGCAGTTCGCAGGCCGCAAAAAAACACGGCCCACGGCCTTGTGCGTAGTATGCGTAGGGGCTCGCACGTGGCGAGCCCGCTGTGAGATTCGACCACAGTCCATCCGAGTATAATGGCAGGCTTTTACGAGCCACGAGCCACGGCTTTTCCTCGGACTCAGATGCGGCGTTCCGCCACGACAGACTTATCAAAAAAAATCACAGAAAAATTTTCTTTATTTTGTATATATAATTGAAAATAATTGTATTAAAAATATATTAAAAAAGTTAATATAAAGTGCAGGACGACGACTTGGCAATGACTTAAAAACGGCTATATACAGCTTTATTTTGCGGCTTTATATGCTATAATGAAATAACAGTTTTATTACAGATATGCACTTCATCAATCATATAAAGTGCATATAATAACGAAAAAAGGAGATGCTTTTTATGAATCGAACGTATAAGGTCATTTGGAGTAAAGCCAGACATTGCTATGTCGTCGTATCGGAATTAACGAAAAGCCAACACAAATCGTCCAGTAAGAGCGAGCTTATAAGTACAAATGTACATCAGAAGAGGTATTTTGGTAAGGCGGCCGGAGCTGCCATCGTCGCCGGACTGCTGACTTTCGGTGGAGTGGCTTATTCGCCGGTATTGGCTGCGGATAATACGGCAGGAAGTGGTGATGGCGTTGCTATTGGGACAAACAGCAACGCACCTAAAAAAGAAAATGTAGCCATTGGCAAAGGGGCGACTATCAAATATTCAAATGGCGAAAGCAAGTCAACTGGTGATGTAGCAGTCGGTAGCGGCGCTGTCATTGACAACTATGCCAGTCAGGGCGGCAGCATTGCCATTGGGAATAATGTGTCCATTGAGAATATGGCCGGACAACAGGAAAAAGCGTTTGGTTTTGGACAGACTACATATACTCCTAAATATGATCCCGACTATTGGTGGGGATTGGTTCCTGTGGCACAAATTCCCGATGACCCAACCAGAGTTCCTGGATCAATCGCTATTGGTCAGAACTCATATGCCCGCACAGGTGGTTTAACCATTGGCATTCATAATTATCAAGGTAAGTTAGGCGATGTAACGATTAATACATCTAACGAAAAGGATGTAAATGTAAAGTCAAAAAATGTTTTTGAAACGACTCTGGGAACTAACAGTTTTAATGCAGGTGCATTTTCCACAGTTATGGGGGCATATTCCATTGCTTCGGGAAATTATGAAGGCGGTAATGATACATCTGCTGCAACCAAGAACTTTGGTGCTACCATTACCGGATCTCTGAACAGTATTGAATCGGCTACTTTTTCCAGTCCATATTCTGGAATTGCTAACAGTATCGTAGGCACCGCCAACAGAGCTTCTAACTCCAATGGTTCTCTGATTTTTGGGGCGGGTAATGAAATTCAAAATTCTATCACTGATATTTCTTCTGCGCCTTCAAGTGGGGGAGACTCAGCACAGGCTTTGCAGAATAATTTGATGAAGGCAGTGCAGGACAGCGAAAGCGGTGGAGCTACGCTTGCCATTGGTGGTGGAAATAAAGCGAATTATACCCAAAAAACATCTATTATTGGTGTGAATAATACAGTAGTAGGAGAAAAGAGCAGTATTAGCTCCTATAATTCTATTAATGGTTTTAAAAATACGGTAACAAATGCCAGCCATGTAAAGGTGCTGGGACAGGGTGTCACGATCAATAAGGGGGCTGATTCCAATACGGTCATCGGCGATTATCGCGCCGTAGCAGAAGACCAGACCCATAACGTGATTATCGGCAATGCCGACGAAACGGCGCCCATCACAACAGAGAAAAAAGACACAGTCATCCTCGGTCATAATGCTAATGCCACTATCGATGGCGGTGTAGCCATCGGTGCCGGTTCCGTAGCTGTTATCGATAAGGGTGCAGATGGTTATGACCCGGCAAATGGTGACCATCAGACTGATACCACTGGCACCTGGAAATCAAAGGCGGCTGCTGTTTCCGTCGGTGATGCTTCTAAGAACCTTACTCGTCAGATTACTAACGTCGCAGCCGGTAAGGAAGATACCGATGCGGTTAACGTAGCTCAGCTGAAAAGTGCCCAGATTCATTATTATAGTATGAATCCAAAAAGTGGTGCTGTTACAGGTACTGATAGTAATTATAACAATAATGGAGCTACAGGGGATGATGCTATTGCTATCGGACCCTTTGCTTCAGCCCGGGGAACTCATTCATTAGCGTTAGGATATAGTGCTAAAACAACCCATTCCGATGTTTTAGATGAAAATCATAAAATGGATGATAACACGGCGGTTGGTTATAATAGCCAGTCTGGTTATCGTTCGACCGCCCTGGGCTATAATAGCAAGGCAACAGGGCGGTATGCTGTTGCACTAGGTACCGATGCCCTGGCCAATCAAGATAACAGTACGGCTATTGGCATGAATGCACAGGCTGAAGGAACGCAGGCAACCGCACTGGGTTCGCTCGCCAGGGCTAGTGGGGAATCGGCTACTGCCGTAGGTGAAGGTGCAGAAGCTTTGGCCAATTACTCGTCAGCTGTTGGATTAGGAGCTATCGTAGACACAGGTGCGTCTAAGGGAACGGCATTGGGATATCAGGCAAAGGTTTTGGCCGGTGCAGAAAATAGTATGGCCTTAGGTGCAAGCAGTCAGGTAAGTGGAGCAAACAGTATGGCTATAGGTATGAATGCACAGGTTTCCGGTGCAAAATCTGTTGCCATTGGGAAAGATGCAAAGGTTTCAGTAGAAAATTCCGTTGCCCTGGGCCAAGGTTCGGAAGCTTCGGGAAACTTGAATGATTACAATGTCATGTCTCTTACGATTCCGAATCTTAACAGCAACTTATAGTGTAAGCGGCGGGTGGCCAAGCGGAATCGTTAGTGTAGGTAATGATAAAGTGGTACGGACTATTACGAACGTAGCCGCCGGACGTGTTACGCCTACGAGTACGGATGCCGTCAATGGGAGCGAACTTTATGCCGTAGCTATAGAGGCTGCCAAGCATGCGACTGTCAAAGCGGCTGCAAACAGTCGTATTACAGTAGATAACACAGGCGTTAACAAAGGAAAGGGTATCGAATATACGATTGGCTTAAATACGGACGGATTGGCTAAAAGTACGGATGGTTTAACATTTGCTGGTGATGACGGAAAGTCAGATAATAGCAAAGTCATATCGAGAAAGTTGAATGAGCAACTTAATATTGTCGGAGGAGCGACCGAAACTGTTGACGCTGCTAACATTGGTGTTGTAAGAAAAGATGATGATACCTTGAATATTCGTCTTGCAAAAGACATTACAGGTCTCAACAGTCTGCAAGCCACAACTGTTACTTCTGGTAATGTGACTGTAGACGGTCAGCATAATGTGATTACAGGTTTGTCTAATACGACCTGGGATAAAACGAAAGATTATTCTCAGTCTACAAAGGCTGCTACGGAAGCTCAGCTCCACGAAGCGATGACACAGGCCACAGCCGATGCCAATGATACACATATCACGGCTGGAGATTATGCCGTTGGTACTATTACAGACAAGGATGGCCAGTCAGTGCAGGGCGTATCGATAGACGTTGTAGATAAGACGGGAAAAGTTGGTACCGTCCGGATTACGGATGTAGCCAAAGCCAGTGATGTAGGCAATGTAACGGATTTGAATGCAGATATTAAAAATGCTGAAGGTAAAACGACCGTAGTAGATGCTGTCAATCATGTAGATAACAAAGTGGGGAATCTTGACTACAGCAGCACGAAGTACGTTAAAAAAGGTGAAGACGTCACGACTTCCATTGGAAAACTTGACGAAGCCATTAAATATGCGTCAGAAGCTGCAGGCAAGCATACTATTGTATCAACGGAAGATGCTAATCTTTCTGTTGAAAATATTGCCAAAGAGGGAGAAGCAGCGAATTATCAGATTTCCCTGAATAAAGATCTGAATGTCGATTCAGTTACAGCAGCTAATAAGATTACAACAAAAGACCTCGAAGTGACAGGTTCCGCTGCCATTGGCAAGGTCACCATCAACAAGGATGACAAAGGCACGATTGGTGGATTGACTAACAAGACCTGGGACGCCAAGAACATTACGTCCGGTCAGGCTGCTACGGAAGACCAGTTGCAAGCTGCGACCAAGAACGCCGTCAACTATGACGGTGACGACAGCAAGACCGTTACGCTGCGGGAAGACACGACCATCCAGAATGTAGCCAACACCACGATTGAGGAAGGCTCTAAGAACGCCGTCAATGCCGGGACCGTCTACAAGGAAACGAGAGTCGAAAAGGACGGAATCTTCATCAGACAGGCTAACACAGCTGGCCAAAACATAACGGCTTTGGATCATCAGGTCGCTGCCAACACGGAATCCATTTACCACATCAACAACCGCGTTTCTGACCTCGATAACCGCGTCAACAAGGTCGGTGCTGGTGCGGCTGCTTTGGCAGCGCTTCATCCATTGGACTTCGACCCTAATGATAAGTGGGATTTCGCCGTTGGTTACGGCAATTACCGCAATGCCAACAGTGTCGCTTTGGGTGCCTTCTATCGTCCCAATGAAGATACCATGTTCAGTCTGGGTACGAATTTCGGCAACGGGGAAAATATGTTTAACGCCGGCTTGAGCTTCAAGATTGGTCAAGGTGGCAGCGGCATCACGACGTCGAAGACGGCCATGGCTAAGAAGATTGAAAGCCTGGAAAATACGGTGGATCAGCAGGATAAGAAGATTGCCGAACTGGAAGCTCTGGTCAAGGAACAGGGAGAAATGATCCGTCAGTACGTCGGCAAGAAATAGAGGGGTATCATGGCACAGACAACGATTTGTATTCGCGTCGACGCGGATCTGAAAAAAGACTTTGAGAAATTTTGTGACTCCATCGGCATGAGCATGTCGACGGCAATCAACATTTTCATCAAGAAATCCGTCGGGGAACAACGGATCCCCTTCGAGATTACGGCTAGAAGCAATATAAAGAAAGCGTAAAGTAAAAACGGCGCTGTCGCTTAAAGCCATCCGCCAACAACTAACTGCTAGCCACTAACAACTTTAACGGGCTTGTCGTCGTGCGACAAGCCCGTTTTTTATTTTTGTATTACGACCGTGTACCACTCGTCATAAATTCCGGCTATGCCCAGGATTCACGCGGCCTTTTTGGCCCGTCAGGTGCCGAACAGCGGGAGGTGCAGGACGGCTGCCAAAACGGACAGCCGTGGCTGGACGCCCTTTGGCCGTCCCCTACGAATGCGGCCTGCGGGGCCCTCAACTCTAAAATTCGATGAACGACTTTTCGCCCGGCCGATAGGCACTAATCTACATTAACGGTTCCTTAAATATTCGGGAATTCGATTAAAGGACGATTAGAATTTCTGGCGGGCCCTGTTTGGTAGTGTATGATAGAATCAGAAGCCGTTCTATTGCGGAGCGGAAATGATTATTATACAATAAAAGTGAATCTGGAGGTGTGACATCATGTCCGATTCGGCACAACAGGCCAAAGCGCAAAAGAAAGCGTATGACGAGGCGTGCAAGCGGGTCCTTTCGGAACGGGAAATCATGGCCCATATCCTCAAGTCCTGCACGGAAGAATTTAAGGATTGTAGTTTGCTGGATATTGCGTGGCGCTATATCCAGGGCGAACCGAGTATCAGCCGCATTGCCGTGGAACCGGAAACCATTTCACCACGCATCGAAAGTGAGCAGACGGAAGACAAATCTGGAGCGGAAGGAACGGTGTATTACGACATCCGGTTCCATGCCGTAGCTCCCGTGGATGGGAAAATGATTCAACTCATCATTAATCTGGAAGCGCAGAACGATTTTAACCCGGGCTATCCGCTGCTAAAGCGGGCCGTCTACTATTGCGGTCGCATGATTTCCAGTCAGTATGGCACGGTTTTCGTAAAATCCCATTATGAAAAAATTCAGAAGGTCTATTCCATCTGGATCTGCACGATGCCAACGAAAAAATGGGAGTACCATATTTCACGTTACCAACTGACTGAGAAACATCTAATCGGGCATACCCAGGCCGAGCGGAGTCATTACGATTTGATCAGTATCGTCTTGGTCTGTCTGGGAAGCAAAAGCCATAGGCAGTTAAAAGGTATTTTGCGGTTGCTAAACATGCTGCTCTTGGATAACATCAGTCCTCAAGAAAAGCAGAAAGTATTGGCGAAAGAATTTAACGTAACAATGACACCGCACTTAGAGAAAGGAGTGGCGACAATGTGTAACTTGAGCGAAGGTATTGAACGGCGCGGGGAACGGCGAGGAGAAAAACGCGGACGTAAACTGGGGGAAGAAGTAGGAGAAAAACGTGGTTGGGATTTAGGAAAACAAGACGACGTACTGGAAATGCTGAAAGATGGCGTACCTTTTGAAAAGATTGCTCAGTATACTAAGTTATCCTTAGAAGCTATTGCTGACATTGCCAAGCAAAATAAATTAACCTAATCCGCCAGAAGTCCTCCACCTCTTAGGTGGGGGATGAAGGCGGGTATGGCGAATTTACGTAAGTAATTGAGCCATACCATTGCTCTGTAGATAGTTCTGTAGTATAATCAGTCGTAGATGAGAAAGAATTGATTATACTAAGAAATTGGATAGTAATAACTATTCAGTATTCTTATTCTATTACCAGCTGGTTCTAGTGGTAAAATACCGCCGCAAAGTGTTTTCTGATCAGATGAGCCAATATGCAAAAGGTATATTTGTCCACATAGAAAAAAGATTTTCCGGAAGTCAGATGTAAGCTTTGAAAGGAAATGTTTTGGTCAAAAAGCTATTGCCTGCTGACAACAGGCGGCGCTCCCATAATACGAAAATACATAGAAAATCAAGGCAGGTGATTATAGTGAATAAGGCATACCGATACAGGCTCTATCCAACAACTGAACAAAAAATTATGTTTGCCAAGACTTTCGGCTGTGTCCGATTCATCTATAACAAGATGCTTGGAGACCGCCTTGATTACTATAAGGAAACCGGTAAGAAACTGAATAATACTCCTGCACAGTACAAGGAAGAATTCCCTTGGCTGAAAGAAGTCGACAGCCTTGCTCTTGCCAATGCACAGATGAACCTGAACAAAGCATACAATAACTTTTTTAGAAATCGAAAGCATTTTGGCAAGCCACGCTTCAAATCGAAAAAGACAGGTCATGCTTCGTATTCTACGAACAACCAACACGGTTCTGTAAGAATCGAGGGGAACAAGGTCAGGCTGCCAAAAATAGGTTTGGTGAAATTGTGCCTGCATCGTCCATTGATGGAAAACAGCACGATAAAGACTGTAACCATAAGCAAAACATCATCAGGAAAATATTACATCAGTATTTTGGTGGAGTACGAAAACCAAATACTCCCTATAATGCCGAAGAAATTTCTTGGACTTGATTTTGCCATGCACGGACTATATGTGGCTTCCGATGAAGAGGATGCGGACTATCCCCATTTCTTGAGGAAAGCCGAGAAAAGATTAGCCAAGGCACAAAGAAAACTTTCTAAGCGGCAAAACGGAAGTCATAACCGAGATAAACAAAGGTTACGGGTAGCTAAACTCCACGAAAAAATTGCCAATCAACGCCGCGATTTCCTGCACAAAAAAGCCCGCTACTTGGTAGACCACTATGATGCCATAGGTATTGAGGATATCAGCGTCAAAGCTATGGCGAAGCACAAGAAAGGTGGTAAGTTCAGTTTTGGTAAATCTGTAGCCGACAATGGCTGGAATATGTTCACAAACATGTTGGAATATAAGCTGGCTTGGCAAGGTAAACAGTTTATCAAGATAGACAAATGGTATCCTAGTAGTCAGCTATGCCATGTTTGCGGTTACCAGAACAATGAAACGAAAGATTTGTCTATACGAGAATGGGATTGCCCGAAATGTGGCAGTCATCATGACAGAGATAAGAACGCTGCTATAAATATTAGAGAGGAAGCTAGGCGCATATCCGCCGCCTAATGTAACGCATAGAGTACCGTGGGTCGCACGGAAACTTACGCCTGTGGAGAGAGTGTAAGTCGCCATAACTCTTCAGAGTCAGTGGTGCTGTTCTCGCTGAAGCAGGAAGCCCCCGCCTCTGTAGGCGAGGGTACGTTCACTTTAAGTATGTTTAGCCAATAGAGAAGGGGCTGTTGCATGAAAGCATAGGCTATCATGCACAGCCCCTTTATAGTAAAAATATTATACGGATGAAAAGGAGATTTATGGAATAAGGGCAACCATTTTCAACAGACTGGGCAGCGTTGTGCTAAGGCTTTTGCATGGTGTGTGTCATCATGGGTGCCAGGGTCAGGCGGCGCCAGCAGCACCAGAGGATAGCCAGCCAGACAGGCATGATGAGGACGGCTGTGAGCATGTCCGGCATCTGGGTCATCATGAGGACGATGAAGCACAGGAAGGCCAGGCAGAAATAGTCGGCTGCCGGATACCAGAGGGACGGGAATTTCGTCGTCTGCCCTGTTTTCCGGCAGTAGGCTTTGAATTTTAAGTGCGTCACGATGATGGTGATCCAGTTGACGATGGTCGCGCCGACCGTGAGGGACAAGAAATACATAAAGATTTTTCCCGGGAAGAAATAGGTCACGGCGACGACGAACAAGGTCAGGCCCGAGCAGAGGCAGAGCGTGTGGACCGGTACGCCCCGGGACGACAGCTTCTTGAACCATTGCGGCGCGTTGCCTTCTTCTGCCAGGCCGAAGGCGATGCGGGAATTGCCGTAAATGGCCGAGTTATAGACGGAAATGGCCGCAGCCAGGACGACGAAGTTGAGGAGATTGGCCGCTGCCGGGAAGCCGACGTTGGTGAAAATCTGGACGAAAGGACTGTTCTGGGTGCCAATCTGGTTCCACGGCCACAAAGTCATGATGACGACCATCGTGCCGATGTAAAAGACGAGGATACGCCAGATGATCTGGTTGATGGCCTTGGGCAGGGACCGTTCGGGATTTTCCGCTTCGCCTGCCGTGATGCCGATGAGTTCGACTCCGCCGAAGGAAAAGATGACCGTCACCATGGCCAGGCAGAAGCCCCAGATGCCCTTGGGCAGGATGCCGCCGTAGGCCCAGAGGTTGCTGAAATTCTGCGGGAACGGCCGGCTGTCCTGCAAGATGAGCCAGGCGCCGAGGGCAATCATGCCCAGGATAGCCGCCACCTTGATGAAGGACATCCAGAACTCCGTTTCGCCGTAGGCCCGGACATTGACCAGGTTGAGACAGGTGATGGCTATGAGGCAGACCAGGGCCGTGACCCATTGCGGCAGGTCCGGCAGCCAGTAATGGACGTAGATGCCGACGGCTGTCAATTCAGCCATGCTGATAATGACGTAAGAGAACCAGTAATTCCATCCCAGCATGAACCCCGGGAAGGGGCCCCAATATTTGTCGGCATAATAGCTGAAGGAGCCGGACACCGGCTCTTCGACGGCCATTTCCCCTAACATGCGCATGATGAGAAAAATGACGATGCCACAGATGAGATAGGCTGCGATGACCGACGGCCCGCCCAGGGAAATGGTCGACGCCGACCCGTAAAACAGCCCGGTACCAATTGCGCCGCCCAGGGCGATCATCTGGAGATGACGGTTCTTCAGGCCGCGCTGCATTTGTGATGCTTCTTTCATGAAAAAGACCTCCTGACAAAAAAGACCGCACGAAAGTTTACACCCAAGGTGGTGTACCCCTTCGTGCGGTCGTTTTGCGATTACACTCTGTCTATTAGTATAGAACAAAAACGGAACTTGTCAATCCAAGAAGATATAGCCCCCGAATATGACCGGGCTGGCACAGTTCTGTTACAGCTATCATGGGGTGCTATCTTTTTCTTTATTGAGAAGCTATAATAAAATAGAAATTGACGGCTGTTACCTAGGGCCTTCTTAGGACTGGCAGCGGTTCCTTAAGAAAGAAGGATGATTCTTGTTGCAATATATATGCAGGCCTTTTTATTGTGTTATAATGGCAGAGGAGGCGGGAAAAATGGGCACATTCGTCAATGCGGACGGAGAACCGTGCAGTGTCGATCAGATTGTCAGAGATCTCTTGAAGGAAGACGTGACGTATGAATTCATTGCGCACATTGCCCAATGCCCGTTAGAAACGGTGAAACGCATTGCCGCGAAACAAAAAAAGCAATAGGGAGTGATTCTATTGAATATTTTAGTTGTCATGGATGTCGATGCAAAACAGAAACAGTGGCTGGAAATGGCCGCTCCGGAAGCGGATTTTTGCTATTGTCCCGGTGACGGGACGCAGGCCGGAAAAGCGTTGAAAGAAGCAGATGTCATCATTGGCAATATAGCTCCTGACCTGGTGAAGAAAGCGTCGCAGCTGCAGTGGCTCCAGCTCAACAGTGCCGGTGCCAACGAATACTGCCAGCCCGGCGTCCTGCCAATGGGGGTCACCCTGACCAATGCGACCGGCGCCTATGGCCTGGCGTTGTCAGAACACATGCTGGCCCAGACACTGGCGATGATGAAAAAATTGTACCTTTATTATGATAATCAGCATCAGTCGCAATGGCGCGACGAAGGGCCCGTTACGTCCCTCTATGGCGCGACCGTCGTCGTCGTCGGATTCGGCAACATCGGCCGCAACTTCGGCCAGCGCGTCAAGGCCATGGGGGCCCACGTCATCGGCCTGCGCCGCCGTCAGGGAGCCGTACCGCCCGAAGCCGATGAAATGGGGGATATGGCCCATTTCAATGATTACCTGGCCCAGGCCGACATTGTCGCTTCGTGCCTGCCCGATACGCCGGAAACGTATCACATCTATGATGCGGCGCGCTTTGGCGCCATGAAGAAAGGGGCGTACTTCGTCAACGTCGGCCGCGGGACCAATGTCGACCAGGAGGCACTCCGCGATGCCGTCGTGGCAGGCCATCTGGCCGGCGCTGCTTTGGATGTGACCGACCCGGAACCGCTGCCGTCGTCAGATTCCTTGTGGAAGACGCCAGGCATCTACATTACGCCGCACATTTCCGGCGGCTATCACCTCCAGGCGACGCACGACTACATCGTCCGCATCGCCGCGGATAATCTCAAACGCTACCTGACCGGCGACCCCTTGGAAAACATCGTCGACCTCATGACCGGGTATAAGGCGTAGGATAAACGGGGCCTCGCATGATGGAAAAAACATCGTGCGACAGCCCCATTTGTATATCGCCAACTGTTCGCGGCGGGCCATTAGGTCGCCCATACGAAACACTAACCACGAGCCACTAACCACTAACCACCGGCTTGACGAGGGTGCCGGTTTTCTGGCAGGTGACGCGGCCGCTGGTCGTGTCGGTCAGGGCGGCGGCGAAGGGGGCGGCTTCGTCCTGGGGGACTTCCATGGTGAAGGTCACGTCAGCGGCGAACTGGCGGTCCGTGATGGTGCCGCCGTGGTCGGGGACGAAGCGTTCCATCGTGCTGACCAGGGGGTAGGCGACAGTCGCCTTGAGGATCGTGAACGGCGTATAGACGGCGATATCCGCAGCTTCCAGGCCCAGGGCGGCCGTATGGCTGTAAGCCCGGATGAGGCCGCTGGCACCGAGCTTGATGCCGCCAAAGTAACGGGTGACGACGATAGCCGTATTGGTCAGGCCCTGCTTCTTGAGGACTTCCAGGATGGGCCGTCCTGCCGTGCCGGCCGGTTCGCCGTCATCGCTGGACCGCTGGAAACGGCCGTCGGGGCCGACCTGGTAGGCCGAGCAGTTGTGGCGGGCATCCCAGTATTTCTTTTTCACTTCGTCGATGAAGGCAGATGCTTCATCTTCGGACTTCACTTCGCAGACCGTCGCGATGAAGCGGGACTTCTTGATGACATATTCAGCGTCAGCCCGGCCATAGACCGAGCGGATAAGAGATTCCATAACACATCGTCCTTTACTTTTTTTATCATCATACCATGGATTCGTGGCTCGTGGCTAGTGATTCGTGGCTCGTAGGGGCTGTCGCACGAAGGCTTCTGCATCCCCTAACCACTAACCCCTAAAAAAAGGGCTGTCGCATGTGCGACAGCCTCTTTTTGTGATGCTTTATTTTTTCTCATTGATATTCAATAAGGTTTTGATGGCTTCCTGCTTTTCCGGCGGTAAGGCGTGGATAGCCCGGATGATGAGGCTGTCGTCTTCGGTGATGGAAGCGCAGAAGTCACAGTTATTGCCGTGTTCTTCACTGCCTTTGCAGTACATACCCGGTCGGCCGACGAGGATACAGATGGGAATCTGGAAGAAGTCTGCCATCTTCAGCAATACGGAAATATCCGGCGAATAGAGGCCCGTTTCCCAAGAATAGACGGCCTGTTTGGACATGCCGAAGAGGGCACCGAAAGCCGTCTGGGTTAAGCCCTTTTTTTGCGATAATACCTGATTTCTTGTCCTAAAGTCATGCGCGTTCACTCTTTCTGTATACAAAATCTCTGTTTTATGCAAGGTTTTTGGGATATAGTATCATGTACCGTGTACAACGTAATGTACTATACATTAGTCATTATAATATGGATAGCCAAAAGCGTCAACCGTATAAAACCGCATTTTTAAAACAAATAGATTTATGAAGCATGGGGGATGGAAACCTATTTATGGCCGAAAAAAGCGCGGATCAGGCGGACCAGGCTTTCCTCGTCAGCAGCGCCCATCAGTTCCCGGCAGGAATGCATCGCCGTAATGGGGATGCCGATATCCATGGTCCGCAGGGGGAGATTGGCCGAGAGCAGCGAGCCCAGGGTCGAGCCGCCGGGGATGTCCGACCGGTTCATGAATACCTGATAGGGAATTTCATTTTCCCGGCACAAGGCCTTGACGACGGCCACGGCTGTGGCATCGCCGGCATAGCGCTGGCTGCTGGCAATCTTCAGGGCGACGCCATGGCCCATGACGGGCTGGTTGGTGACGTCGCATTTTTCCGGCACGTTGGGATGGATGGCGTGGGCCACGTCGACGGAGAGCATGAAGGCCCGGCCCAGGTCGGCCGAGAAGTCGTCGTCGGTGAAGCCGAAGGCGTGGTAGATGCGGCGCAGGATGCCCGGCAGGATCTGGGAGTCCGCACCCTGTTTCGTCTGGCTGCCGACTTCTTCATTGTCGAAGAGGGCCGTCACGTTGAGGCCGTCGGCCCTATCTTCCTTGACCAGCCCCATCAGGCAGGCCAGGACCGACGTCAGGTTGTCCAGCCGCGGCGACGAGATAAATTCATCGTGCCAGCCCAGGGAGCAGCCCGTTTCACAGGGATAGACCGTCAGGTCATACGATAAGATGGCTTCCGGCAGGCAGTGACATTTTTCCGACAGGAAATCCAGGAAGAAGTGGTTCGTCAAGGCCTGGTCATCGAGGCCCATGACGGGCAGGAGGTCCTTCTGGGGATTGAGGGCGACGCCGTCGTTGGCCTGGCGGTTCATGTGGATGGCCAGGCGGGGGATGGTCAGGACGGGCCGGCCGATGTCGATGAGGCGGACTTCCGGCCGGAAGGCATCCTTACTTTGCAGGGCCACGGTACCTGCCAGGGACAAGGGGCGGTCGAGCCACGATTCGCGCAGCAGGCCGCCGTAGACTTCGGCGTTCAGCTTGAGATAGCCGTGCTGGCGCAGTTCCGGCCGGTATTTCAGGCGCAGACAGGGGAAATCCGTATGGGCCGCGCTGAGGCGCAGGTGACGGCGCACATCGGAACCCGTGCGGAAGGCGACCAGGCCCGAATCATAGAGGGGTACATAATAGGCGCTGTTCGGGGCCAGGTGCCAGGTTTTGGACAGGGCCAGGGCCTGGAAGCCGGCCTGATCGAGATAGGTCCGGCTGGCCTGGACCGTATGGTATGGCGACGGGCTGCGCTGGATAAATTTCAACAAATCTTGGGTATAGTCATAAGTCATGGGCGTCATCCTTTCTGACAGGATAAGTCTTTAATTTCAATAGTAGTTCTTATTATAACATATATACAAGAATCTATGGAATGATTGTTTTTTTGCGGTTCTCTCGCCAGCCATGGTATAATAAAAAGGATTTTATTTTTTTGAAGGGAAGCTTATGGATTTACACGTAATCTGTCAATTTTTAGGAAGAATCGCCTGGGCCCAGTCCGGCGTCATGACCCTGCCCCTGGTGATGGCCCTGGTCTTTGCCGAAGACAGCTGGCTGGCCTTTTTGGGCACGATGGGGACCTGTGCCCTGGCGGGCTGGGGATTTCTGCGTTACGGCCACGTGCGGACGAAGAAACTGACCATGCGCGAAGGCATCGCCATCACCGGCCTGGGCTGGCTCCTGGCGACCTTCCTGGGGATGCTGCCTTATTGCCTGGGCGGCTACCTGAACTATTTCGACGGCCTGTTCGAGAGCATCTCCGGCTTTACCGGAACCGGGGCGACGGTCATCCCCGATTTGGAGATCCTGCCGCAGAGCCTCCTTTTCTGGCGCAGCCTGACCCACTGGCTCGGCGGACTGGGTATCGTCGTCATCTTTATCGCCCTGCTGCCGGAAGCGGGCCAGTCGACGGTCTACATGTACAATGCCGAATCGACAGGGCCTACGCGGGAACGGGTCCTGCCCAGGCTCCATGACATGACCCAGGTCCTGTTTCGCATGTACATGGCCTTTACGGCGACGGCCTTCGTCATCTTCTTCCTCTGCGGCATGGACTTCCTCGGGGCTCTGAACCACGCCTTGTCGACGGTCTCGGCCGGCGGTTTTTCCACGTATAATGCCAGTGCGGCTCACTTCGAGAGCCCGGCCGTCGAAGCCTGGATGACCTTTTTCATGATCCTCACCGGCGGCAACTACGGCCTCTATTACCAAGCCTGGCAGAAAGGCGCGCACGTCCTCTGGCGCAATACGGAATTTAAGGCCTATTTGCTGATCATCGCTGTGGCGGCCGCCCTCATCGGTATCAATCTCATGGATGGCTTTGACGTATCGGCTGCTACGGCCTTGCGCTATTCGTCGTTCCAATCGGCGTCCATCGCGACGACGGGCTTCGTCTCGGCCGACTACGACCGCTGGCCATCCTTCTCCAAAGGCATCCTGCTCTTGCTCATGATCTCCGGCGGCTGTGCCGGATCAACAGCAGCAGGCCTCAAAGTCTCGCGCGTCGTCATTATGGTGCGCTACATCTGGCAGGCTGCCAAGGCCAAACTCCATCCGCGCCAGGTCGTCGCCCTGAACATGAACGGCCACCGCATCGGTGACGACACGGTCGTCCGCGTCGCCCAATTCTGCTTCCTCTACCTCATGTTCATCGCCCTCTGGGCCCTGCTGCTGACCTTCGACGGCATCGGTGCCTTCGACGCCATCGGCATCAGCGTCTCCACCATGGGCTGCATCGGACCGGCCTTCGGCATCACCGGCGCGACCTGTACCTATGCCGAACTCTCGGTCTTCTCCAAATCCATCCTCTGCCTGTCCATGCTCCTGGGACGACTGGAAATCTTCACCCTCCTGGTCATGCTGCGCAAGAGTTTCTGGAAATCCAGGAGCAGCTGGTAAATGAGAGAATGATTAAATTTTGCCAAATTCGATTAAAGGACGATTAAATTTTCCAAGAAGACCTGAAAAATGGGGCATACTATACATATATAATCATATGTATAGGAGTGATAAGCATGAAGAAAATGGTAGTCCTGGCTTTGGTCTTATTGGGGGTAGCCCTGTTCCAGTTTGCCCCTGTCTTTGAGTCCCTTGTTAGCGAGCCGCCGCCGGCTGTGGAAGAACCGCTGCCGGAAAAAGCCTTTGTCTATGTCACGGGGGCTGTCAAGAATCCCGGGCTCTACGCCTTGGAAACGGGAAAAACGGCCGGTGAAGCCGTAGAAGCAGCTGGCGGCATGATCGCCTATGCCGATACGAGAGCCGTCAATTTAGCGGACCGGGCTGACGACGGTGCCCATATCCACGTGCCCTATGATTTCCAGGGGATTCCCGAAAATCCGGCAGAAGCCGGCAAGGTATCTCTGAACCGGGCCGATGAAAAGGCCCTTACGGCGCTGCCTGGCATCGGACCGGCTATGGCGGCCAACATCATCGCTTATCGTCAGGAACATGGCTCTTTTGGCAGTATCGAAGAGCTGCAGAAAGTCAAAGGGATCGGCCCGGCGAAGTTTGCCAAGCTGAAAGACCAGGTGTGCTTATGATGGGACATAGACATAACATTAAACCTGAATGGGTCAGCTTGTCCCTGGTCCTGGCCTTGGCGACAGGGATGATCTTGGCCGATGCGTTCACTTTGCCCCTGATTCTTTGGCTTTTTATCTTTTGGCTGGCCCTGTCGGGAATCTTCTTTTTCCGGTCCCGAAGCCGTGTCGTCCTATCCGTCTGTCTGTTTCTGGTTGCTTTGGTCTTGGGGGTGGGGCGTCTCCAGCTGGAAGCGAATCGTTATGAAGCCCTGCCGCATCAGGCTGTCGGGGCCAAGTTGACCGTAGAAGGGACGCTGCAAGAGCGGCGCAGTACTTATGCTACGGAGAAGGGCCTTGTCGGAAGGTATGTCATGCAAGTCCGGCGCTATGCCTATGCCGGAGAAGAGGACGTACAGCCGGGAAGTGGTTGTGCCTACGTGACTTTGCCTGAGCCGCAGGTCCTGGGCAGTACAGTCGTCGTCACGGGCGACAGCCGGCCTTTGACATATTATAAGAACGACGGCATGTATGATGCATTCCATCGCGACCGGGAAAAGGCGATTTGGCTGCGTTTATTTGCCGATGATGGGAAAAAGGTGTCCGTGACGGCTCCACCGGGTCGCTGGGACTCTTTTTTGCAGGCCTTGCGCCAGGCACTGACCGGGCGGTATGAGGCTGTCCTCGGCGAATCCTATGCGCCTGTGCTTGCTAGTCTGCTCTTCGGCGGTCATTACGATGAATTGCCGCCAGGCCTGCTGGAATCGTTCAGCACGACCGGACTGATTCACATCCTCTCCGTGTCCGGGTCCCATGTGGCATTGTTGCTGGCTGTCATCCAGCTCATGGGCCGCGCCCTGGGATTGCGCCCGCGCGGTTTGTGCCTGGTTTCTGTGAGTTTTTTGTTCCTGTACGGAGCGCTTTCGGATTTTTCGTCGCCTGTCGTCCGGGCTTCTCTCATGGGTGCCGCTAGTGCCTTGAGCCTGACTGTGCGGCGCGAGTATTTGGCCGGTCATGCCCTGGCTTTGGCCATGGCGGCTATGCTGATTTACAGTCCCTATCTGGTCTTTGATTTGAGTTTTCGCCTTTCCTGCGGGGCCTCGGCCGGCATCATCCTCTTTCAGCGTCCTGTCAGTGCCTGGTTTTCGGCACTGCCTGATTTTTTGCGGGATTGCCTGACAGTCTGCGTGGCGGCGCAGATCTTAGTCGTGCCCCTCTTGTTTTCGGCTTTCTTTTCCTTTCCCGTCTATTCACTGGTTGCCAATATTCTGGTAGCCCCGGCCTTGGACCTGGTCATGGTCCTGGGTCTGTTGGCATCGGTCCTGTCCCTCTTGTGGGGCGTCGGTGCCGATATGGTGTTGTGGCTCATCAAGCCCTTGTTGGCTCTGGCTTTGAAGGGCAACGCCTTCATCGCAGCCCTGCCGGGGAGCCGCTTCTGGGGCGGGCAGCCGTCGGTCTTGGCTGTGCTGGCCTGGTATCTGGTCGTAGCTTTTGGCTTTTGTCCGGCTTTTCGCAGGCGCATCGGTCCCGGGCTGGCCCTTTGTCTGGCAGCGGCATGGTTCCTGCGGCCGTCTGGGCCCGAAGTCTTAGTCCTCGATGCCGGACGGGACCAGGTGACTGCTGTCATTTATGAAGATAAATCGGCCGATATATGGTATAATAAGTCGAGATTCGCCAACCCCGACCAGGCAACTGTCGTCGTGACGCCGGCTTTGCGGGCTCAGGGTGTCTTTCGTCTTCGCCAATGTCGTGTCGATGGCGACGGGGCAGGCTATACGCTAGCCTTGCTGCGGCGCCATTTTGATTTCCTGCCGGAGCAAGGGGCGGAGGACGTGCCTTTTCGCTGTCTGCCGTCAGCGTCGTCGGCTTTTCCCGACGGGCCGTTGTGTCTGGAATTTCGGTCCCTGGCGGGCTGGAATGGCCGGGATTTCCCCGTATCGGCCATGGCGACCATTGTCTATGCTTCGCGCCGCGGCGATGAGGCCTTGACGGAATGGGGCGAAACGGCGGCATTTCATGGAAGGCCCTGTTATACTCCGAGCCGGGACGGTCAGATCCGGCTGTATCGCTGGCGGGGACAGTGGCAGGTAGCTACTTTTGATGAGGAACAATCATGGAATATAAGAAACATATAATGATTATTTATGGGACAGAACCTTATGTCATGGAAGACGGGCGCCGGCGTTTCCTGGCGGCTGCTAATAAGCGGGCCGGCGGCGAGGCCGAGGTCCAGTCTTTCCAGAAGGATGCTGTAGCGGCGACAGTCGTCGAATCCTTCCAGGGGGCGAGTCTCTTTAGCAGTGGGACAGTCACGATTTGGTATGACTGTCCCTTTCTGCCGCTCAAGCGCGGCGGCCGGTCGCGGAGTAAGCTCACCAAGGAAGAGCAGTGGTTCCTGGATGAAGCCCGGCGGCTCAGTGACGAGAACAGCCTTTTGTTTTATACTAAGGGCAAGATGGATACGGGCAGTGCTTTTTTCAAGGCCCTGAAGCCCATGGCCGACGTCGTGGCGGCGGAAGCGGTGACGGAAAAGACGGTCATGCCCTATGTGACGGACTATTTGAAAGGCAAGGGCAAGCATCTGACCAGCCGGGCGGTAGCCTATTTGCGGGCTCTGTTCCAGACTTGGGGTGATATTTCCCTGCTATATGTCTTTTCGGAGCTGGAAAAGTTGTGCATCACCGTGCCCGACGACAGGCAGAGCGTCGATGTGGCCGATTTGCAGGACCTCTTTGCCGGGACGATGGAAAAGAATTTGTTCACTTTTATGGATGAATTTTTGCGGCGCAATGGGGACAAGACCCTGCCTTTTTTGGAAGGCCTTTTCAGCCGGCAAGATGCGTTTTTGAAGAATACCGGCTATATGTTGTCGCGCCTGCGCCTGCTCCTGGCCTATAAGGAGTTGCGCCGGGCCCATGCCGGCCAGCACCAGTGTGAACAGATTTTGCAGACCATCAATAAGGGCCGCAGTGTAAAATATGTCTTATACCACTTGCAAAAAGTGGCATCTTATTGGAAAATAGAAGAGTTGGAAAGTTGTATTTGCCAAATTTTTACGCTCCAGCTCCATATCCGCCGCGGCATGGCGTCGCCCGAGGATATAGGCCCTCTCATTTGCCTGTATTGCAGGTAGGGACGGCCCCTACGAAGCGGCATTTTAATGCCGCGTGAGCTATAAAATGAATATAATGAGTAAAGGCAGGTTAGAATGTGACTGACGAAGAACGAGCACGGAAAGAACGGATGAAGGAATATCGCCGGCGGTACCGGGAAAAGCACGGGCTGCCTCCGGAAAAGGAAAGGCCGGCCTGGAAGAAGCGGGCGGCTGTGATTGTCGCTTTGTGTGTGATTGGATTCGGCGGCTTTTTTGCGGCCCAGAGCAAGGCGGAACAGATGGTGACCCTCAACGGCCAATCCATTGCCGATATGACGTCCGATGATATTACCAATTATCTGGATCTCCATGAAAAGGATGTAGAAGATAAGAAGCTGCGCCTGGCGACGGACGGTGTCGATGTGACGCTGGATCTCGATGAACTGGGGGCTAAATTGGACCGGGCCTATATCGACGATGAATTGCATCTCGTCGGTCGCCGGGGCCTGCCCTGGCAGCGCGTGGCCGATGTGGTGACGACGCTCCGCCATGGCAAGGATGTGCCTTTGGCCATTGCCGTCAACGACGATAAATTGGATAAGGTCTTGTCCGATGTCCACGACAAGTACGATAAGGACCCGCAGAATGCCTATGCCTATGTCAAGGATGACCAGAAGACTGTTGCCATCGAAGACGCCAAGGACCGCATCGTCATCAATACGGGTAAGCTGAAGGACGCCGTGACCGATGAACTGCATACGGGCAAGACGGATACCCTGGACGTTCCCGTAGACAGCCGGGAAGGGGCGGACATCAAGGCCGATGACCTCAAGGATATCGACACGGTCTTGTCGTACTATACGACGCATTTTGACGACACCAACCCGGACCGCAACGTCAACATCCGCCTGGCCCAGCAGCGCCTGAACCACGCCGTCGTCATGGCTCAGAAGGATTTCTCTTTCAATAAGTATGTCGGCACGCGGACGGCGGACAAGGGCTATAAGCCGGCGCCGTCGTATTTCGAGAATAAATTGGAACAGTCCACCGGCGGCGGTGTTTGCCAGGTCAGCACGACTTTGTTTAATGCCGCACTGCGGGCCGGTCTGTTCATTGCCAGCCGGGAACCGCATTTCGCTCCGGCCGCGTATGTGCCCGTCGGCATGGATGCGACCGTCGCCGATGACGGCCTGGACTTCTCCTTTACCAATCCCTTCCAGCACCCGGTCTGTGTCTATACGGTGGCCGGCAAGAATACGGTGACGACGTACATCCTGGGCAATCATGCCGATACGTGCAGTGTATCTTTTGAAACGACGCATCTCCAGAACCTGCCCCATAAGGTCATCAAGAAGCACGATGACAGTGTGACCGAAGATAAGCGCAAGCAGGAAGGCTATGACGGCCACGACGTGACTATCCGCCGGACCGTGGCTTACAGCGACGGCGACCGCCATGTCGATACCATCGAGTCACATTACGACCCGAATGATGAAATTATCCTCACGCCCGGCGACGACAGCGAAGAAGTCGTCAGCACGGCCGACCTGGAACCGCAGGACCCGCTTCTCAACGCGCCCCACGACATGATGGACTTCAATGTCCCGGCGGCCGATACAGCCGATACGGCCGATACGGCCGATGAGGAATAACTCATCGGTTAATGTAGGAGCCGTCCTTCGTAGGGACCGTCCTGCTAAGGCGGCCCGCAGACCGCTTCGTAGGGGCCGTCCCAAAGGGCGGCCCGCCTGAATCCCCTATTCATCTTCATGGTGCGGCGGAGACTCGTGACTTTAGTCATGAGAGGAGCCGCACCTCCCCTCCTTTCAATAATAAATAATAGACTTTTAGCAAAAAAATTATGATATAATAATTTTAATGAAGTAGTATAGATTTTAGAAAGGCAGGTGAAAAAATGTCTAGCCTAACTAAAACGATAAAACTTCGTATACACGTTACTCCCGAACAAGAGACGCTGTTCCGTCAGATGACGGAACAATACCGTCAGGCTTGTAACTTCGTGTCGCAGTACATCTTCGACCACCGATTTAACATGACCTACCAAAGTCTCAACAGAGAGCTGTACAGTGACCTGCGCAGCCAGTTCGGTCTGAAATCGCAGCTGGCCCAGTCTTCTATCAAGACGACGATTGCCAGATATAAGACGGTAAAACAACAGCTCTTCCAAAATCCTTACAGATATAAGGATGAGAATGGCAACTGGAAACGCATCGCCAAGACATGGGAATGGCTTTGGAAGCCTGTGTTCTTTAGCCGCCCACAAGCGGACTTGGTTCGCAATCGTGATTATAGCTTCGTTGATAGCGGACAGGTTCTGTCCATCAATACGCTCGGGAAAAGAACTAAATGCGCCTTTGAGGGCAAGCATTTTGCGGAATATCTTGATGGCGCTTATGACCTTGGAACAGCAAAACTGGTCGAACTCAAAGGTTTATGGTATCTCCATATTCCCGTAACCCAAGCTGTCGAAGATTTTCAGAAAGAAAACGTCCGTCACGTTGTCGGTATTGACCGTGGATTACGTTTTCTTACTGTTAGTTACGACGAACAGGGCAAAACTGAATTCGTCTCTGGTAAGAAGATGGCTACTAAACGCCATAAATTTCAGGAAGTCCGCCGCCAGCTCCAGTCTAAAGGCACAAAATCAGCAAAGCATAGACTCAAGGCCATTTCAGGACGAGAGAACCGTTGGATGTCTGATGTAAACCATCGGATTTCTAAGACACTCGTTGAAAAATACGGCAAAGATACGCTGTTTGTGCTTGAAGATTTGACCGGTGTTAGCTTCGAAGAGTCCCATCTTTCAAAAACGGCTAAACAAAATTACGACCTGCGCAGCTGGGCGTTCTATCAGTTGGAGCAATTCTTGACCTATAAGGCTCATGAAAATCGTTCCGAAGTTCTGATGGTATCTGCTCAGTATACCTCTCAACGTTGTCCCAAATGCGGTACTATCCACAAAGAAAACCGTGACCATCACAAACACTTATATCGTTGTCAGTGTGGTTACAGATCTAACGATGACCGTATCGGAGCTATGAATATCCAACTCCTCGGAACTATGTGGATTTCCGGAGATAACCATCCTCATTATGAAAGAATAACAACTGCTTCGGAGTAAACTCCTTAGCAAAGCGGGTGTTGTCAGCCACCCGATGATGTAGGCGGATTTAGGAAGACATCTTTTGATGCCGTTAGTACCTATGCAGTTCCGACCTACAAGCTCCCGACTTTAGTCGGGAGTAGTTGACATAGAAAGGAAAATATATGAAAGTCTGGCATATTGTTCCTAAAAATGATATTTTGATTCCCGCCGATGGCGGGCGTTCCGTGACCATCGCTTCGATTGCGGCGGATCTGGCCGGCCATGCCTGGCATGTCAAGACCGAGTCGCCTTATGCTATCGGCGACATGGACCTGCTCCGCGACCGGGTCTGCCGCAAATTGGGCCTGGATGGGACGGTATCTGTCGAACACCGCGTGACGTCTGTTTTCCACGGCGGCGACATGTCCCTGGCCGTACCCGACAACGACCCGCTGCGTCAGGTCGCCGATATTTCCACTGACGATATGGAAGGCTACGGGATTCCCCACGAAGACTGCTATGATGCCATTTACGACGTCGACGATGAATTGTACGACGATGCCGATTACAAGAAGGCCTGCCAGTCGGCGTCCCAGAGCGGCGACAGCAGCGCCAAGAAGGGCAGCAAGGGCAGCGGCACCAAGACTGGCAGTGACAGCCGGGTCTGGATGGGCCGGGCCTTTGGCGGCGATGCCGTCTCCATCAACGACGTCCTCGGCGAGGAACAGAACGACGTCATCCTCAAGGGCAAGGTCGTCAAGGTCGAGTTCCGCGAGCTCAAGTCGAAACGTACCCTCCTGACCTTCCAGATGGCCGACAGCACCAACGGTATTTCGGCCAAGAAGTTCCTCGACGTCAGCAATCAGGGCGGTGGCGGCAAGTACCGCCGCAAGAATACGCTGACGCCGGAAGAATACGACAACCTGGTCAAGAAGCTCAAGCCCGGCGTCTATGTCCGGGTCCACGGCAATATCCAGTATGATAATTACCAGAACGACTACGTCCTCATGGCCTACGACATGATGGAAGCCGACGGCGGCACGGTGGAACGGGAAGACCACAATCCGACGCCGCGCGTCGAACTCCACCTGCATACGGTCATGAGCGACATGGACGCCCTGATCACGGTCAAGCAGCTCATCAAGACTATCAAGAAGTGGGGCCATCCGGCCGTCGCCGTCACCGACCACGGCGTCGTCCAGTCGTTCCCGCTGCTCCAGGAAATTTCGACGGATAAGACCAACAACGTCAAGGTCATTTACGGCATGGAAGGCTATCTCTTTGACGATAAGATCGACCAGTCGTACCACATCATCATCCTGGCCAAGAACCAGATCGGCATCCGCAATCTCTATAAACTGGTCAGCATTTCCCATCTGAAATATATCTACCGCGGCCGGCCGCGCATCCCCCGGGCGGTCCTGTCGGAATACCGCGAAGGCCTCATCCTGGGTTCGGCTTGTGAAGCCGGCGAACTGGTGCGGTCCATGGTCCAGAAGAAGCTGCCTTATGAAGAGCTGAAGAAAATCGCGTCGTTCTACGATTATCTGGAAATCCAGCCCCTCACCAACAACGGCTTCCTCGTCCGCGAAGGCTTCGTCGCCGATGAAGAAGGCCTGCGCGACATCAACCGGACGATTCTCAAGCTCGGCGATGATTTGGGGAAATTGACTGTCGCCACGTGTGATGCTCATTTCATGAACCCGGAAGACAAGATTTACCGGGAAATCCTCATGACCGGCAAGGGCTTCAAGGATGCCGAATTTCAGCCGGATCTGTACCTGCGCACGACAGACGAGATGCTGGCGGAATTTGCCTATCTCGGCGAAGAACGGGCGCGGGAAGTGGTCATTACCAACCCCAATAAGATCAACGATATGATTGCCGACTGCCGGCCGGTACCGAAGGAAACGCTCTATTTCCCGCAAATCGCCGGGTCATCGGAAGCGCTGAAGAACATGTGTTATAAAAAGGCTCATGAAATTTACGGCGACCCGCTGCCGAAAATCGTCGAAGACCGGCTGGAAGAAGAATTTACGTCCATTTTAGGCCATGGTTTCGGCGTCCTCTATTACATTGCACACAAGCTGGTCAAGCACTCCAACGATGACGGCTACCTCGTCGGCTCCCGTGGGTCTGTCGGCTCGTCCTTCGTGGCGACCATGTCGGATATTACCGAAGTCAATCCTTTGCCGCCTCATTATGTCTGCCCGAAATGCCAGTGGAGCGAATTCTTTACGCACGGCGAAGTGGGCGGCGGTTTCGACTTGCCGGACAAGGTCTGCCCACAGTGCGGTACGCCACTTCATAAGAACGGCCATAATATTCCTTTCGCTATCTTCTTGGGCTTCGACGGCGACAAGGTCCCTGATATCGACCTCAATTTCTCTGGCGAATACCATCCGAAAGCCCATAAGTATACAGAAGAACTGTTCGGCAAGGACAACGTTTTCCGCGCCGGGACTATCGGTGCTGTGAAGGACAAGACGGCCTATGGCTATGTCATGAAGTGGGCCGAAGCCAAGGGCATCAAGGTCAATGACGCTTACGTCAACAGCCTCGTCGCCGGTTGCACGGGCATCAAGAATACGACAGGCCAGCATCCGGGCGGCGTCATGGTCATTCCCCGCGATATGGACGTCCATCATTTCACGCCCGTCCAGTACCCGGCCAACAAGAAGGACAGCGGCATCATTACGACCCATTTCGATTATCACTCCATCGAAGGCCGTCTGGTCAAGCTCGACATCCTCGGCCATGATGATCCGACGGTCATCCGTATGCTCGAAGATATGACCGGCATCAAGGCGACGACCATTCCCTTTGATGACCCGGCCACCTTGAGCCTGTTCAGTTCGACCAAGGCCCTGGGCGTGACGCCGGAAGAGCTGGGCTCGAAAGTCGGCAGCCTGGGCATCCCGGAATTTGGCACGTCTTTCGTCCGCCAGATGCTCGTCGACACCAAGCCCAAGACCTTTTCTGAATTGGTCCGCATTTCCGGTTTCTCCCACGGCACCGACGTCTGGCTGAACAATGCCCAGGACCTGATTACGTCGGGCACGGTTCCCCTGAAGGAAGCCGTCTCGACGCGTGACGACATCATGAACTATCTCATCCAGCACGGCATCAAGCCCAAGACGAGTTTCAAGGTCATGGAAAATGTCCGTAAGGGCAAGGGCATCGACAAGCTCAATAAATTGGGCCAGAAGACGACGGACTACGAAGGGGAGCTGAAAGCCGGCCATATCCCGCAGTGGTTCATCGACTCGTGCCATAAGATCGGCTACCTCTTCCCGAGGGCCCACGCCGTGGCCTACGTCATGATGGCTTTCCGCATCGCCTGGTATAAGATCAACCAGCCGTTGGCCTACTACTGCGCTTTCTTCACGATTCGCGCCAAGGCCTTCAAGCTGTCGGCTATGATCCACGGCCTGGAAGGGCAGGAACGGGCCATGAAGGAAATCGCCGCCAAGGGCAAGAGCGCATCGAAGATCGAGCAGGACCTCTATTCGGCGCTGGAACTGGCCAAGGAAATGAGCCTGCGCGGTTTTTCCTTCATGAACGTCGATATCAACCGCTCGGCGGCGACGAAGTTCACCATCTGCGACGGCAAGATCCTGCCGCCCTTTACGGCCATCGACGGCCTGGGCGCCAACGTAGCCGAACAGATTGTATCGGCCCGCGAGCAGGCGCCGTTCAGCTCCAAGGCCGACCTCAAGATGCGCGGCAAAGTGTCCCAGTCCCTGGTCGACGTCATGAGCCAGGAAGGCTGCCTGGGCGATCTTCCCGAAGATGAACAGATCGACCTCTTTGCCATGTAGGCGCCTGCAGCGCCGCAGTTAGCCGCAGGCGGCTGTAGGGGCTCGCATGTGGCGAGCCCGCGCGAATCCTGTAGACATCCCGGTGGGTATTTGGATGATTTGGGATGAATTATAGAGACGCCCTCGACAGATGACCTGTCGTGCCGTATAATATTTTTAGTGTTTAACGAACTAAAGGAAATGGTCATAGAAAGAGGGATTGTCATGGCAGTGAATGAAAAATTGCGAGATCATTTGCACGATCAGCTGTTTCGTGCTATTTTGGAATTGAAAAGTGTCGACGAATGTTATGAATTTTTTGAAGACCTTTGTACCATTCAGGAAATGAAGGCCATTTCGGCCCGCCTGGAAGTGGCCCGCATGCTCAAGGCCGGCGATATCTATGAAGACATCGTCCAGAAGACCGGTGCCAGTACGGCGACGATCAGCCGCATCAAGCGCTGCCTGGTCTACGGCAGCGGCGGCTATGAGAAAATCCTCACGCGCATGGCCGAAAAGGACCCGGATTTCCTGAAGTTATCCAAGTAGGAGGGTAGCCGCTTTTATGAAGGCTAAGATTGATGTCACTATTTTCCATAATGGTGATATGGATATATTGCATGCTTCCATTTATGAAGAGTTGTGGAAGGATTATTGTACATTTAAGAAACGGGCTGCTATGCAGCAGGAGAAGGGGACAAAGAAAGGGACGTTCCTGGCCCGGCGCTATTACCGGGCGGCGCTCCTTTCCTTGTTCGCTTTCTTCGAAGGCGTCTTGAACAACTGGATCAAGACGATCATCCAGGAACGGCAGGAATTTGTCGGCGTCGAACGGCAGGATACGCTCAAGAAATGCGACGCCATGGTGGAATACTGCTTTTTCTGTTCCTACACCAAGCGGCCCGGTACGTTTTGTTCGCTCTACGGCTACATCAACCGCTATGAACAGCACGACCTGGCCCTCATCGAGCACATCGACGGCCAGACCCTGGGGCGGATCGAGACGGCCATGGAAGAGTTCTTCTGTTATGTCGAAGCCATGACCGCCCTGCGCCGTTTTCCCAAGCCGAATGAATCGACGACGGGCCTCGTGAGCCGCCTTGGCGGGATGGTAAAGGACTGCCGCGGGTGAACGGAAAGGATGTGTTACCCATGAGTGACAAGTATTATCTCGGTTTCGACGCCGGCACGCAGAGCGTCAAAGTCGCCGTCTATGACGAGGACCAGCACTGCCTGGCCATGGACACGGCCAAGACGCATCTGGCCTATCCCCATCCGGGCTGGGTCCAGATGGACGTCGATGAATATTACCGCCTCATCAAGCAGTGCATGGCTTCGTGCAGCCGCCAGATGGAGGAAAAGGGCTGGGACGTAAAGAAGGTCCGGGCCATTATGGGCGACGGGATCATCTGCGGCATCGCCGGCATCGACGCCGACGGCAACGCCATCACGCCCTATGTCAATTACCTCGACAGCCGCACGGCCGACGACGTGGAAGCCCTGAAGGCGAAGAAACTCGCTATCTGGGGGAAAGAAACAGGCAATGCCGAACCGAACATCATGTTCCCGGCCATGTTCGCCCGCTGGTTCATGAAGAACATCCCGGCCTGGCAGGAAAAGGGCGTCAAGTTCGTCCACAACTGCCCGTATGTCCTCATGCACCTGGCCGGCCTCAAAGGGGAAGACGCCTTCATCGACTGGGGCGCCATGTCCGGCTGGGGCCTGGGCTACGACGTAGTCCAGAAGAAATGGTCGCCGGAGCAGCTGGAAATCCTGGGCATCCCGGAAACGTATATGCCCCGCATTGTCAAGCCCTGGGACATCATCGGCACGCTCTGTGAAGAAGATGCCATGGAAACGGGCTTCCCCGCAGGCATCCCCATCTGCGCCGGCGCCGGCGATACGATGGAATCCATGATGGGCAGCGGCATCCTGGAAGCGGGCCGCGCTGTCGACGTCGCCGGAACGTGTGCCATGTTCTGCGCCGCCACCGACGGCATCATCCCGGAACTGTCCGTACCGGGGAGCAACCTCATTTTCAACTCCGGCACCCTGCCGGGGACGTATTTCTACTGGGGCATGGTCCGCACGGGCGGCCTGGCCCTGCGCTGGTTCAAGGACAGCATCGCCCGCGAAGAAGGCGATGATTACTACGGGACCCTGGACGAACTGGCCAAGCGCCATCAGCCCGGCTGCGACGGCGCCATGTTCATTCCCTACCTGACCGGCGGCAATGGGGACTATCCCAACGTCCGCGGGACCTTCACGGGCCTGACCCTCGATTCCGACCAGGGCGCTATGTGGCGCTGCGTCCTCGAAGGCATCGGCTACGACTACATGGAAATCACCGACCGCTACCGCAAGGCCGGCATCGACCTGACCCAGCTGACCATCACTGAAGGCGGCAGCCGCGACGAACTGTGGAACCAGATTAAGGCCGACATGCTGGATACGAAAGTCGTGACCCTGAAAGTCGCCGGCGGTGCCGTCCCGACCAACTGCATCGTCGCCGCCTACGCCGCAGGCGATGTCCCGGACCTCAAACAGGCCCTCCAGCGCCAGCTGGAAGTCAAGGCCACCTACGTCCCGGACGAAAACAATACCACCACCTACCGCAAGGCCTACGAAAAACGCGAAGGCCTGCTCAAAGCCCTGAACGGCGTGTTGTAATCCATTTTCGCAGGCTGCAGTTCGCAGGCCGCTTCGGACTCAGATGCGGCGGCCCGCCGCGACAGACTCAAAATGAAAACGACGCTTCGGGATACCCTCAGCGCGTAGCGGGCCGCCCTCTGGGACGGCCCCTACGGATGCCGTTGCACGGCAGGTTCGTGGCTCGTGGTTCGTGGCTCGTGGTTCGTGGCTCGTGGTTCGTGGCTCGTGGCTCGTGGCTCGTGGGGCGTAGGGGCGTAGGGGCCGTTGCACGGCAGAGCCTCAAAGGGACAAGATCGCCTTGGATGACCCTCGACTCGTAAAAATGGTCCCGATTGGGGGTTTTTCGTAGGGGCCGTCCTGATAAGGCGGCCCGCCTGAATCCCGTGAACAACGCTATCCGAAGGGCGGCGCCCGGCTCTCCTCATAGGAGAGCTGTCAGTGAAGCTGACTGAGAGGTTGCTCTTAACTTCAAACTTCAAACTCAAAAAGGGCTTGTCGCACGACGACAAGCCCTTTAAAGTTGTTAGTGGCTAGCAGTTAGTTGTTAGCGGATGGCTTTAAATTTGAAGGTTTTCTCTGCAAACCGCCCTTTGGGACGGCCCCTGCGGAGCGACATCTTTGATGTCGCGGTGACCTGTGATTCCCGGAGGGAATCGCTATCCATGCACTTTGTGAAAAATAGAAGTATCTCCTATGATGTAAGTTCATAACGTCACATACACCTATGAGGCAATTGTATTGAATAATGCGGAGAAGTAATTTGACTTCTTGATTATTTCATAAAATGCATGCCATAAATGTGAAAAATTGAAAAAAGTGCCGTTTTTTAGTGGATTTTTTTGGGAAGTGTGGTATACTATCAGTGTAAGCAGTGAATCTTATTTAGAACGTGCGTGATTTTTTTTAGAGAAATCTAGTGAAAAAAATCACGCGACGAAGGAGGAGTTAAACATGAGTAAAGTAATGGTTATTGGTGCAGGTACAATGGGTTCGGGCATTGCCCAGGTTTTCGCTACGCACGGCTGGGACGTCGTCTTGAACGATATTAAAGACGAATTCATCGCTGGCGGCAAAGCTAAAATCGAAAAACAGTTGACCAAACAGGTCTCCAAAGGCAAAATGACCCAGGAAGACAAAGACGCAACGATGGCTCGCATCTCTGGCTTCGTAACCCGTACCCCTGATAACATGAAAGACATCGACCTCGTCGTCGAAGCAGCTATCGAAGACTTGAAGATCAAATCGGCTATCTTCAAAGAACTCGACGAATTCTGCCCGGAACACACGATCCTCGCATCCAACACTTCGTCCCTGGCTATCACTCAGATCGGCGCAGCTACGAAACGCCCGGACAAAGTCATCGGCATGCACTTCTTCAACCCGGCTCCTGTCATGAAATTGATCGAAGTCATCAACGGCATCGCTACTTCCGAAGAAACGTACGACAAGATCGACAAACTCTCGAAAGACCTCGGCAAAACGCCGGTTAAAGTCAACGACTTCCCGGGCTTCGCTGGCAACCGTATCGTCATCCCGATGCTGAACGAAGCTATCCAGGCTTTGATGGAAGGTGTTGCTTCCAAAGAAGATATCGATAACGTCTGCAAACTCGGCTTCAACCATCCGATGGGACCTCTGGCTCTCTGCGACCTTATCGGTAACGACGTCGTTCTCCATGTCATGGAAGTCCTCTATGATGGCTTCGGCGATCCGAAATATCGTCCTTGCGCATTGCTCAAGAAATATGTCCAGGCAGGTTACCTCGGCCGTAAGACTGGCAAAGGCTTCTACGATTACACGAAATAAGTTAGCAATCTGCTAATCGAATACGGGGCGTGACTTTCACACCCCGTATTATTTTTAGAATCTCATACGCGTATCGGCAGTACGTCTGTCCCAGCCGACAGGGGCGGTCTGGAAGCTGGGTCCCCATAGGGGAGGGGCGTCCTGTTATACATATTATTACTATACTATTATATGTTTTAGGAGGTTTTTCTCATGGATTACCAGAACATTATTTTTGCTGTAGAAGACGGTATTGCAACGATTACGATCAATCGCCCGAAGGCTCTGAACGCTTTGAACCAGGCTACGGTCAGCGAATTGAAAGACGTCGTTGAAAAGATTGCAGCTGATAAAGCTATCAAAGTCGTCATCATCACCGGTGCAGGCGCTAAATCCTTCGTCGCTGGCGCTGACATCAAAGAAATGGCTTCCAAGAACGCTGCTGAAGGCCGCGAATGGGGCCAGTTCGGTCAGAACGTCTTCACGGAAATCGAAAACCTGCCGCAGCCTGTCATCGCAGCTATCAACGGCTTCGCTCTCGGCGGCGGCTGCGAACTCTCCTGCGCTTGCGATATCCGCTATGCAGCTGAAAACGCTAAATTCGGCCAGCCGGAAGTCGGCTTGGGCATCACTCCGGGCTTTGGCGGCACGCAGCGCCTGACCCGTGTCGTAGGCCGCGGCCACGCGAAAGAACTCATCTACACGGGCGGCATGATCGACGCTGAAAAAGCAAAAGCTATCGGCTTGGTCAATGAAGTCTTCCCGCAGGAAGAACTGATGCCGGCTGCTGTTAAATTGGCTAAGAAGATCGCTAAGAACGCTCCTATTGCAGTACAGCTCTCCAAAGCTGCCATCAACCGCGGCATCAACTGCGACGTCGTAACCGGTATCGCTTATGAAGCTGAAGTCTTCGGCCTCTGCTTCTCCACGGCTGACCAGAAGGAAGGCATGGCTGCTTTCTGCGAAAAACGCAAAGCAACGTTTGAAGGTAAATAATTCCATTGTTTGACTCCTAATAGAGAAAGGACCTGTCGCTGTGCGGCAGGTCCTTTTCCGTTGTCCGTGACTAGGAGAACCACGAGCCACGAGTCTCCATCAAATTGTGTCACAACGGCCACAAGAAGGCTAACCAGGCGTGGTATAATGAATTGCAAAAAATTCAATTCGAGGTGACCTCTTCATGAAAGGTAAACATATTACCGCGCTGGCTGTATTGTGCTGTGCCCTCAGCCTGACGGCCCCTGTCTGGGCGGCACCGGCAGTTGAAGGCTTGAGTCAATCTGCTGTGACGGCGACGACAGCCGTGCCGGCAGCGCAGTCTTCTATTCGCGATGTGACAGCTTTGAGCACGGTCTATGGCGATGGCGAAAGCGTCTCGGCTGTGGCCCTCCATTATCCCAAGCCGATAGATGCCAGCCGCCTGAAGACGTCGGACTTCACCGTCGCCGGCAAGACCATTGACAAGGTCTACACCAACGATGTACCGGAAACGGCGCAGACCGGGAAAACAGGGGATTACGTCATCGTCAGCCTGGTTCATCCGGCTACGTCGTTGCCGACGGCAGCTTCCCAGAACAAGCCCAAAGCGGACCAAGGCGATAAGAGTAAAGAAGGGGCTAATGCCCTGAACGGCGGCGATGCGCCTATGTATTCGGACCGTAAGGCACCGGATCTGAGCGTCTCCGTCAGCCAGACCGGGACGGTCTATGCCACAGACGGCACGGCATACGGCCCGACGACGGTTGCGCTGACAGCGGATAAGACGGTCGATGCCGTCAAGGATGCTTTTCAGACTTATCTATATAAGGACCCGGCTACGGGCTATAAAATGCCTTATAATCTGTACTTGCCGAAAGGTTACGACGCTGACAAGACCAAAACGTATCCTATGGTCGTCTTTATTGCCGATGCCAGTGCCAATATCAATGACCCTAAGGCGGTCCTTTATCAGGGCAACGGGGCTATCGTCTGGGCGACGCCGGAAGAACAGGCTAAGCATCCGGCCATCGTCTTGGCACCGCAGTATACGGAAGACCTTATCCGCTCGATCGGCATGATGACGACGGATACGCACCAGTGGACGAAAGGACTGACGCTGGTGACGGACCTTATCCTCGATGTATCCCATAAGTACCGTGTCGACAAGGACCGCATCTACGGGACCGGCCAGTCCCAGGGCGGCATGGCCAACATTGCCATTAGCGACGCGTATCCGGACCTCTTTGCTGGTCAGTATCTCGTCGTCTGCCAGTGGGATACGCAGGAAATGGAAAAACTGAAGGACAAGAATCTTTGGATTACGGTCTGCCAAGGCGATACGAAAGCCTTCCCCGGCATGAATGAAGCGACGGCCTTGTGGGAAAAGGATGGCGCTGTCGTCGCCCGCAGCCGTATGTGGGACAGTACTGGCGGGACGCCTGTCTTTGAACAGATGATGCGGGTCATGGAAGACCAGCAGGCACCGATTAACTATACGGTCTTCCAAGGCGGCAGCCATATGTACACGTGGTCCTTTGCCTACAATATCGAAGGCATCCGGGATTGGCTCTTTGCTCAGACAAAAGCCAAAGATGTCCTGAAACAGACGGCTCCGACCCAGGGGGCAGCCCAGCAGGGCGAAAAGGGCCATGGTCCTAAGGGGAACCCGGCCGGACGAGCCCTGCTCAATACGGGCATTGCCTACTTGTACGGCCTGGGTGTAGCTGCCGATACGGCCAAGGCCAAAGCCTGGTATCAAAAAGCCGCTGCCACAGGTAATCTCGACGCCATCGAAGCGCTGAAAGCGATGGGCTAATCCTTTTTAATTCCATACGACGAAGAATCGACGTAAAAGGGCGCTGTCTTTATGGGACAGCGTCTTTTTTTGCAATTAATTTGACTTTTTGACTTATATTCTCTTGACAAAACATATTCTCCATGCTATCTTATATATAGTCTTAGAGGTCAAATAGTCAGACTGCTAAGAATAGTCAAATGAGCAGAAGGTGAGTACGATGGATTTGGATGCACGAAAACAAAAAATACTGCAGGCCATTATTCAGGATTACATCTCCTCTGCCGAACCTGTCGGGTCGAGAACGATTGCCCGCAAGTATGACTTAGGCGTCAGTGCCGCGACGATCCGCAACGAAATGTTCGATTTGGAAATGATGGGCTACCTGGAACAGCCTCACACGTCGTCTGGCCGCATCCCGTCGCTGAAGGGATACCGCTTTTACGTCGACTGCCTGCTCAAGCCGACGAAGATCACGGACGCAGAAAAGCAATTCGTCCGGGCCTGGTTCCAGGATAAAGTGAGCAGCGTCGACCAGATCTTTCAGTCGACGGCCAAGTTACTGGCCAGGATCACCCACAACGTCACCCTGGTCATGGCGTCACAGCGGCTCAATTCCAAGCTGAAGTACATCCGCTTCTTACCGCTTGATGACCGCCGGGCCATCATGATTGTCGTCACCGATACGGGGCAGGTAGAGAACTGCCTTTACCCCAGACCGGCCGGTGCCAGCCTGGACGATTTGAACATCATCGCCCAGCGGCTGACCAATTACCTGGCCGGCATGGCCATAGACCATATCGATGAAAAGGCCATCGAAGCCTTTCACGAGACCATCGTCGATGACGTCGAATTATACCGCCTGGCATTCCGGTCCATGGGACGGGCCTTCCACAAGGGACAGCAGTTCTATAAAGGCGGGACCATGGAACTTTTGAACAAGCCGGAATTTAAAGATGTCGACAAGGCCAAGAGCCTCTTTACCATGCTGGAAGAACAGGATGTCGTCGCCAATCTTCTTCACGACGAAGGAGAAGGCGAGGCCGTTACGGTCCGCATCGGCGAAGAAGCGAAGTTATCGCCTATCAATGATTGCAGTATCATTGAAGCGACCTTTACCGACCATGATGTAGTCCTCGGCAAGCTGGCCGTCTTGGGACCAGCCCGTATGGAGTATGCTAAGATTATCGGTCTCTTGGATTTCATGAAACAGCATGTGACACATATGCTGGCGCATTACCACGACGATAAGTAGGGAGGGGTACACAGACATGAGTAATAAAGAAAATAAAGAAGAAAAAGACACAGTGTTGAAAGACGACGCAGAAAAAGTCGTCGAAGACGCTGCCAAAGAAAAGGCAGACGAAGCCAAGGAAGCTGCGGCAGATGAAAGTGCCGATCAAAAGGCACCGGATGCCAAAGACGAAGCTGCCAGCGCAGACGCCGAAAAGGCCGCCAAGCTCCAGCAGCAGTTCGTCCGTCTCCAGGCAGATTTTGCCAACTATAAAAAACGCACAGCTGCTGAAAAGCTCCAGATTTCAGAAGTCGTCAAGATGGACGTCATCAGTAGCATCCTGCCGGTCATCGATAATTTCGAACGGGCCTTGCAGGTCCCGCAGGACCAGGTGGCAGATGATGTGAAATCCTTCATCGACGGCTATGAAATGATTTATAAACAGCTCCTGGGCGTCCTGGAAAAGGAAGGGGTCACCAAGATCGATGCCGTCGGCAAACCTTTCGACCCCAATTATCATCAGGCCGTCATGCGCGTGCCCAGTGACGAATACGATGACGACGTCGTCGTAGAAGTCCTCCAGGAAGGTTATCTCCTGGGCGACAAGACACTGCGTCCGGCCATGGTAAAAGTTGCATTCAACGGTTAACCATCGTTTGAAATAAGATTGGAGGAATCTTTTATGAGTAAAGTTATTGGTATTGACTTAGGTACAACAAACTCCGTAGTAGCTGTTATGGAAGGCGGCGAACCTACGGTCATCACGAATACGGAAGGCTCTCGCCTCACACCGTCTGTCGTAGGCTTCTCCAAGACGGGCGAACGCCTCGTCGGCCAGCTGGCAAAACGCCAGGCCGTATCCAACCCGGAAAACACCATTTCGTCCATTAAACGCCACATGGGTGAAAGCTACACTGTAGACATCCAGGGCAAGAAATATACACCGCAGGAAATCTCCGCAATGATTCTTCAGAAATTGAAGGAAGATGCTGAAAGCTACCTCGGCGAAAAAGTCACGCAGGCTGTCATCACCGTTCCGGCATACTTCAACGACGGCCAGCGCCAGGCTACCAAAGATGCTGGCAAGATCGCCGGCCTCGACGTTCTCCGTATCGTCAACGAACCGACGGCAGCTGCCCTCGCTTACGGCCTTGATAAAGGCGGCGACGGCAAGATCCTCGTCTTCGACCTCGGCGGCGGCACTTTCGATGTTTCCATCCTCGAACTCGGCGATGGCGTCTTTGAAGTAAAGGCTACCAACGGCAACACCCACCTCGGCGGCGATGACTTCGATAACAAAGTCATGGAATGGATGATCAGCGAATTTAAGAAAGAAACGGGCATCGACCTCTCGCAGGATAAGATGGCTGAACAGCGCCTCAAAGAAGCTGCTGAAAAAGCCAAGATCGAATTGTCCACGGTCCTCTCGACCAACATCAACCTGCCGTTCATCACGGCCGATGCTACGGGCCCGAAACACCTCGATTTGACCTTGACCCGTGCTAAATTCAACGAATTGACGGAAGACCTCGTCCAGGCTACGATGGAACCGACCAAGAAAGCGATTGCTGACTCGGGCTTCACCATCGACGAAATCGACAAGATCATCCTCGTCGGCGGTTCCAGCCGTATCCCGGCTGTCCAGGAAGCTATCAAATCCATCCTCGGCAAAGAACCGAGCAAGGGCGTAAACCCCGATGAATGTGTTGCTATCGGCGCAGCTATCCAGGCCGGTGTCCTCGTCGGCGATGTCAAAGACGTCCTGCTCCTCGATGTCACTCCGCTTTCCCTGGGCATTGAAACCCTCGGCGGCGTCTTCACCAAGATCATCGACCGCAACACGACCATCCCGACATCCGGCAGCCAGGTCTTCTCGACGGCTGTCGATAACCAGCCGTCCGTTGACGTCCACGTCCTCCAGGGCGAACGTGAAATGGCTGCTGACAACAAGACCCTCGGCCGTTTCGAACTGACAGGTATCCCGGCTGCTCCCCGTGGAGTACCTCGTATCGAAGTCACCTTCAACATCGATGCCAACGGTATCGTAAACGTTTCGGCCAAAGACCTCGGTACGGGCAAGGAACAGAAGATCACCATCAAATCTTCGTCGGGCCTCGATAAGAGCGAAATCGACCGCATGGTCAAAGAAGCTGCAGCTCACGAAGCGGAAGACAAGAAACGTAAAGAAGCCATCGAAGCCAAGAACAACGCAGACTCCCTCATTTACCAGGCTGAAAAGACCATCAAGGATATGGGCGACAAAGCCGATGCTTCCAAAGTTTCGGAAATCAAGGATAAGATCGCTGCCTTGAAAGAAGCCATGAAGACCGACGATACGGATAAGATCAAAGCCGCTTCCGAAGCCTTGACCAAACCGCTCTATGACCTGACCAGCGAAATGTACAAGAACGCTGACGCTGCCCAGCAGGCTCAGCAGCAGGCAGGTGCCCAGGCCGGTGCACAGCAGGCTCAGAGCGATGGCCAGAAAGATGAAAAAGTAGTCGATGCCGATTACACCGTAGTCGACGACGACAAGAAGTAAGATAGATAAGAGGGGCTGCCCACCATGAGTAAAAGAGATTATTATGAAGTCCTTGGCGTTCCCAAAGACGCCAGCGACGCAGAAATCAAAAAAGCGTTCAAGAAATTAGCGCTCAAATACCATCCGGACCGCAACCCGGACAACCCGAAGGCAGCCGAAGAAAAATTCAAGGAAATCAACGAAGCGTACAGCGTCCTGTCGAATAAACAGAAACGCGCCCAGTACGACCAGTTCGGTCCGGCAGCATTCCAGAACGGCAATGCTGCCGGTTCCGGTGCCGGTTTCGGCCAGGGCGGCTTCGGAGGGTTTGGCGGCTTTGGCGGATTCGGCCAGGGCGGCCAGGGCTTCGGCGGCTTCGAAGATATCTTTGATTCCTTCTTTGGCGGCCAGGGCAGCCGTCAGTCGGCCAATGGCCCGCAGCGCGGTGCCGATTTGCGCTTCGACGTAGACATCACCTTCAAGCAGGCTGCCTTTGGTACGGAAATGGAAATCCAGGTCCCCAAGGAAGAAACGTGTGACCACTGTCACGGCAACGGTGCCGAACCGGGCAGCAAAGTCGATACTTGCCCGGACTGCCACGGCACGGGCCAGCAGCGCGTCGTACAGAACACGCCTTTCGGCCAGATGGTCAATGTCCGCACCTGTTCCCGCTGCGGCGGCACAGGCAAGATCATCCATGATAAGTGCAAGAAATGCCATGGCACGGGGACGGTCAAGGTCCGCAAGAAATTGAAGATCAAGATCCCTGCCGGTGTCGATGACGGCGCACGCCTGCGCGTAGCCGGAGAAGGCGAACCGGGCGTCCGCGGCGGCGGTCACGGCGACTTGTACGTCTACATCTTCGTCCGCCGCGATCCCAAGTTCAGCCGTGAAGGCAACGATATCTTGTCCCAGGAAACGATTTCCTTCGCCCAGGCTGCCCTGGGTGCAAAGATTCCCGTCGAAACCCTGGATGGCAAGATCGAACTGACCATCCCGGCCGGCACCCAGACGGGTACGGTCTTCCGCATCCGCGGCAAAGGCGTCCCTGTCCTGGGGTCCAAGAACCGCCGCGGCGACCACCACGTCCAGGTCACGGTCTCCGTACCGAAAGACCTCAATGCCAAACAGAAGGAACTCCTGCGGGAATTTGCCTATGCTGGCGGCGAAACGTGGGTGGGGGAGCCAAAGCCGGCTGAACAACCGGCCGACGGTGACGCCACAGACGCGAAGAACGACAAGAAAGATACCAAGAAGTCTAAGAAGGGCTTTTGGAGTAAGTTAAAAGAAGATCTGGAAAGATAAAGGGAGAATGAACGATGCAATGGAATGAAGCAGATTTGCTCGTTTCCCCAACGGCCACCGATTTGGTGGCCCTTCTTGTTTTTGAATGTGGAAGCAATGGATCGGTCATCGATGACGAACACCCGGACCACAAAGGACGCATCCGCATTACGGCGTATTTCCCGCTGGCACAGGAAGGTCTTGTGGAAACGATACGAGAAAAGATGGGCGCCCTGGAAAGCCGGGGTGTCGATTTGGGCGACTGGAAGGTCGTCGAAAAGAAAGCCGATGACAAGGACTGGCTCTTTGCCTGGCAGGAACATTTCCATCCCAAGAAGATTTCCCGCCATTTCTGGGCGGCACCGGCATGGGAACCGGCCCGGCCGGCGGACGGCGAGGACGTCCTCTCCATCGATCCGGGCCTGGCCTTTGGCAGCGGCTTCCACGATACGACGTGTATGTGCGTCCAGTACCTGGAAGACACGGTGAAGCCCGGCGATACGGTCTTTGACATCGGCACGGGCACGGGCATCCTGGCCATTGCCGCCGCCAAACTGGGCGCGTCCCGCGTGACGGCTGTCGATTTCGATGCCGTCGCCGTCAAGCAGGCGGCCGTCAACGCCAAACTGAACGGCGTCGAAGAGCGATTGACCATCGCCAACAGCGACCTCCTGGCGGCCATCCCGCAAGGGGAACAGGCCGACGTCGTCGTAGCCAACCTGGTGACCAACGCCGTCCTGGCCCTGTTGCCGACACTGCCGCCGTACCTCAAGGAAGGCGGTACGCTCATCGCCAGCGGCATCATCGACGAACGCATCGACGAAGTGCGCCGCGCGGCGGCTGCCGTCGGCTTCACCTGGGTCGATGAACAGTTCCGGAGCGGCTGGTATGCCGTTTTGATGAAGAGGTGAGACTATGCGTAAGATTTTCACGGATTTCCCCATTTGCGGGACCTTTGAACTGTCTGCCGACGATGCCCATCACGTCGTCGTCGTCCTGCGCCATACCGTCGGCGACACGCTGAACGTCACGGACTGCACCGGCGCGACCTATGAATGTTTCATCACCCGCATGGAAGGCCATTCGGCGTACCTTACGCCGGCGCGCAAGCTGTCCGACGGGCCGTCAGCGAACGGCAAGGTCATCCTGGCAGCGGGCCTTCTCAAAGGTGACAAGTTCGACTGGGTCGTCCAGAAGGCGACGGAACTCGGCGTAGGGCGGATTGTTCCTGTACAAATGGAACATTGTGTAGTAAAATTAGATGATAAACGGCGGCAGGCCCGGCTCGGACGGTGGCAGCGCCTGGCCCTGGAAGCGGCCAAGCAATGCGGCCGCGACGACGTGCCGGAGGTAGCGCCGGTCATGAGCTTTACGGAGCTCGTCGACGCCTATGCCGACACGCGCTTCATCATCCCTTATGAACAGGAAACGGCGCCCTTGTCGGAAGCCTGCCACGACGTGCGGACCGGCGACGCCGTCATCGCCATCGGCCCTGAAGGGGGCTATGCAGAAAAAGAAATCGCCTATGCCACGCAGCATCTGGCGTGGTGCCGCACGGTCTCTCTCGGGCCCCGCATCCTGCGCGCTGAAACGGCGTCGCTGGCGGCCCTGTCTATCATTATGTACGAAAGAGGATTCAAGTAATGCCAACTATCGCTTTTGCCACTCTTGGCTGCCGTGTCAACCAGTACGATACGGACAGTATGCGCGGCCTCTTCCTGGCTGCAGGCTTCACGGAAGCCGATTTCAACGGCCCGGCCGACGTCTATGTCATCAATACCTGCTCGGTCACCCAGGTGGGCGAGAAGAAATCGCGCCAGCTCATCCGCCGGACGAAGAAGCGCAACGAGGCCGCCAAGGTCATCGTCACCGGCTGTTATGCCCAGCTCGACCCGGAGCTCCTGACGTCCATGCCCGAAGTCGATGCCGTCGTCGGGACCAATGAACGCAAGCGCATCGTTTCCATCGTCCGCGAGCTCCTGCACGACGGGGAAGACGAAGCCATCACAGCCGTCCACGACGTGCGCCGTCATGACGAATTTGAGGAGATCCCCCTCTATCCGTCAGCTGTAGAACATACGCGGGCCGATTTGAAGATACAGGAAGGGTGCAATAATTTCTGCTCCTATTGCATCATCCCCTATACGCGGGGCGCCCTGAAATCGCGCCGTCCCGATGCCATCGTCGCCGAAGCACAGCGCCTCGTCGCCGCGGGATTCAAGGAAATCGTCCTGACCGGCATCCATCTCGGCGCCTACGGCCGCGACCTCGACGACCATCCGACGCTGGCCCACATCCTGGACCGCCTGGTCAAGGAAACCGACGTGGCCCGCATCCGCCTGGGCTCCATCGAGTCCCTGGAAATCGGCGACGACATGATTGCCGTCATGAACAGTTCGGACCGCATCTGCCCGCATCTGCACCTGCCCCTCCAGTCCGGGTCGGACACGATCTTAAAGGCCATGAACCGCCATTATACCGTGGCTGAATATGAAGACCTCATCGCCCGCCTGCGCAGCCGCATCGACGGCCTGACCGTGTCGACAGACCTCATCCTGGGCTTTCCCGGCGAAACGGAAGCCCTCTTTGACGAAACCATGGCGGCCCTGGAACGGCTCCGGTTCTCCCATATCCACGCCTTCCCGTACTCCCAGCGCAGGGGGACGCCGGCTGCGGATATGAAGGACCAAGTCGATACGGCCGAAAAGAAGCGGCGCGTCGAACTCGTCAATGAACTGTCGGCCCGGCAGAAAGAAGCGCTCCTGACGTCCCTGATCGGACAGAAGGCCGCCGTCCTCATCGAAAAACAGGACGGCACGACCGGCGAAGGCTTCACGGAAAACTACGAACGGGCCGTCGTCGGGAACCTGCCGGATGATGCCGCAGGCACCATCGTCGAAGTCACCCTCACCGGTACCGACGGACAGAAGCTGGAAGCTCGTTGTTAGTGTCTCGTGGTTTCGGCCTGCTAACCACTAACCACTAGTTTCCGACACGAAACGGGTAGGGGCTCGCACGTGGCGCGCCCTTACACAACAAAGGAGGAATTTATCATGGAAGACTGCATTTTCTGCAAGATCGTTGCCGGGGAAATCCCGAGCACCAAAGTTTGGGAAGACGATGATTTCTTCGCCTTCAAGGACATCAACCCGGTCGCCCCGGTCCACGTCCTGGTCATCCCTAAGAAGCATATCCAGAGCATCGCGGCCCTGACGCCGGACGATGCCGATGTCGCCGGCAAGATGCTCTTCGCCATCCAGAAAGTCGCCCAGGTCATGGGTCTCGACAAGGACGGCTTCCGCGTCGTCTTCAACACCGGTGAAAAGGCCGGCCAGACGGTCCATCACATGCACGCCCATATCTTAGGCGGCAAGGAAATGGCTTGGCCCGGCGTATGAGTACGCAGCGGGGACAGAAGCCCCGGCGCCAGGTGACGATGACGCCGGCCGTCCTGACCCGCATCATCGCTATCGTCCTGCTCATCGGTATCGTCGCGTTCCTGATGATTCACAAAATTTAATCTTCTTCTCAGAAAAAAAGGCCCGGAAGGGTCTTTTTTTTATGTATTTTTAATCTTTCTCTGCTACTATGGGGGTAATTGGAATCAAGAGAGAAGGGGGACCCGCCATGGAGAAGAAAGCATTAGGTTATTATGGAGAACAGGCGGCGCTGGCTTATGTGCGCCACGAGAAGGGCTATCACGTGCGCTGCTGCAATTACCGCAACCGCCTGGGGGAAATCGACCTCATCGCCGAAGACGGCCATACCTTGGTCTTCATCGAGGTCAAGACGCGGACGACGGCCGCTTACGGCCTGCCCTGTGAGGCCGTGGAACGGAACAAGCGCCGCAAGATCACCCGCGTTGCCTCGGCCTACCTGGCCCAGTTCGATCTTTGGGAGCGGCCGTGCCGGTTCGATGTCATCGAGGTCTGGCCCGATGACCAGGGGGAACCCGTTATCCGCCACCTCGTCCACGCCTTCCAGGCAGAAAGGCGGTGAGGCTGTGTTCGCGCGTATCTACGGGGCGGCGACGTTGGGCCTGAACGGCCATGTCATCGCCGTCGAGACGGACATCTCCAACGGTCTGCCGTCGTTCGACCTGGTCGGTTTGGCCGCGACGTCGGTGAAAGAGGCCAAAGAGCGGGTCCGGGCAGCCGTCAAGAACAGCGGCTATGAATTTCCCATGCGCCGCCTGACGGTCAACCTGGCGCCGGCCGACCTCAAGAAGGATACGGCCGGTCTCGACCTGAGCCTGGCCGTGGCCATCCTCGTGTCGAGCGGCCAGATTCCCGAAGAGGTCTGCGAAAACTGCCTCTTCCTGGGTGAACTGGCCCTGGACGGTCGCATCCGCCCGGTGAACGGCATCCTGCCCATGGTCCTGGAAGGGGCGGCCCAGGGGATGAAGACGGTCTTCGTCAGCCGGGACAATGCCGCCGAAGCCCTGCTCTGCCCGGACCTTACGGTCTATGGCGTCGGGACTCTCTGCGACGTCGCCGGCCATTTGACGGGCGAGAAGGCGTTAGAGGCCGCCCGGGCCGCACTGCCGGACCCGGACCTGCCCGATTACGACGTCGATTTTTCCGAAGTCCAGGGCCAGGCCGAAGCCAAACGGGTCCTGGAAATCGCTGCGGCCGGCGGCCATAACGTCCTCATGATCGGACCGCCCGGGAGCGGCAAGACCATGCTGGCCAAGCGCATCCCGACGATCCTGCCGCCCATGAATGAAGCCGAGGCCCTGGAAGTGACCAAAATCTACAGCGTCGCCGGTCTCCTCGGGAAGGGCCGTCTCCTGCAGCAGCGGCCCTTCCGCAGCCCGCATCATACCATTTCCATGGCCGGCCTCGTCGGCGGCGGGTCCATCCCCAAGCCGGGCGAAGTGACCCTCAGTCATCACGGCGTCCTCTTCCTCGACGAACTGCCGGAATTTCCCCGGTCGGTCCTGGAAGTCCTGCGCCAGCCCCTGGAAGACGGTGTCGTCCATATCGCCCGTGTCCAGGCGGCTCTGTCCTATCCGTCGCGCTTCGTCCTGGTAGCCGCCATGAATCCCTGTCCCTGCGGCCGTTACGGCTTCGATGAAGGCTGTATTTGTTCAGAAAGCGAGATACGCCGCTACACCCATAAGATTTCCGGCCCCCTGTTGGACCGCATCGACCTCCACGTCCGCGTCGAGCGGCCGGCGTACCAGGAACTGATAACCCGGCGGAAAGCCGAATCGTCGGCAGCCATCCGCTCGCGGGTCCTGTCGGCGCGCCGTCGCCAGCAGGAGCGCCTGGCGCCCTATGGCTGCACCTGCAACGCCCACATGGGCCACCGGGAGATACGGGCGACGTGCCAATTGACCGAAGCAGCCCAGCAGCTGCTGCGCGAAGCCTTCGACGTCCTGCGCCTCAGCGCCCGCAGCTACGATCGGATCATCAAAGTGTCCCAGACCATCGCCGACCTGGCCAAAGAGCCGGTCATCGCCAAGGAACACGTCGCCGAAGCCATCAGTTACCGCAATAAGATGCAGCAGCCATGAAGGAGGGAAGACTGTGAACCATGAAACGATGTACGCCGCGGCCCTCCAGTCCCTCAAGGGCTGCGGCAGCCGCCGCCTGCAGGCCCTCCTCGACGTCTGCCGCTCGCCGCGCCGGGCCTGGGAAGCCGTCTGGGATGAGGATTTGCGGCGCCGGACGGGAATCCCGGCCAAGATATTTTCCCAGCTCAGACAAGAACGAAACGTTTTTGACTGGGACCGATTCCAGCATCAGCTGGATTTCTATGGCGTCCGGCCCCTGGCCCTGTGGGATGACGACTATCCGGCGTGGCTGCCCTTCACCGCCCAGCCGCCGCTGGTCCTCTTCTGTCAGGGAACGATGGGCCGCGACAGCAGCAGCCTCGCCATCGTCGGCTCGCGCAAGGCCAGCCCTTACGGCCTGAACGCGGCGGAGTCACTGGCTGCCGAACTGGCGGCCCAGGGCTTTACCATCATCAGCGGCGGTGCCCGGGGCATCGACACGCGGGCCCACCGGGGCGCCCTGAAGGGGAAGGGGCGGACCGTCGTCGTCGCTGCCAACGGCCTGGACCGGACTTATCCCAGGGAAAACAAGGCCCTGTTCCGGCAGGTCGTCGAGAACGGCGGCGCCGTCATTTCCGAGTATGCCTTTGGCGTCGAGCCGCTGTCCCGGAATTTCCCGGCCCGGAACCGAATCATCGCCGGCATGGCGGCGGCGACGATCGTCGTCGAAGCAGCCCTGCGCAGCGGCTCCCTGATTACGGCCGACCTGGCCCTCGACGAAGGGCGCGACGTCTTTGCCATGCCGGGCAGTGTCTTTTCCGAGACCAGCCGCGGGACGAACCACCTCTTGCAGCTCGGCGCCATTCCCTTGACCTGCGTCGACGATGTAATCCGGGAATTTCGCCGCCGCGGCTGGCAGGGACCGGAAACCGTCGCTGAGGCAGCAGCACCCAGCCTGAGCCCGGCTGAACAGGCCGTCATCGACGTCATCCCCTTCGACCGGGCGGCGCCGGTGAGCGAGCTCCTGGAAAAGACGGGCCTGGCCGTCGCCGACCTGCTGCCCATCCTCCTGGCCCTGCAGATGAAAAAAGCCGCCGAGGAATTGCCTGGCGGCTACATCCGCTGTGCGGCGGCCTTTTCTGTCTTATAAGGCGGCGATATAGGCTTTGGCCTTGTCTACGGAGACGACGTCGATCCAGCCGAAGGGGGTCAGGGCGTGACACACCGCGAAGAGGGTGTGGTGGTCTGCGATGAAGGCTTTCAGCGCCATGAAGACCTGGTCGCTGCCTTCGACGCTGCCATAACCGGCGACAGCCGCATCGATGAGGGCGTTGTCCGGCCATTCTTCGCGGAAACAGCTGTGCAGGAAGAGGAACAGGTCCAGGACCGGTGCCGGCGCGTCGACGAATTTCTTTTCGTTTTCCCAATCGAGGAGGGTAATCGTCCCGTCTTCCCGGTCGTAGGCGATGTCCCGCAGGGCCGGCCGGCCGTGGTGCAGTCCGGCGGCGTGGAGACGGGCCAGGCCCTGGCCGGCTTTTTCAAAGGCCTCCTGGCGGACGTCGGCATATTCTGCTTCTTTGGCGACGCCCTGCAGGGTCTTGCCGGCCGCTTCCATGACGAAGAAGTCTTCATCCAGGAGGACCAGTTTCGGCGCCAGGCGCAGGCGGGCGTTGACGGTCATGATCTTATAGGCTTCGCACCAGAACGCGGCAGACGGGTTCTGTTTGGCAAAGGCATTGCGGCCGTTGCCCCTGCGGCGTTTGATGAAATACTTTTTATTTTCAAATGAAAGCGATAAAACCCGCTTGTCCGGGTGTTCGGCAATGGCAGACTGAACGGATTTTAAGAGAGACTTGTTGAACAAGAAAGTCACACCTTTCAAAATATTAAGATACAATTTCATAATTTACAGTTTCTATACCTGGAAGTATTTCTATATTATAGCAAATCCGGCCGGGAAAATAAATGGGGAACCCAGTAACATAGCGCAATCAGGCGATATAGGATGATTTTATGTTTGCAATAATAACAAAATGCACTAATGAAATTGATAAGTACTATTGACACGTGAAGAAAAGCACTTTATAATAATAGCTGTAAATGAATATCAATATTTTAAAGGGAGATGTGTCGTATGTTTCAGAATACAGATTTTTGGATTGGCTTAGGTATCGGTGTCGTCGCCGGCGTCTTCGGTTACAAATTGATGTCTGAACGGGAACAGCAGCTCATGGCTCTGCAGCAGCCGGCTGCCGGTGCTATGACCGCGTCGGTTCCCCTGGCTGAATTGCAGCGTCAGAAAGAAGAATTGGAAGACATGATTGCAGCCCAGGAAGCCGCACAGGCGAAATAAGTTTGTAGTGAAGGCCTTTGCGTTTTCACTTGCTGAAAACTAAAAACTACAAACTTCAAACTCAAGAAGAGGCCGTCTTGGATGACGGCTTCTTTTTTTTAGGAAAAAAACAGGAAGGACTGCTTGTATGATTATTCCGACGTCGAAATGGGACCTCATCATGAGATCTGTTACTATTTCGTCTTACTTGCCGGGCCGTATCCGCCTGTACAGCAAGAAACTCGTCGGCAATGCTGATTTGGGCCGCAAGGTCTATGCCTACATTGCCAGCTATAAAGAAATCGATAAAGTCGATGTCAATGTCCTCACGGGTTCTGTCTTGATCACGTATCGTCCGCAGGTCCTGCGGGCCAACCGGGAACTCGTCCGGGTAGAAAATTATATCATGAGCCACGTTGAAAGGAGAAGGTAATTATGTCTTATGCCTCAGGTTTTATGGTGGGCACGTCGATTGGCAAAGCCGTATACGATATGTTCCACAATAAGAAGGGCAAAGCGGCTGCCGCAGCTGCGCCCGCCGGTGTATGCCGGTCTCAGGTCCAGGCGGCAAAGCCTGCCGCTGCTGTGCCCCATTTTGCCTGCGTTTCTGTCTTGAAAGGACGCCGCCGTTACCGTGCGGCCGCCCTCGTTGGCAATGCGGAATTGGCTAAATTGATCGAAGAAAAAGTCAGCACCCTGCCGGATGTCCAGTTCGTCCAGGTCAGCGCCGTTACGGGCAGCATCTTGGTCTTCGCCCATAGCGAAGGGACCTTGGATAAATTGGAAAACTTTTTCCGCTTCCGCCTCTTTCCAAATGCCGTAGAAGGCCTTGTCGGTGCCGTCTGCGATGCCGGACAGGCTGAAGCCGGGAAAGCGGAATCGGCGACGTATTTGAAGGCTGTCCAGGATACGGCCGACGTCTTCAGTCAGGCTATTTTTCGGAAAAGCAAGGCCTTCCTGGATTTGCGGACCCTGATCGCCGTAGTCCTGACCCTTCGCGGCCTGCGGAAGACCGTATTCCTGGGTCAACGCCCGACAGGACCGCAGATGCTGTGGTGGGCCCTGTCTTTATTGAGGAGGCGTTAAGTCATGTACATGCGCAATACGATCTTCCTGAACAGCGAGCTCCCCAGCCGCCTGCGGCCTGTCCTGAGTGTCAAGCTCCGCCAGGTCCGGGGCATCGTCTCAGCTGTTGTCGAAGAAAAGAAGGTCACTGTCTACTATATGGGACGGCTGGACCTGCGGGCGCTCCAGCTCTTCGTCCGCGCTTTTGAAGAAAAATATGGCCGCAAGAAAGAAGCCAAGAACGACGATATGGACGTCGCCACGTACCGCCGGGAAGCGATTATCTCCGTCGGCGGCTTCATCGCCATGAACATCCTGCGCAAGGTTAATCCGGAATTTTACGGGTCGATCCTCTTGTTTCGCCAATTATTTACCTTATATATTGCACGCCGTTACATTAAGAACGGCATCCTGGGCCTCGTAAAAGACCATCAGGCCAATGCCGACACGCTGACGGCGACGGCTGTCGCTGCGTCCGTCCTGGCCGGCAAGCCCGAATCGAGCCTGACCCTCCTGGCCCTGTCGAACGGCGCCGAAATGATGACCGAATACGCCGCCGAAAAGGCACGCCGTCAGATTTCGGGCCTGCTCAAACTAGACCAGCGCGACGTCTGGCTCGTCGAAAACGGCCATGAACGCAAGGTCCCCGTCGAATCGCTGAAGCGGGGCGACCTCATCGCCGTCCACCTGGGCGAAAAGATCTGTGTCGACGGCAGCGTCGTCAGCGGCAATGCCGCCGTCAACCAGGCGTCCATTACGGGCGAATCGAACCCGGCCATCAAGCAGGAAAAATCGCCGGTCTATGCCGGTAGCGTCATCGAAGCGGGCGACCTGGTCATCCGCGTCGAGAAGGTCGGCGCCGATACGTCCCTGGCCCAGATCATCCACCTCGTCGAAGAAGCTCAGACCCGCCGGGCACCGGTCCAGAACTTTGCCGATAAGATGGCCAATCTCCTGGTTCCTATCTCCTTCATCGGCGCAGCCATCGTCTACGGGGCGACCAAGGACTGGCAGCGCGTCCTCAATCTCTTGTTCATCGACTTCTCGTGCGGCCTGAAATTGTCGACGGCAACGGCCATCTCGGCCGCCATCGGCGTGGCAGCCCGCAAGGGGATCCTCATCAAGGGCGGCAACTACATCGAAAACCTGGCCGATATCGACACGGTCGTCCTCGATAAGACCGGGACCATCACCATGGGCGTTCCGCAGATCGACCATATCGAAACGGTCGAAGGCGTCGATGATAAAGAAATGATCCTCCTGGCCGCTTCGGCAGAAATGCACTCCGTCCATCCGCTGGCTGTAGCCGTCCAGAAATACGTCAATGCCCAGGGCTGGCAGACGCCGCCGCACGCTTCGTCGGAAACGGTCGTCGCCCGCGGCATGAAAGCTGCCGTGCCGGACTTTGAAGGCTACGAAGGCGGGGACGTCCTCGTCGGCAGCCGCCGCTTCATGACCGAAGAAGGCGTAGAAGGCATGCCGGCCACGGACAACAAGACGTGGGGCAAGAACCTCTTGTACATCGCCCGCAATGGCCGGTATCTCGGCTTTTTGGTCATCCAGGACCCGGTCCGTCCGGGCATGAAGAAGACCTTGAACCGCATGCGCCGCCTGGGCATCGACGAAGTCGTCATGCTCACGGGGGATTCCAAGGATGTCGCCGCCGAAGTCGCCCGCGACATGGATATCGACTCGTATCATGCCGAAATCCTGCCGGAAGACAAGGCCAATTACGTCATGAAAATGCAGAAGCGGGGCAACGTCATGATGGTCGGTGACGGCATCAACGATGCGCCGGCCCTGGCCTTTGCCGATATCGGCGTCAGCCTCGGCGGCAACAAGACGGACATCGCCGCTGAATCGGCAGCCATCACCATCCGCTCTGAAGACCCGTCGAAACTGTACGATGCCCTGTACATCGGGCGGGAAACGATGCGGGCCATCAACCAGAACTTTACGGCTACCATCGTAGTCAACTCGGCAGCCATGCTCCTCGGCGCCTTAGGGAAGATCAGCCCCCTCTGGGCCGCTGTAATCCATAACACAGCCACCCTGGCCGTCGTCCTCAACAGCGTCCGCATCCTCAAACCGGCCCGGACCATCCGCCGTTCCGCATAGTAAGGGCTCGCCCATGCCCATGATTTGTAGGGGCTCGCATGTGGCGAGCCCGTCAGGTATATGTAAGCTGTCTGTGAACGGATTGGCGTGAACGGGCGCCCCTAAAAAGGGACTTGTCGCAAAACGACAAGTCCCTTTTTTATAAATGAATTTCAATAACATCTATTGACAGACTATGTGAAAAAATATATAATGTTTTTGGTAATGAAATATATTATCATAAAAGAAGGGATGTGTGAGTATTATTTACGGAGCTGAAAGGAGCGAGGTAAATGAGTGTCGTCATCGTAGGTGGAAATGATTGTATGGTTTGTCGTTATAAGCGTATCTGCAAAGAATACGATTATAAGGCCAAAGTCTTTACACAAGTACCGAGCGATTTCAAGTCGAAAATCGGATCGCCGGATCTTGTCGTGTTATTTACCAGTACCGTGAGCCACAGTATGGTCCGCTGCGCCATCAAGGAAGCGCAGCGCAAGAACGTCGAAGTCGTCCGTTCCCATACGAGCAGCTCGAACGCGCTGAAGAGCATATTAGCCGCCCGGACGGAAGAAGCCGTCTGAGGGCCAGAAAAGGGGAGTTAGTCATGAAAATTGTTTCATTAGCCGACATGAAAGTCGGCCAGTCGGGCGTCGTCGAAGCCTTAGAAGGGCGGGGGAACATCCAGCACCGCCTCGTCGACATGGGCGTCGTCAAGGGCTCGCACATTACGGTCTTCAAAAAGGCCCCGCTTGGAGACCCTGTCGAAGTCAAAGTCAAAGGGTGCGCACTGGCATTGCGTATGAATGAAGCGGCCATGATTTCCGTCGCTGTTGAATCATAAAGGGGGTACATAGTAGTCATGGAAAATGCAGCAAAAATCAAGATTGCCCTGGCCGGCAATCCGAACTGCGGTAAAACGACGATTTTTAACAACATTACCGGCGCCAAACAGCACGTCGGCAACTATCCTGGCGTTACTGTCGAAAAGAAAGAAGGCCATCGCACCTTCAACGGCAAGGACCTGCTCTTCGTCGACCTGCCGGGTACATATAGCCTGACGGCGCGGTCCCTGGACGAAGTCGTCGCCCGTAACGTCATCATCAATGAAAAACCGGACATCATCGTCAACGTCCTCGATGCGTCCAACCTGGAACGTAACTTATATCTGGCGGCACAGCTTGTCGAACTGGGCCGGCCCATGGTCATCGCCCTGAACATGATGGACATTGCCGACCGCATGGGCATCAAAATCGACTTCAAGAAACTGGGACAGCAGCTCGGCGCCGTCGTCGTGCCCCTTGTCGGCAGCAAGAACATCGGCACGAAAGAATTGCTCGACGCCATTTCCGGCACGCAGACGAAGGACCTGGTCAATGCCAAAGTCGATTATGGTCCCGACGTCGAACCGGCTATCGCCAATTTGACCGATGCCATCGAAAAAATGGGCATCATCAAATATCCGGTCCGCTGGCTGGCTGTCAAGCTCTTGGAGAACGACTCTGATGCCGTCGAAAAAGTCCGTGCCATGGAAGGCACCCAGTCCATCCTGGCCCTGGCTTCGACCCTGCGCGATTCTCTGACCAGCAAGATTGATTTGGATTTTTATTTCGCTCAATGCCGATATCAATTCGCAACAGACGTATTTAATAAATCGATTATTAATGTCGGTTCCAGCGACTCCTTATCCGATAAGATCGACAGTGTCTTGACTCATCGCTATTTAGGGATTCCTATTTTCCTGGCCCTCATGTGGCTCATGTTCGTCGTCGTCATCAACGTTGGCGCTTACCCGCAGGGATGGCTCGATACGGGCTTTTCCATGCTCGGCGACTGGTGCAGTGATGTCATCGAAGATGAACAGCTCCGGTCTCTCGTCGTCGACGGCGTCATCGGTGGTGTCGGCTCCGTCCTGTCCTTCGTCCCGCTTATCGTCCTCTTGTATTTATTCATCAGCCTTCTCGAAGATACGGGCTATATGGCCCGCGCCGCTTTCCTCATCGACCGCGCCATGCGTGCCCTGGGGCTGCACGGCAAGTCCTTTATCCCGATGATCCTCGGCTTTGGCTGCAACGTACCGGGCATCATGGCCGCTCGTACCTTGGATAACGAAAAAGACCGTCTGGTCACGATCCTGGCCTGCCCGTTCATGAGCTGCGGCGCCCGCCTGCCCGTATACACCCTGCTCATCGCTGCTTTCTTCGGCGCTTCCGGCCACGGCGGTACAGTCCTCTTCGGCATTTACCTCTTAGGCATCGTTATTTCCATCTGCGTCGCCCTGGTCCTCCGTCACACGACCTTTAAAGGGGAACAGGAACCGTTCGTCATGGAAATGCCGCCGTATCACATTCCGACCTTGAAAGGCGTCCTCATGCACATGTGGGAACGCACGGTCTTGTACCTCAAGAAAGCCGGTACCTTCATCCTCGGTGCCTCTGTCCTGGTTTGGTTCCTCACAGCTTACCCGGTGGATGTCGATTATTCCCAGGATTTCGATGCCGCTAAAGATCAGGTCACAGCCGAAATGGAACAGAAACAGGCTGACATCCTCCAGTCCTATGGCCTCAGCGCTATCGAAGACAATGACGCCTTGAATGAGATGTATGAATCCATGGTCGCCGCCGCCGATGAAGCCGCTGACGAAGCCGATGAAAACGAAGCCGATACGGGCAACGCCTTGAACCCGGCTGCTGCCTTGAGCTCCGTTGAAGACCAGGTCAAAGACTCTGAAAATGCAGAAGATAACCTCTTCATGGGCAAATACCCGCAGAGCTTCGCCGATCTCCAGGAACAGAATCCGGCCGTCTTCGCCCAGGCTCTGCCGCTCTTCGATGCCAAAGCCGATGCGGACGACGAAACGTCTAAGCTCGAAGATCAGCAGAATGCTGAAAAATTGGAACAGTCCTATGCGGCCCGCCTCGGTCACTTCGTAGAACCGGTCATCGCACCGCTCGGCTTCGACTGGAAAATCGGCGTAGGCCTTATCGCCTGCACCGCAGCTAAAGAAGTCATGGTCTCCACGCTGGGTACGATTTACAGCGTCGGCGGGGACGATACTCATGAATCGGGCATCGTCGCTTACCTCCGAGATGACCCGGACTTCAACCAGGCCGTTGCTCTTTCGCTCATGGTCTTCGTCTTGCTCTACATGCCTTGCGTAGCGGCTATGGCTGTTATCAAACGTGAAACTGGCTCGTGGAAAATGCTCCTCGCCAGCAACGGCATGTGCCTCGTCCTCTCGTACGTCCTGGCCTTCGTCACCTATCACCTGGCCCTCATGGCCGGCCTCGGCGCCTAAGCCTTGAAACAACCCCTTCCATAACGTATAATGTTAGTGGCCTGCCTCCCCTCATAGGGGAGGTGGCCCAAAGGGCCGGAGAGGTTGCTCTCACAACTAATAATCGCTAATTTGCTAATCCCGGGAGGAGGTATATCTATGAGTCCTGCAACCATTATCGTCGCTATCGTCGTCCTCATGGCCGTAGCGTACTTCATCCATCATATCCGTGGTCTGTTCAACGGAACCACCAGCTGCTGCAGCCATTGCTCCGGCAGCTGCTCATCCAGCAGCAAAACAAAAACGGGAGGCAACTCGAAACTGCCTCCGTGCTGCCAGAAATAGCATAAGAAAAGAGGCTGTCGCACGTGCGACAGCCTCTTTTCTATTTTTTCAAATACGAATCGAAGAAGGTCGTGATGATATCGAGTACTTCTTTTTGGTTCCAGTAGATGCCGCCATGGGCCGCGCCTTCTACCAGGTAGCGTTTTGACGGGACATGATGTTTCTGGAGGGCCTGGAAGAGCAGGTCCGTCTGGCTCGGGGAAACGACGGTGTCATTCGTGCCGTGCATGAGCAGCAGGGGCGCACTGGTCTGAGAAATGTACGTGATGGGGTTGGCCTTTTGGGCGCCTTCCGGATTGGCCAGGATGCCGCCGTCGTGGCCGCCGAATACGGCAGAGCCGTTCACCCAAAGGGCTTCGGTGGCGCCGGCCGATCGGTGGGCTTTTTTCACGGAATCATTATAGTCATCGCCGATGCGGGTCAGGTCAGAGAGTCCGTAGAGGTCGACGGCGGCTTTGACGTCGCTGCCGACCTGGAGATTATCGCCTTTGTCGAAGGTTTTCGTGCCGCTGGTCGTCGCCGCCATCGCCGTGAGATAGCCGCCGGCACTGCCGCCGATGATGCCGATTCGTTCCGGGTCGATGCCGAATTGGTCTGCATGGGCTTTCAAATAGCGGATAGAGGCCTTCACATCTTCCAGGGGTTCCGGGAAGCGGGCCGTCGGTGCGACACGGTACTGGATGGAAGCGACGACATAGCCCGCTTCGGCCAGGTGCATGCGGAGCTGGATGCCATTGTCCTTATTGGCGTTGATGAAGCCGCCGCCTGTGACATAAACGATGGCAGGCAGTTTCGCAGCTGATTTCGGCTGAAGGATGTCCATCTTCATGGCCACGTTGGGGTAGCCCCGCATGGGGACTTGTTCATATACGACATCGGAAATCTGATTGATGACCGGTGTCTTTACCGGCACGGATAGCTTCGTGCTTTCTACTTTTCCCGGCATGTCTTTCGTCGCCGAGTCGACGTTTACCTGGGTGGCCATGGCATTGCCTCCTATACACATCAACCCCATCAAAGCCAGGGTTAGCAGCTGTTTTTTAGATTTTTCCTTGCCTTTGAATATTTGCATGCATATTTCTCCTTACATTTTTTCTTCATTATAGCATATTATTTTCATTTGTTAGCAGGATTTTGGCGGGCCTGTGTCGAAATTTATAAAGTAAAGCAAATTCCGAAAGATAGGGGGCTCGTTATGAGACGATGGAAAGAATGTATCTTAGCCGGGCTGATTTCATGCTTTTTGGCCGTTCCCTGCCTGTCCCTGGCTAACGATGAGAAGATACCGGAAGGCGCGGGCGGAGGAGCCATCGCCTTGCAGACCGATGGGAAAAGCGACCTGTTGCAGGCCGTCCGGGCCAAGGATTATGACAAGGCCCTGCAGATCGTCAACGGCCAGATCGAAGCCCATCCCGGCGATGCCGATGCCTACGACCGCCGCAGCGCCATTTACGCCCTTTTGGGACGCTATGACCAGGCCCTGGCCGATTGTGACAAGGCCATTTCCCTGGAACCGGGCGCAGCCTTCCATTATTTCAACCGCGGCGCTATCTATGAACAGCGTAAAGAATACCAGCTGGCCGTCAACGATTATACCAAGGCCTTGTCCCTGAGCCAGAACGGGGATCACCTGCAGGGACTGATGTATTTCAATCGGGCCCGGGCCTATACGGCCATAGAAGCCTACGACAAAGCCCTGGCCGACCTCAAGCAGGGTGAAAAGCTGGCGCCGGCCTTCCCGCATAATTATTTCCTCGAAAGCCTGGTCTATGAAAAGAAAGGCGATAAGAAATTGGCCGATCGGAGCCGCCATGTCGGCGTCATGTACGAACTCATGCACCGCGGCGATTACTTCCTGGCCGGGTCCGTCGCCGAAGAAGCCGGTTTCTATGACCAGTCCCTGGCCCTGCTCCAGGAAGCGGTGAAACGCCATCCCGACGACAGCCGGGTCTATTCCGAACGGGGCCTGGTCTATGCCAAGATGGGTCAGGATGAGCTGGCCATTGCCGACTTGACCAGAGCCCTGGCACTGAAGGAAACGGCTATGGATTACAACAACCGCGGCGAATGTTACCGCCACTTGAAACAATTCGACCTGGCCAAACGGGACTACGACCAGTCCATCCGCCTGGCGACAGATGATGACGATAAGCTGGCCGTCTACGACAGTCTGGGCCAACTGGCCATAGACCAGGGCGACTACCGGCGGGCGGTGCAGTACCTGAGCCAGGCCCTGGCCATCAAGCCCTATGAAGACGGCTATCGCCTGCGCAGCCAGGTCTGGCGCAAGTTAGGCGATACGAAGAGAGCTGACCAGGATGAAGCAGCGGCCCAGGAAATCGAGCAGCGCGAGCTCCTGGGTTCGTAACTGGACTTTTCAAATTCCCCTGAATATGATATAATTGAAATGTTGTTCGTGAAAACAAGTAAATGTCATACACATAATTTCAGTATTTTAAGGGGGAATTTAATGAAGAAGTCTATCATTACCATTCTGTTTCTCTGCTGTCTTATGGGAACCGTCACGGCTTCGGCTGCACAGGTCAAAGATGCGGAAACCGTATCTCCGGCCGTCGCTGCCATGGCTCAGGTACAGGCACAGGACAAAGCCAAAAAGAAAGATAAAACCACTGAAAATAAAAACTCCGATAAGATCGGTGACCGCCTTCGGGACCGCGTCCACGCCCTGATTCCGGCATCGGCCTTTTCTAATATCGACAACCCCGGGACGATTACGCCCGACACTGTCAAGTACCACTATGCCGAATCGCAGCACATGGCTACGCCGGTCACGGCCTGGAACCGTCAGAAATATGAAGACCAGTACCAGTATCAGTACCAGCATGACTCGTATGATGCGGCCATTGCCGACGCCTATGCGTACCGCCGTGATTTCGGCAAGAGCAACCTGCGCAAGTGGAGCAGCACTGAAGGCATGGATACGCCGTGGGACAGCAACTGGACGACCGATACGGCTCATTTCCAGAGCTCGACCATCGCCTTCCTGGACCGTCTGAATACGGAAGCCCGCCAGGCCGGCATTTCCTTCGTCATTACCGGCGGTGCCGAAAGCGGTTACCACGCCAGCGGTATCTATTCCCATGAAAATGGTTATAAAGTCGACATCTCCGATGATGGCATCTACCAGGGCACCAAAGCCTACGAAGTCCTCATCAACGCCTTGTCGCCGTATAAACACCAGATTACCCACGAATGGGACAAGAACCACTACGACATCACGATCTATCCGGAAAATTATAAAGGGTAAGAAACAACTTCAAACTCAAAAGGGCTTGTCGTACGACGACAAGTCCTTTTTTGCACCCGAAAGGAGCTATTATGAAGCGAAGGGATTGGGATGGCTATTTTGCCTCCCTTATTGGCGACAGCGGGACCTGCGTGCCCGGCCTGGCCGTCCTGGCCTATGCCGGCGGCCGTGAGGTCTACCGCTTTGCCGGCGGTGTCCGCCGCATGGCCGGGGCACAGACCAGGCCCATGACGGAAGACAGCCGTTTCCGCATGGCGTCCGTCTCCAAGATGTTCACGGTCTTTACGATTATGCAGCTCGCCGAAGCAGGGAAGCTGTCCCTCGACGAGGATGTCAGCGAGTACCTCGGCTTTCGCCTGCGCCATCCGTCGTATCCCGACATGCCCATTACGCTCCGCAGCCTGGCTTCTCATACGTCGGGCCTGCGCGACGGCAAAGTCTACAGTATCCCGCCATCCGTCAGCGTCCGGGCCTTCTTTACGCCAGGCAGTCCCTATTGGGAAGGCGGCGCCCATTTCGCGCCGGCCGGACAGGCACCGGGCGCCTATTTCACCTATTGCAACCTCAACTACGGCCTCTTGGGGACGGTCATCGAAGCCGTGACGGGCCAGCGTTTCGACCAGTATCAGAAGACCCATATCCTGAAGGACCTGGCATGCCGGGCTGATTACGTGCCGGGCAACCTGGAAGCGCCTGAGTTCGCCCGCTTAGGGACGATTTACCGCAAGCAGGATAGACAGGGCCGGTGGGAGGAAAAAGGCCCCTGGCAGGGAATTATGGACGATTTTGGCGGTGTCCAGCCGCCAAGGGAGACCCTGTCCTTGCAGAATCCCTATGCCCAGGACGTCTGTCAGACTTACGACCTGGCCGGTTATCAGCCTGGGACCAATGCGACGATTTTTTCTCCCCAAGGCGGCCTGCGCCTGTCCCTGGAAGAATTGGGCCACGTCCTGGCGATGCTTCTTCACGACGGCCGTTACGCCGGGCGGCAGGTCCTCCGGCCCGCTTCGCTCCAGGCCATGTTCAGCCTGCAATGGACCTATGATGGCCACAATGGCGATACGTGCGGCCAGACCCTGCTGACCTATGGCCTGGGCGAGTTCTTCGTCGACGGCAGAGGGCCGGCCCGCTGCTGCCGGACAAAGGCCATCGATTTATGGGGCCATACAGGCCAGGCCTTTGGCCTCTTATCGGGCCTTTTCATCCGTCCCGGGACGGGAAGCGGCTTTGCCTATGTCATGAATGGGGAGGCCCTGGCCGAAGACGACGACCCGCGCAGTGCCGGTCAGTTCAGCCGCAATTATATTTGGGAAGAAAAGGTCATGGACGGCCTGTGCCGGTTGATTGACGGCCTATAAGGGCTGTGCTATGATAGTGAAATGTAAATGACATTCCCTATAGGAAGGCGATAACGATGAATGCATATGAAAGTACCATGAATTTTACGCGCCGCGCCGTCTGGGCCCAGATCGACCTGGACGCAGCCGCTCACAATATGCGCCAGATCCGCAAACACGTCGGTCCTGACGTCAAGATTGCCGCCGTCGTCAAGGCCAATGCCTACGGTCACGGCAGCGTCGAACTGGCCAAGACCTTTGCCGAAAACGGCGCCGATTGTTTTGCCGTATCCAGCCTGGACGAAGCCGTCGAACTTCGCCGCTACGCGCATATCGACAAGGAAATCTTCATCCTCGGCCATACCGATGCCCGGCGGACGGAAGAACTCCTGACCTATGACATCGAACCGGCCGTCTTCAACTTGAAGAACGCTGAATTTTTCTCGCAGGAAGCCCAGCGCCTGGGCAAGACCTTGCGCGTCCACATCGCCGTCGATACGGGCATGAGCCGCGTCGGTTTCCAGGTCAATGAATTTAGCGTCTCTGAAATCAAGGCCATCGCCGCCCTGCCCAACATCGAGATCCGCGGCATGTTCACTCATTTTGCCGTCTCCGATATCAAGGACAAGACCTTTACGCGCGAACAGTACGGCCACTTCCGCTGGATGTGCAAGCGCATGGAAGAAGAAGGCATCCACATCGCTCTGCGCCACTGCTGCAACAGTGCGGCTGCCCTGGAACTGCCGGAATACTATTGTGACATGGTCCGGCCGGGCATCATCATGTACGGCTGCGAACCGTCGCCGGATGTCGATATCAAACCCTATGACCTGCGGCCGGTCATGTCCCTGCGCTGCTGCATTGCCCATGTCAAACTCATCGACGCCGGGGCGACGGTCAGCTATGGCCGCCATTATACGGCACCGTCGCGCCGGAAAATCGCGACCCTGCCTGTCGGTTATGCCGATGGCTATTCGCGCATCCTGTCGGGGAAAGTCGACGTCCTCTATCATGGCCACCGCGTCCCCCAGGTCGGCGCCATCTGCATGGACCAATGCATGATCGATGTCAGCGGCGAAGCCAATGTTCATGCCGGTGACGAAGTCGTTCTCTTCGGCCGCCAAGGCGACAGCTTCATCCCCATCGAAGAAATCGCCGCCGCCTGCGGCACCATCAACTACGAAATCATGTGCGACATCTCGCGCCGCGTCCCCCGCGTCTACATGAAGAACGGCAAAGTCGTCGGCCGCGAAGAATATTTATTTGATAAACCGTAAGAAATCGTTCATCGTAGGCCGTTCATCGATGTAGGGGCCGCCATAGTCGGCGGCCCGCCTGAATCCTGTGAATAGCCTTATTCAGTATTTGTGTGAATCTTCGACAAACGATGAACGACAAACGAACCACGA